>JBPOGC010000045.1:0-18682 GCA_051251795.1 Luteolibacter sp. | reverse complement strand
CGTCTTTGGTTTTGGCTTTGCGACTGTGTAGACGGCGTCGCCGATCTCTAGGGTGCCGGACTGGATGTCGGCGGCAGCGTATTGCCCTAGCTTTTCGCCGGTGACGAGGAGGTTGGCGGCGCGGCCTTCGGGGCCCTGGGTGGTGAGAATGGAGCCGTTTGTGACTAGCCATTTCCCGTAGGCCTGTATGAGGACGAATTTCCTATCGGCAGGGATGGAGGCTACGCGGCCGACAAGCTCGGGGCCGGTGGTTTCTTTTTTCTTCGGCTTTTCCTCGGGTGGCTTTTCCGCGCAGTTTGTGAAGAGCAGGGCGAGGAGGATGAGAGGGAGGTATTTCATGGGGAGAGTCGGTCGGTTTTCCATGAGCCGTCTTGCTGGCGGGAGTAGAGAAAACGGTCGTGGATGCGGGCGGGGCCGCCTTGCCAGAACTCGATGGTCTCGGGGACGACGCGGTAGCCGCCCCAGTTATCGGGGAGGGGGATCTCACCATCGTCGAAGCGGGTTTTCAGTGCTTCGAGTTTACTGACGAGGAATTCGCGGGAGGGGATGACTGTGGATTGATCCGAGACCCATGCGCCGAGCTGTGATTCGCGGGGGCGGCTGTGGAAGTAGCCAGCAGATTCCTCGCGGGTGATTTTTTCTGTGGTTCCACGGATGATGATCTGGCGCTCGAGTGTGAGCCATGGGAATAGGAGGGAGACGGCTGGGCTTGCGGCGATTTCCTGCGCTTTTCTGGAGCTGTAGTTTGAGAAGAAAGTGAAGCCCCGTTCATCGAAGGCTTTTAGGAGGACGGTGCGCTGTGAGGGTTGGCCATCCGGGGAGACGGTGGCGAGGGTCATTGCGTTCGGCTCGTGGACTTTCAGCTCGGTGGCCTGTTGGAACCATGATTTGAAGGCTTCGATGGGGTTGGTGCTGAGGTCTTTGCGGTGGAGGCCTTTGGCAGAGTATTCTTTTCTGAAGTCGGCTAGGTTCATGGGGAGACTATAGCTTGGGTTGGGATTTAGCCAAGGATATGGGGGCTTGGTTGGGTGGATTTTATAACCACGGAAATTCACGGAAAACACGGAAGCTTGGGTTATACTTCGCTGGGGTTGATGTGATTTTCAAACCACGAATCTAACGGATTTCACGAATCTTTTTTTTGGGTGAACTCAGGTAATTTTTTCAGATTTCGGCTTTTGACAGCCAGGGCTGGAAGTCCTGGGGGGGTGGAGCGGTTAGGTGGAGCTTTTTTCCGGTGACGGGGTGGAGGAAGGAGAGCCGCCAGGCGTGGAGGAGGAGACGGGGAGTGGGGAGCTCGTGTTTTTTCCCGTAGATGGGATCGCCGAGGATGGGGGTGCCGATGTGGTGGAGGTGGACGCGGATCTGGTGGGTGCGGCCGGTGTGGAGGTGGCAGAGGACCAGGGCGGTCTTGGTGGCTGGATCCGTGGTGAGGGTTTTGTAATCGGTGATGGCGGTCTTGCCCCCGGGAGGGTTTACGACGGCCATTTTCTGACGGTTCACGGGGTGGCGTCCGATGTGGGTGAAGATGGTTTCCGCGGGGGGCTTTGGGATGCCGTGGGTAACGGCAAGGTAGAGCTTTTCCATGGTCGAGCGCTCTGCGAACTGAGTGACGAGACCTTGGTGGGCGGGGTCGGTTTTTGCGACGACGAGGCAGCCGGATGTGTCCTTGTCGAGGCGGTGGACGATGCCGGGGCGCTCGACTCCACCGATGCCGGAGAGCTGGCCTTTGCAGTGATGGAGGAGGGCGTTTACGAGGGTGCCGTCGGGGTTTCCAGGGGCGGGATGGACTACGATGCCGTGCTCTTTGTGGAGCACGAGGATGTGCTCGTCTTCATATAGGATTTCCAAGGGGATGTCCTGTGGGGCGGCTTCGGCGGGGGTGGCCTCGGGGACGATAACGGAGATCTTGTCGCCGGGTTTTACCGTGCCACGGGGCTTGGTAGGGGCACCGTTCAGGAGGATGTATTGCTCGCGGATGAGTTCCTGGATGCGGGAGCGGGAGAGGTCGTCGAGTTTTGATGCGAGGAAGGCATCAAGGCGCGGGTGGCTTTCTTCCGCTGAAATTTCAATGCTCAAATCAGGCGGGGGATGCGGTCTGGATGAGGACTTCCGTGATGGTGCGGATGTGTGCGGGTGGCAGGGCTTCCGGGACAAGGGTGCCGAGAACGATGCGACCGTATGGTGTTTCGCAGGGAATGACTTCCAGGATGGCGGAGGGGCCGATTTTCACATGGATGTTGCCGGAGCCGGTGGAGGCGACGGCGAGGTTGCGCGCCATGAAGTGGAGGCGGCCGTGACCGCTTTCATCGAAGATGATTTTCCCTTCGCGATCGAGAATGAAGATGTCGGTTGCCTTGAAGTGTTTTGCGAGCCAGTCGCGGAAGATTTGTATGCGCTCGAGGAAGCGTGCTTTGGATGGGGGCGGTGGCTGTGGGGCTTCGGGTTCCTGTGGTGTGAAGGGTTCGACTGTAGCGGCCGCTGTGGTTGCAGGGGGTGGTTCCGGTGCGGGTTGGGGCTTCTCTTTGCCTTCATTGCGCTCAGGAAGTGGGGATGCGTTTTTTTTCTGAGGATCGGCGAAGCCAACGAAGGAGGAGTCAAAGCCGGCATCGGTGGTCTCCAGGTGCTCGGTGGAGACGGGGCGGAGCAGTTGCTCGGCAAGGTGTCGAACCTCGGAGGGGTCGAGCCATGGATTGACTGGGTCCATCAGTGAGGGGAAGCGAGAGGATTGTGGTGAGACTTCTCAAGTTTTGCCTGGATCTCAGCCCGAAGGGAATCGAAGACGGCTTCGGCTCCGCTGCCATCGTCCAGAACACCTACGGGCAGGCCTTTCGCGCTGGCGCGGATGAAGATCTCGTCACGTGGGATTGTGGTTTTGAAAAACATTTCCCCTGGCAGGAGGTTCTGGAGAGCCAGTGCTGCTTCCCGGCTTTCCGCGAGTTGCTGATTGAGCATGGTGAGGCAGACACCAAGAACGTTGAGGCGGGGGTTGACGATGCGGAGGCGATTGAGGCCTTCGAGAAGTTTTGGAACCGAGCGGATTCCGAGGGGTTCCGCCTGCTGGGGGATGAGGAGTGCATCGACGGATGCGATGATGTCATTGGTGACGCCAAAGAGACCTGCGGCGGTATCGATGATGCAGATGTCAAAGCTGCGGGCTGCGGTATTTCTAAGGAATGCGCGGACGCGTGCGAGGTGTGCGCCGGACGCGCCGTTTCCAGTCTCGTAATCGCTGGCCTGTCCGGCTGCGACGAGGGAAAATGTCTCCAGGCGTGTGGGGACGACGAGGCGCTCGAGCGGGATGCCCGGATCGTCGAGAAAATCATAGAAGCCGGGCAGAAGGCGTGACTGCCTGGTGAGGGAAAGGCCGACGGAGCCTTGGGGGTCGGCATCGACGAGCAGAGTGCGGAATCCGGCTCTGGCGAAGGCGTGGGCGAGGTTGATAGAGAGGGTGGTTTTCCCGACCCCTCCTTTTTGGCTTGAGATGGCAATACTGATCACGCGGCGGAATTGATTGTACGAAAGAAAAGTGTGAGCAGAGACTAGCGTCCGGCAGGCGTATCGGAAGCCTTTTCTTACTACTTGGCAAAGGATTCCGTTCGCAACAGTATCAGGAGCCTCTACAATAAGTTTGAGAAGCCCAGCATGATTAGATTATTTTTATATGGATTAACAATTGCCGGATTTTTGGCACTGGCCGGTTGCGAAGAAAAGGAGGCAAAAGTAGTCGGGAAGGATCACGGGGTTTTCAGTGAACTACCCGAAAGTGACGGGCTCGAAGGGTTGCCCGGAGAAACCTACGAGCTGTATGGAAAGTCGAAAATCAAATGGGAGCCATGGACGAAGGCGTCCCTTGCCCTTGCTGAAGAGACGGATCGTTTGGTCATTGCGTTTGTCTTGTGGCCGAACCATCCGTCCTGCGGAGCGGTGATGAATATGCTGGAAGGAAATGCGGAGGTTGTGGCAGGGATCAACTCCAGTTATGTGCCGATTCTGATTGACGGGAATACGTGCCGCGAAATGGCTTTGCTCTCGGCGCGCCTCTGCTCCGAGGTCAAGGCGCCGTTCCAGTTTCCCATGGTGGTTTGGATGACTTCCAAAGGCAATCCGGTGGCGTGGATCCCACTGACGGAAACGAACTCGAGCAAACCGGGGGAAGTTTTCCTACATTCGCACTTGATGGTCTCCAAGATGTGGAACGAGGCGAAGGACTACGTGATGGAAAACAGTTCCATCGACCATGTGAACCGGAAGAAGCGGATCGAAAAAAGTTTCAAAAAATGGATACTGAGTAAGGATCCAGCCAAGGATTCGGCGAGGGCTTTGCGACAGATCATTTCATTGTATGATCCGTATTCGCACACTCTTGATGGGATAGGGGGCTTGTTTCCAACAGCGGCTCTGGATCTTTTGGCGCTGGGTGCGAGAACCGAGGGCTTGCCTGAGGATTTGCGTGAAAGCTCCAGGGAGACGCTCGGGATGATGGTGGAGGATTTGCTGAACAGCGCGATGTTTGATCCGCTGGATGGTGGTGTTTTCAGCTCCCGACAAGGTGTTTCCTTTGTATTGCCAGGATTTTACCGGGACTGCGAAACTCAGGCGCGGGTGGTGGTAAGTCTACTGGATGCCTACGAGGTGACGGGAAACGAACTGGCGCTGAAACGGGCGATGGAGGTTCTTTCCTATATTACTGAAACCTACAAAGCGGACGATGGTCTTTTTGCCCTGGCCAGCTTTCCGTTGATACGTATGGAAGACTGGTTATGGACGATGCAGGATCTGGAAGCATCTCTGAATGAAGAGGAGCTGAACGTCTGGGTGACGACAACCGGGGCGCGGGAAATGGGCAATCTGCCTTTTGAGGTAGATCCTTCCCGCAAGTTTTTCCGAAAAAACAGCCTGGCCAAAGTTCTGGATATTGCCGCTGTAGCTGAGGAAACGGGGATGAGTGAGGGAGAGGTGGAAAGCCTTTTTGAATCCGGGCGGGAGAAGCTGCTGAAGGTGCGAGAGGCGCGTCTGGGCTCTTCCGTGCTGGCAAAAGATGCCCACGCGGGTGCTACGTTCCGAATGGTTTCCGCGTATGCGAGTGTCTTCCGGATTACGGGTGACACGGCTTTCAGGGAGATGGCCAACGAGGTGTTGACCAAGGCACGGGATCATTTTGCCGAAGGGTCGAAATTGAACACATATCAATCCGACGCTCCGAAGAACTTGGTAAAAGCCAGGGCATTTGTGTACGGGTTGGCGATGCAGGCGGCTCTGGATGTGGCTGCAATTAGCGGAGAGGATCGCTGGCGGATCTGGGCAGTTAATCTTGCCACGACTGTTAGCGAGGTTTTTCACCGAGACGGTATAATTCTGGAATGCATGCCTGAGGTGAATCTCATTGACCTGACGATTGCTGACCGGGAAATGATTTTTGAAGAGTCCACTCTAGGTTTGCTGGTGATTGCGAAGGCGAGGCTGAAACAGCTTGGGCACGATATCCCGGAGAATTTCGTAGGGAAAAGTGCAGGACTTCCGGCACGTGCGGTCTATTTCCCGATGTTCCATACGGATTTGATCCAAGCGAGTTTGATCGCCGAATACGGGGTTGTGCTTACCTACGGGAAGGATGTCTCGCCTGAAATGAGAGAGGCGATCCTGCGCAGTCCTTTGAAGGGGGTGGAGGTGAAGTTTTCCCCGGACGCATCGACTGCGGGCGGGAAGGTGAAAAAAACAAGCGCGGGAGGAACCGAGAAGATTTTGTCAGACCCAATGGAACTCAAAGTCCGCAATCAATAAGGAGAGCATTGTATGGTCGGTCGGAAGAGATTGTGGATTTTCCAGGAAATCCACGTAACTCATGGGTTTGTAGAAGGATTTCAACAATAGTTTTGTTCTCCACCGCAGTATTTTTCGGCAATGCGGTAATTCTGAAAAGTGGTAAGAAAATAGAGGGTCGTGTGCTCAGTGATGATGCTGGGAACGACTACGAGGAGGGTCGCAAAGAGACGAAAGATCGCGGACTTTCTGATTTTTATCTGGAGAAACTCGTGAAACATGGCGGAATCGACGCTTAGTGAGTTTGCGGGTAAAAGAATTACAACATGAGTGTTAGAAAAGCGGAACAGAGTCGGAAGACGGCAGAAACGAAAATTGATCTGAGTATATCCCTGGATGGCTCCGGGGTATCTGATATCTCGACTGGGGTTCCATTTTTCGATCACATGCTGACCTTGTTTTCAAAGCACGGACTGTTTGATCTCAATGTGAAGGTGGAGGGCGATGTGGAAGTGGACTCGCACCACACGATCGAGGATACGGCGATCGTGATCGGGGAATGCATGAAGGAAGCGCTAGGGAGCAAGGAGGGGATACGCCGCTACGGCTGTGCCTATTTGCCGATGGACGAGACGCTGGCTCGTGTGGTGGTGGATCTGAGCAACAGGCCGCATCTGGAATTCCGCGCTCCGGCGGGCACTCCTTCCGCGCCAAACATGCCATTCACTTTGGTAGAGGAATTTTGCCGTGCGCTGGCGAGCAACCTGCGGGCAAACATCCATGTCGAGCTACTCTACGGGCGTGACGGACATCATATCGCGGAGGCAATTTTCAAGGGGCTGGCGCGTGCGTTGCGCGAGGCGTGCGAAAAGGATGCGCGGGTGAAAGGGATTCCTAGTACGAAGGAAATGCTGTGAGTATAGGCCTGATCGATTTCGGTGGAGGGAATCTCCGCAGTGTGGCGAATGCTTTGCACGCGCTCGGGGTGGAGCTGCGCATTGTGGACTCCGAGGAGAAGCTGGACGGTCTGACCCATCTGATACTTCCCGGGCAAGGGGAGTTTGGCGATGTGATGCGACAGCTGGATGCCAGGGGGCTGGTGGAGCCTCTGAGGAAATGGATTTCCGCTGGAAAGCCTTACTTCGGGATTTGCGTGGGATTTCAGATTCTGTTCGAAAGCAGTGATGAAGCCCCGGGTGTGGAGGGACTGGGAGTTGTGAAGGGGCGCTGCGTCCGTTTCCAGGAAGAGGAGGGGAAAAAGATTCCGCAGATGGGATGGAACGGTACGACCCCGCCGACGGTTGGTTCCGGTTTTTGGAAAGGTTTGGGGGAAGAGCCTTATTTTTACTTTGTTCACTCCTATTACCCGAAGCCGGAAGATGATGCCTGGAAAGTGGCTACGACGGATTACGCGGGGGAGGTTTTTGTCTCGGCAGTGGAAAAGGGTGACGTGCTGGCATGTCAGTTTCACCCGGAGAAAAGCCAGGATGCCGGTCTGGCGCTGCTTGCGAATTTTTTATCGAGCGAGGGTTCGGTGTAAGTTGTCCGGTGGTCTCGATCTTTGAGAGTAGCCGAATGCAATATATCAAAAAAGTTACCGAGGCCGTATGCTATGCTATGGCACGGTCGGGAGTGTTGCGGTGAATTTGAACTCCCAGCCTCTACTTGATTGCCTTGGCTCCGGGGTTTGCCAGACGAAATCGGTCAGGTCGTTGTTTTTGGACAGGTTCAGGGAAAACTGGTTTACCGCCTGTGGCTGGGGCGCCTCGCCGGAGATAGTGATTTCCGTCGGGGAAATGTCCGCTGCACGGAGGCGGAGGCCCTGGTTCGGAGGGATTGAACGAGCTACACGACTGAGGATATCTACGGTGTTGTAGTTCAGATCCAATCCCCATTCCAGTTCGGACCATTTTGAAAGGTGAGTGGTGTAGGCATCGCCTTCCGGGGCAATGACTTTAACGCGATCCGTGAGTTCCGCGGTGCTGGTGCGCATTTTCCAGAGATCGTAGGCAAGGTAGCCGATGGTGCCGAGGTAGAGAATGGCGATAGCGGCAATGGCGAGAATGATGTTCTGGCGTTTTCTGGCGGCGCGGTGCGCGGCACGCACATCTTCCGGGAGAAGGGCGCTTTGTGGATCCGGCAGGATGGGAGCCGGGCGTAGCGCCAGTTCCGTTCTGACGGAGAAGGATTCCGAAACGAGTTTGGTGTCGGTTTCCAAGTCGGAGGACCAGATCACCGCTTCGGTAGGGGAGGCCTCGATGCCCTGCATTGAGAGCTGTGCGATGGCAATGCGGATGGCTCGGACGAGCGATGCGTCCGGCGAGACGGCGGAGAATGTGGTGGCCTGGCAGTAAAGGAGTTTCCCCTCGCTGTGGATGGCGAAGACCCAATTGCCAAGTTCTCTCCAGATGCTGAGCGCGTTTCCTTTTACAGGGAGGGCGCGCGCCGAGATATCGAAGGCTTTGGGCGATTTCAGCGGGAGATCGCCGGGCTCCGGCTTCTTCAGGATGACCGATAGGAAGGTGGATTCCTCTGAGTTGGTAAAGAGGGGGAACACATCGGTAAGCTGGCCGGCAGCGGGATCAGGACGGAGCCCGGCGCGTTCGGCATGGGTGGCGGCCAGATCGGAAAAAAGGGAGGTGTCTGCGGTAGGAACCCGTAGGGGAAGGGATGTGAAAGAGCGGACTGGGAAAAAATGAATGAGATCGCCGGCAGGGAGTTTCTCGATTTCGGAAGGTTTTTCCACCGTGTGAGTGGTGGAGAGTTCCGCCTGGGATGATGGGGCGAGTGTCCATGTCTCCCATGCGCTTTCGCCGGGAAAAAGAAGGATGAGTGATGTTTTTTTTGCCATGAAGATGTGCGGGCTTAGATGAAGTGTCTTTGGGTTGTTTTCTTTAAAACCAATTTAGTTTCTCTTTGTTGTTTCTAAAAAATAATTCCAACCAGGCGGGCGTTGGACATCATTAGGTAGGAACCGGAGATTTTTGCGATGATGAACTGGCCGATTGAAGGAGAACTATCGTCCGTATCAAGGGTGTTTTGAATAAAATAGATCAGGAAAATCATCAGGACGATCGACAGGTTGGGGAGGCCGATCCTGAATACGGCGGGAAGAACCATACGGGGGCTGATGGCGGTGATGTAGGAAGCGCAGGAGAGGATGACCAGCCAGAGGAAAAGCCATTTGGCATTTCCTCGCCATGGGAACGTCAGGGCGTTCAGCAGGATGGGTTGTTTTCTCATTGGCTTACGGAATGATCTCGGTGGTGCGCTCCAGGAGGGAGGGGCGGCCGGTGCGGTTGCGGACGATGGCAGTGATGCGGCGTTTTGACTCTCCGGAGCGGGCGGTGGAGGTGATGCGGGTGGTGGTGTCATCCACGGTGAAACGTGCTGCGATGTCCGGGCGGATCTCGGAGCTGAGACCCAGCAGGGAGAGGGCGTCATCAACGGACTGGAAGCGGACGTCGTCTTCCGTATCAAGGACGTCATCAATGCCACGGACGGTCTCAGGGATGATGGAGGCTTCTTCCTCGGTGACCTCGGCTGCGATGGCGATGAGTTTCGGCTCTGCTTCGTTCAGATCGAGTGTGCCACTGGACCAGACGGTGAACCATTCGCGCCAGTCGGGACGCAGTATTTCGATTTTTTCCATGCCGAGGACTAGGCGGACTTCCTCGATATCGTAGAAGGGGTGGTTGAATGGTTGGTTGATGCGGCCGATTTTCTTATAGTCGTCTTCTTCAGCACCATTGAGAGCCACTTCGTCATCGCCATCGACCCAATCCGTGAGGGCGTCTGTAAGAGCCTGTGCGGAATCCAGGTCGAGACCCCAGTCGATGAAGATATCCCGGATGAGGGACTTGTCCTCGGAAAGCACGAGAGAGTTGATATTGAAGCGAGCACTTTCCGAGGTAAGGGTGACTTTCAGTTCCTCGCTGGTTTCCTCGTCCAGGCGATAGAGGATTGGGTCGTCACGTTCGACGAGGGGGTTTGAGCCGAGGGCGATTCCCATTTCGGCAAGTTGGAAGGCACGGAAGCCATGGATCTTGGACGTGGCAATTTCCATGTCGAAGGAAATGATGCGCAGGGTGGTTACCGCGGCGAGAGAGAGGATGGCGATGAGACAGAGGACGGCGATGAGTGCCGCGCCACGGGATCGATGTTTCCGGGGAGTGGAGGTTTTCATCGTTGGTTCGGGGTGTTGGGTTGGCGTTCCTGCTGGCCATTTCCAGGCGGGGCTCCGTTCGGTGGCGGAGGTTGGTCTGCCGGGATTTCCGGTTCAGGCGGGCTTGACTGGCCGCCACCGGATTGTTGGGCGAGCTGCGCCATGAAGGTCTCGGGATTCTGGCGGGGAGGGATCCAGAATATCTGGCGGATTTCCGAACCGTCGGGACCAAACGCGCAGACGAGTTCAAGCTGGAGAGGGAGGCGACCCGGGAGATCCCAGTCGAATTGCCACTCCATGGTGCGGCCATCGAGAACCCGCCATTCGAAGTAGGCGACGTCTGTGAGCAGTGTGATTTCCGCGAAGGGGAGTTCATCAATGCTGGATGCGGTTCCTTCGGCGGACTCGGGGTCTATGATTTCGTTTTCATAGTAAGTGAGAACGATATCGAGGTAGCCGCTAGCCCGCTTTTCAGTGGAGATGCGGATGGCCTTCGCGCTGCGTTCTGTGCCGCCCCATGTGAAGGACATGGGAACGTTCTGTAGGGTGAGATCCGAAAGGTAGTGGGAGCCGCTGTCCGATGCCATGAGCTGCATACGGGTGTTCCCCGGGAGGGAGGAGAAGCGGTTTTCGAGGAAATCGAAGAAAGACTGGTGGAGCATTTCGTCGCCCTGGGTTCTGACAATGTTGTTGCCGAGCATTAAAGACGAACGGGCTGTGGTGAAGATCATGCCTGACAGAAGGGCGATGAGCAGGAGGGCCAGGACGAGTTCCAGGAGGGTAAAGCCGCCGGTGTTTCTGATCCCGGGACGTTCAGCTCTTTTCCGGAGTTTTTCGTAGGTTCTCATGGTTGGTACATGAGGTTGTTGCGCCATGTCTGGGCGGTGCGGGTTTGCCAGTCGCCGTTGGCATACCATGTTGCGGTGATGGTGATTTCGAAAATCTGCTGGAGCGGCTCGCCATCCTTGTTGAGGAGTTCTTCCAAGGGAAGGATGGCGACGTCCAGCTCGATATCGCTGCCTTCAACGGGGAGCTGGAAGTTCCCCTCCTCGAGCGTGGGGGTGGAGAGCTGCTCGGTGAGCGCGGAATCGAGGATCTGGGTCACGCGGAGCTCTTGCTGGGAGAGGAATGCCGCGTCCGCCATGCGGCTGAAGGCAATGGTAAGACCAGTGCAAGCGATGGCAAAGATGCCAAGAGCAAGGACTACCTCGAGGAGGAGGAAGCCTTTTCTCTTTCTGGGATTTTCAACTCTCAATGTTCAACTTTCAAGTGATGGTTTATTCCACGATGCTCATTTCCTTGTCGGCAATGGTTCCGGTGAGGGGATGGTATGTGTCCTGGGAGTAGCTTTCGCCGATCGTGAGGCGGACTGTCAGGGGCTCGGCCAGGCCATCGGGATCGAAGCGCCAGACCGGGGTGTTGGTATCGTTGGGTTTGATGAAGGGTTCGGAATTCCAGTGGCGGATGGTCAGTGTGATGTCCGGGTCGATTTCGATTTCCTCGCGTGCCGCAGGGGCGGTCTGTTGTTCGTCGTCGTCATCGCTGCGGGTGGCAAAGTCTATGGTTTCGATAAGATTTGTATCGAGGGTTTCGGAAAACGGACGGAGGCGTATGGAGTTCTCGAGAAACTCTATGGCGTAGGGGTGTTGGTGGAGCAGGGCGGCGGTGTGTGCTTTTTTTGCCAGGAGCTCGATTTCTCCGGAGGCGTCCCTGAGGTTTCGTTCCGAGTCCGTGTGGTAGAGAGTGCCGATGACCCCGCCGACAATGATCCCGGCGAGGAGAAGCACTATGACGATCTCCAGAAGGGTGAAGCCTTCCCGGGAGTTCCTACTTGCCCTGTGAAGACATGTCATCGTCCGTGCCCTCCTGGCCATCAGGACCTTTGGAATAGATTTCATAGGTGGAGGGATCCAGTTTTCCCGGGTTTCTGAAGAGGTATGGATTGAGCCATGGATCCATGGGGACTTCCTTCAACACGGGTGTCCAGATTTTTGGTTTTGGAGTGGTGGTGGGTTTGACAACGAGCGCTTCGAGACCTTGGGCTGTTGTGGGATACATGCCTGCGTTCAGCTTGTAAGTATCCAGGGAGATACCGATGGTGCCGAAGTCCGAGCTAACGCGCTGGAGTTTCGCTGCATCGCCGATGGGTGCGAGCTTGTAGATGGCACCGCCCAGGATAACGGCGATGATGCCGAGGACGATGACGATTTCCAACAGGGTGAATCCTCCGTTGGCGGTTTTGCGGCGGTTTTGTTTGATGGGGTTGGTTGTTTTCATGGTTTTTGTAAAGTTTGGGAGTTATTCGACGGGTATTGCGCGGAGAGGTTTCTTGCTTGGGGAACCCACTGGCTGGGCACGTGGTGGTGGAAGATTTGACTCGTTCACTGGTTGTGCTTTTGCGGGATGGATGGGGCAGAGGTCGTTAGGATCCGGGGAAGTATCGGCGGGGACGCTGTCGGTGTAATTGGTGCCAGCGGTGCGGCAGCCAGCGGTTGCGCGTTTTCCGGACTGTGAGCAGAGCTCGACTTTGATGAGGTTGATATTGGAGTGGAGGTCGCCTGACTTGTAGCCGAGGCGGTTGGCGGTTTTCATGATGTCGACCCAGACCGGTAGGGCCAAAGCGGAGCCATAGCCGCCGGAGTAGGTTTTCTTCGGGGTGTCGAAGCCGACCCAGACGGCGCAGGTAAGATTGGAAGTGTAGCCTGCGAACCATGCGTCCTTGAAGTCATTGGTGGTGCCGGTTTTCCCGGCAGCGGGTTTGTCGAAGCCGAGACGGCGCATGGAGGCGGCGGTGCCGGAGGTGGCGACTTCCTGAAGGATCTTGGAGACCGACCATGCGGAGCCGGTGGTGGTGGCGGGGTAGGATAGCGCGGGTGTGGAGTAGAGGATGTTGCCGTTGCGGTCTTTGATTTCCGAAATGAGGTAGGGGCGGAAGCGGGTGCCGTTGTTGGGGAAAATGGTGTATGCGGTGGCGACTTCCCATGGGCTGGCCTCCCATGAACCAAGGAAGGAGGAGGGTGTTTCCGGCATGGACTGGCCGAAGCCCGCCATGCGGGACACTTCCTTTACCCGGGGCACTCCGGCGTAGTTTCCGACGCGGACTGACATGGTGTTGCGTGAGCGGATGAGGCCGTATGAGACGGGTTTCATGCCAAGGAATTTCCCGTCGGAATTGTTCGGGCGCCATGAAGAGGCACCTGTGATTTCGCCGCTGCGGATGGGGTCGTCCGAGATCATGGTGGAGGGGCGCAGGCCTTTGTCGAAGGCGGCAAGGTAAACGAAGGGCTTGAAGAGCGAGCCGATCTGGCGGCGTGCCTGGATGGCGCGGTTGAACTGGGATTCCTTTGCGTCGCGGCCTCCGACGAGGGCGATGACGGCTCCGCTGCGGTTGTCAATCAGGACGGCTGCTCCCTGTATGTATTGCGGTTCCTTGCGATCTTCCTTGGCGATGTTCTGCCACTTGGCGCGGGTCTGATGCTTGTAGCCGGACATGCGCTCGGTCTGGCGGAGTTTTTTGTCGAGGGCTTCCTCGGCGATGGTCTGCATGCGCTGGTCTATGGTGGCGATGATGGTGAGACCGCCGAGTTCTATGTTTTCCTCTTCCAGAATGACTTCCAGGTCACGGCGGATGGCGTCCATGGCGTAGGATTGCTTCGAGTCGCGGCGCCATGTGGGACGAACGTTGATGGGCTCCAGTTTGGCTTCGTTTGCCTGTAGCTGGGTGATGGCTTTCGCTGAGACCATGCGTGCAAGGGTGGTGTTCCTTTCGCGCTCGGCAGCTTCGATGGATTTAAAAGGATTGTAGGCATCCGGGCCACGAACGATACCGGCAAGGAGGGCGGACTCCGAGAGCGTGAGCTGTGAGGGATGTTTTTCAAAATAGATGCGGGATGCCTCGCCGACGCCTTTGATCTGGCGACCCCAGTTGATCTGGTTGATGTAGGCCTCAAGGATGCGATCCTTTGACAATGTGGCGTTGAGACGGAAGGCGATAGCGATTTCGAGGCATTTTCGGTCGAGCTGGCGGGGGAGATCACCACGTTTTTCCCCCAGCTTCAGGCCGAAGACATCCGAGGCAAGCTGCTGGGTAATGGTGGAGGCTCCTTCACGTTTCCCTTTGAAATTCGCGATAATGGCGCGGCCGATTCCGAAGATGTCGATTGCACCGTGGGAGTAGAAGCGTTCGTCCTCGCGGGCGAGGATAGCTTTGCGGAAGTCTTCGGAGACATCGTCCAGCTTGATGATGGAGCGCTTTTCGCCGTGAATCCTTCCGATTTCAGCCCCCTGGCGGTCGAGAATGATGGTGCGGGCGGGCATCTGGTTGATCTTGTCCAGATCGTATTGAGAGCCGCGGTATCCGTAGATGATTGCAAGAATGACGAACACGTACAGACCTGCGACGGCGGGAGTGCCGAAAAGACGGGCGAAAAACTTGATCGGCCCGGACATGCCACGTGTGATGGAGAAGAGGAGGTGGAAGGGCCAGAACAGAAGGAAAGAAATCGGGTTGAAGGACTTCCGCGGTTTGGCGTCCTTCTTTTTCCTTCGGTTGTTCTGTTTTGTGTTTTTTGCCATCAGGTAGTTTCGAGCGAGAAGATAGAAGGATTCCGCAATATTCAAACTGTAAACTTAACTTGAATCAAGTGATGTGAATCAACGTCGAAGCAAGATATGCTAGACGAAATGAAAATCCGGTGTCGTTTGTTTGTAGCAATGAGAAATTTTGGTTTGGCAATGATTACGGTGATAACTGTGCCTGTCTTGCAAGCGAGGGAGCCTTCGGCAACTTTGCAGGATTTGATCAAACTGGAGGAAAAGGTGGAAAGGGTGGTGGGTAACTCCCTGCCTTCGACAGTGGCGCTTGTGTCCGAGGAGACCGGATCGTCCGGGTCGGGAGTGATTGTATCCAAGGACGGACTGATCCTGACTGCGGCGCACGTGGTGCAGGGAATGACCGAAGTGGATGTGATTTTCCCGGACGGGAAATCGAAAGCAGGAAGAGTTCTGGGTGCGAATTTTTCGAAAGACATCGGAATGGTGATGATCTTGGAAAAGGGGCCGTGGCCGTTTGTGAACCTCGGGGAGTCCAAGCCGCTGGTAGCAGGTGACTGGGTCGTGGCTCTTGGGCATTCGGCGGGCTTTGATCCTGCACGGACGGCTCCGTTGAGGTTTGGCAGGGTATTGTCAGACGGACCGGGAAATTATTTTACGACGGATGCGACATTGATCGGTGGGGATTCGGGAGGGCCGCTGTTCGATCTGAATGGAAAGCTGGTGGGTATCAACTCTTCCATCGGGGAGTCATGGAGCAACAACAACCACGCGGGGATTGATGGTTTCAGGGAGGATTGGGATCGGTTGCTTGCCGGAGAGACCTGGGGCGCTCTGCAGATGAATCCGATGGACAACCAAGAGAGACCGATGCTGGGTATAGGAATGGATCGGCGGCGTATGCCAAGGGGCGTGCTGATCAACGAGGTGCGCGCAAATTCGCCGGCCGCGGAGGCGGGAGTGAGAGTGGGGGATGTGATCGTCTCAATGGATGGTGAGGTGGTGAATGGTGGAGCAAAGTTGCAAAGTCTGACTGTGAAGAGGCAAGCGGGTGATATGGTGCAACTGGGAATCCTGCGGGGCTCCAAGGAAATTGTTTTTTCTGTGAAACTCGTGAAACTGGAGGATCTGTACAAGACACGATGAAAGCTATCAGGATACATATTTGCGCTGCGCTCCTCTTGGGGCTGAGTTCCCAGCTCTTTGCACAGGCCGGCTTCACCTTTCCGGGGAATGAGCGTGAAGCTGCGGAGGTGCCTTTGATGCTCCCGGCTGAAAAGGAGGTCATCGATAGGCAGTCTGAGAAATTCAATAAGGCATTGGAACCGATTTTGGCTGAAGCTGCCAAGTCGACCGTGTCCGTCTGGGGGAAAGAGGGCAACCGCAGGCCTAGGTCTCTTGCCTATGCGACGGTGATCGGCAATGGAACGCAGTTTCTTACGAAGTGGAGTGAGATCGAGAAGTATTCAGGTCTTCTCTATGTGAATTCAAGTGAGGGGAAAGCCGCGCGTGTGATGGTGGCGGGAGTGTTTTCCGACGAAGATCTCGCGCTGTTGGAAATTGCCGAAAACGAGGAGGATGTTTCCTTTGTTCCAGCTTCGTTCTTCCCCACAGACCTTTCGCTTGGGCGGTTTTTGACTGCGGTTCGCCCGAACGGAAAGCCTGCCGGGTTTGGTGTGGTGGGTGTGCTTGACCGGAACCTGAATGAAACAGACCAGGCTCATCTTGGGATCATGGCCGATGTGGATTACCACGGGGATGGTGTGAGGATCGCCAATGTGCAGTCGGAATTCGGAGCAGCGAAGGCGGGCTTGCGGGCGGGGGATCTGATTCTGATGGTGGATGACAGGAAGATTTCCGGGTTGTTCGAACTCAAAAATGCGCTTTCGCTCAAGCAGCCTGGGGATATCGCGAAAATCCAGGTCGATACGGCAGGTGCCGAGAGGAGTGTGGATGTCATGCTCTCAAACAGGCCGGTGACCGGACAGTTTGCCGGAGACAGGCTGGGCCAGATGGAGCGCATGGGCGGTGAGCCAAACCGTGTGAGATCTGGGTTCTCACGTGTTGTGCAGAGCGATATGAAGATCGAGCACCAATACATGGGAGGGCCTGTAGTGGATCTTCAAGGGCGTGTCGTAGGGATCACGATGGCCAGAGCAGGGAGGACGAGAACCTATATCATGACAAGCGAAGCTGTCATGGATCTCCTGAAGACGAAGTATGAAACGGTGGCCGAGGCAGAGCTGAAGAGCCAGGAACGAAAAGACCAGCTGGCCGCGCAAAACAGGCAGTTTTTTCCGAATACAGATTCCGCGCCGAAGCCACGCAGCAAGCGGCAAATGGGGAGGAATCTGGGTGATCTGCGAAGGCTCTTGGGAAGGCTTCAGGATGAAATGGAAGTCCTGGAGCAGCCATAGACAAGCATAGCGTTGTTTTGAAATCCGGGTTTCATTTCGGGGGAGTCGTGGTTAGGCTTTATCCAAGATGAGTGATAAAGGTTTTTTCTACCAAGATCCGTTTCCATTGGGTGCCGATGAGACGGAATACGAGTGTCTCCGCGAGGGTGGGACTGAGGTTGTCGAGCTGGGTGGAAAGGACGTGCTGGTAGTGAAGCCGGATGATCTTACTTTCCTGGCACAGGAGGCAATACGGGCGATCAATTTCACTTTGCGGAGCAGTCATCTGGAGCAGGTGGCGGCGATTTTGGAAGACGAAGAGGCTTCTGAAAATGACCGCATGGTGGCGCTGATGCTTCTGAAGAACGCTACGATCGCGGCGCATGGTATCCTGCCGGCATGCCAGGATACCGGGACGGCTACGATCATTGGAAAAAAGGGTCAGCGGGTCTGGACTGACTGCGATGACGCGGAATTTCTGACGAAAGGAATCTACAATACCTACACAAAGGAGAACCTGCGTTACTCGCAAACGGCTCCGCTGAACATGTATGAGGAGGTGAATACGAAGACAAATCTACCTGCCCAGATCGATCTGTATGCGACTGGGGGTAATGAGTATAAGTTCCTTTTTGTCAGCAAGGGCGGTGGATCGGCGAACAAGACGTTTCTTTATCAGGAAACGAAGGCGTTGCTGAACCCGACTCGTTTGGTGGAGTTTTGTGTCGAAAAGATGAAGTCACTGGGAACGGCGGCTTGTCCTCCGTATCACCTCGGGTTCGTGATCGGTGGAACTTCTGCTGAGAACAATCTGAAGACGGTGAAAATGGCGACGACGCGTTACTACGATGCACTTCCGACAAGCGGGAATGAGCACGGGCAGGCGTTCCGTGATCTGGAGTTGGAAGAGGTTCTGTTAGAAAAGGCGCAGGAGATTGGAATCGGCGCGCAGTTTGGTGGGAAATACTTCGCGCTGGATGTGCGGGTGGTGAGACTGCCCAGGCATGGCGCTTCCTGTCCGGTCGGGATCGGTGTCTCGTGTTCGGCGGATCGGCAGGCGAAAGCAAAGATCACGAAGGACGGGATTTTCCTGGAGAAGCTGGAGAAAAACCCGGGTCGTTTTATCCCGGAAAAATACGCGGACTGGAAGTTCAAGGGTGTGGAGATCGATTTGGACCAGGGGATGGAAAAGACCTTGGAAACGCTTTCCAAATATCCTGTGACGACAGCACTGGCATTGAGCGGAACGATCATCGTGGCGCGGGATTCGGCACATGCGAAGATGAAGGAGATACTGGAGGAAACCGGAGAGCTTCCTGAATACTTTAAGAAATATCCGGTTTACTATGCAGGACCGGCCAAGACTCCGGAAGGAATGGCGTCCGGTTCATTCGGGCCGACTACCGCCGGGCGGATGGATGGGTATGTGGATCTTTTCCAATCGAAGGGTGGTTCGATGGTGATGCTTGCAAAAGGGAACAGGAGCCAGCAAGTGACAGATGCTTGCAAGAAGAATGGCGGGTTTTACCTTGGATCAGCGGGTGGACCCGCAGCATTGCTGGCGAAGGATCACATCCGCTCGCAAGAGGTGGTGGCATTTCCCGAACTCGGTATGGAAGCGGTCTGGAAAATTACAGTGGAGAACTTCCCGGCGTTCATTCTTGTGGATAACAAGGGGAATGACTTTTTCCAAACAATCAACCAGTGCCCGGTTTGTTGATTATGCCTTCCGGATTTCTGGCTAGATCTGAATACAGCTACGTGCTTCGGAGAGGGGTGAGCTGAAAATGCATCCTTTTGGATGTGT
>JBPOGC010000044.1:0-19010 GCA_051251795.1 Luteolibacter sp. | reverse complement strand
GGCTCGGCTGCTTCAGCCTCTGGTTGGGCAGCTTCGGTATCGCTCCCCGCAGGTGCGGCGGCTCCGTTTTCATCTGCGCCAGCGCCTGGATCGGCAGGAGCTGGGGCAATTGCATCGCCCTTCTCCTCTTCTACCCTTTTGGCTTCAGCTTCCTCTGCGGCAGCTTCTTTCTCGGCTTTCTCAGTGGCCAAGGTCTTCGCGACTTGAAGTGTGCGGACGTAGGCGACGATTGCCCAACGATCCCGGACTGGGATATTGGCACCGTAGCCGCCCATCTGTCCTTTTCCGTTTGTGATCACGTCGTAGAGACGGCCATCTGGATAAGTAGGTAGCTTGTAAGGGTCACCGTGAAGGTTTGCGATGCCTGGAACACCGTATTCGCTGGTGATGCCCAATCCGTTTCCGGAGGTGCCGTGACAAACCGCGCAGTAAATCCCGAACCGCTCTTCTCCACGGCGGATGAGTTCCCCCGCGTTTTCGGAAGTCAGCTCGAGTTCTTCCGGCATCCCGGTGCCGAAGTAGTCACCGACATGACCTGTGTAGTAATAGCCAACCTGTCCACCAAACTCATACTCGGGGATACCGCCGATATCCGCAGCTCCCTCTTCATTGAAACCGCGTGGTTGAGTATCGTCGATAGGCAAGCGCTCGCCCACACCGTCTGCGAAGAAATCGCTGGGAGCTTGGGCTTTGAGTTTATCCTGATTGTCCATATCAGGAAAGATCATGATGGGCGGCTTGTGGAACTTTTGGCCGCGAAAGCCCATGATCCCCACGAAGAGGACTGCGATGATCGCGTATGCTAGGAAAAAGTAGCGCATGGCTGATTAGTGGAAAAGGAAAGGGTAAAGGGGTTAGTTCTCTTCTTCGACGAGTTCGATATTGTCCCCGCCGATCTCGGCGAGCAGGTCACGGGTCGCGTCCGGGCTGAACTTTGCGTCACGTGCCTCGATGGCGATGAAGAAGCCATCATCGGTAGCGCGGTGAAATTGCTTGCTGGCGAAAAGCGGGTGATTGAGACGTGGAAGCTGCATGAGGCCAAGGAGGCCGAAGAGCACGGTAAAACCGGAGAAAAGGATGGTCAGCTCGAACATCACCGGGAAAAACGCCGGGATGGTGAAGATGTTCGCTGGCTTTGCCTGAACCACTGTCGGGTAAATGATTACCTGTGTGGTGTAAGCCAGGGTAAAGGCAGTGGCAGTGCCAGTAGCGCCGCCGAAGAAGACAAACCAAGGAAGGATGGAGCGCTTGAGACCCATCGCCGCATCCAGCCCGTGAACCGGATAAGGAGTGTAGCAATCCCATTTGCGGAAGCCGGCGTCGCGCACTTTCTCCGCTGCCTTGTAAAGGGCGGAAGCGCTTTTGAACTCGGCCAGGTAGCCGTAAACTCTTTTGCGGGTAGTAGTCACTTTATGAAAATTGAGATTTAAAAAAATTAGGCTTTTTCGTCGTCCAGCTCCTTCTGGTAGGCGGCGATGGTATCGGCACCCTTGTCTTCGTGGGCTTCGTTGTCCTCAAAGTGCGGATCGCTCTCCTCTTTCGCCCATTTTACCTCGGCGATGTTGATGCATGGAAGGAAGCGGAGGAAAAGAAGGAACAAGGTCAGGAACATTCCGATGGTGCCTACGAACAGCATCTGATCCTGTGGTGAAGGAGAGAATGTTTTCCAGTCACCTGGCAGCCACATGCGGGCGAGAGTGGTGACAATGATCACGAATCGCTCAAACCACATCCCGACGTTCACGCACATCGCGATGATCATGACTACCCAGAGGTTTTCACGGCACCACTTGAACCAGAAGAACTGTGGGGAGAGAACGTTGCAGCTCATCATGGCCGCATATGCCCACCAGTAAGGGCCCGTGATCCGGTATTTGAAGGCTTCCATTTCGTAGATCGCTCCGGAGTAGAAGGCGACGAAGAGCTCCATGAGGTATGCGTATCCAACGATGGTGCCGGTCAGGAGAATGATTTTCGCCATGTTGTCGATGTGCTTCATCGTGATCAGATCTTGCAGACCGTAGATGAAACGGGCAGGAATCATGATCGTAAGCACCATTGCGAAACCACCGAAGATCGCACCAGCCACGAAGTATGGCGGGAAGATCGTCGTGTGCCAGCCGGGGACGACCGAAGTAGCGAAGTCGAAGGAAACGACGGAGTGAACGGAAAGAACGAGCGGAGTGGAAAGTGCCGCGAGAAGGAGGTAAGCCATTTCATAGTGGCTCCACTGGCGGTTTCCACCTCTCCAGCCGATGGCGAAGATTCCGTAAAGCATTTTGCGGATACCTGGCTTGCAGCGGTCACGGATCGTTGCGAGATCGGGAACCATGCCCAGATACCAGAAGATGAGGGAAACCGTGAAGTAGGTAGAGACCGCGAAAACGTCCCAGAGGAGTGGCGATTTGAAGTTCTGCCAGATGGCGTTCGCGTTCGGAATCGGCGCAAGGAACCAGGCAAACCAGACACGGCCAACGTGGAAGGCCGGGAAGATACCCGCGCACATCACGGCGAAAATGGTCATGGCCTCCGCAGCCCGGTTGATGGACGTTCGCCAGTTCTGCCTGGTAAGGAAAAGAATGGCGGAAATCAGTGTTCCCGCGTGACCGATACCGATCCAGAAAACGAAGTTTACAATGGGCCACCCCCACATGATGCGGTTCGTGTTGCCCCAGACGCCGACACCTGTGGAAACCAGGTGGAAAAGTCCGCCGCCCACGCCGATCGCAGCAATGAGGGAAGCCGGGATAAACATAAGCCACCAGAGGAGCGGCTGCTTGTTTTCAACAATTCCGCAAATCCGGTCAGTGATCCAGTGGTAGGATCTTTGGTTCAGGATGAGCTTTTCGCGCTTGAGAACCGGAAGTTTTACTCCGTTCCCGGGGTGCGGTGCTGTGTCTGTGTTGGAAGCCATGTGGATTGGAAAAATCGAAAAATCTTTGGGTAATTATCAGGCCATGTTGATCGTGGCTTGGCCGATGAACTTTGCGTCAGGCATCTCCGGGTTCGGGTTCTTGACCCGTGCCAGATAGCTTGTCCGTGGAGCTGTGCCGATGTAATTGAGCAAATCGTAGTTACGCTCAAGACCTTTTCCGCGCATCATTTCGGAAGCATTCTTGTCGAGCTTGTTGCCGAAGGTGATCGCCTCCGCAGGACATGCGTCCTGGCAAGCGGTTTTCACGGAATCAACCGGGATACGGAGAGTCTCAGTTGTCACATCGACATCAGGAGAAAGTTTTCCTGAAGCGAGAACCTCCTGTTTCTGACCGCGTTTCTGGCGGATGACAGCGTTTCTGAGGCGCTGCACGCAGTAGGTGCATTTTTCCATCACACCGCGCATACGGACAGTGACGTTCGGGTTCTTCTGAAGGTGGTTTGGCTCCTTGTCGTGACGCTCACCGAGAGGGCCGCGGTTCAGGTTGTTTTTGATCAGCGGGTTGCGCTTGTTGTAATCGAAGAAATTGAACCGACGCGCCTTGTACGGGCAGTTGTTCGCACAGTAGCGGGTGCCGATGCAACGGTTGTAGGCCATCGCGTTGAGGCCGTCCTCAGTGTGAACCGTCGCATTGACCGGGCAGACCGTTTCGCAGGGAGCTGACTCACATTGCATACATCCCACTGGTTGCGGGACGAGTTCCGGGTTGTCGGCATCGAAGTCGTTGTCCTTGTGCTGCGCGAAGTAGCGATCCATGCGGATCCAGTGCATTTCGCGGCCTTTCGCAACCTGCTCTTTTCCGACGATCGGGATGTTGTTCTCCGATTGGCAGGCAACAAGACAGGCGTTGCAACCCATGCAGGATGAAAGGTCGATCGCCATCGCCCACTGATGAAGCTTGTCGGAAAGGAGTGACTCTCCGTCCCTGTCTTCCTGCTTGTAGAGGGAAATGTTCTCCGGAGCGTGAGAATCAACCGGGCCTTGTTTGGCAACATTTGCGAGCTGCTTCTTGAAATCGCCTTTGTGCGCGACATCAGCAGTGGAAACCTCACGGGCAAGCGCACGGCCATACATGGCATTGTGCTCCTGGGTGAGTGCCACCGAGTAGCGCTTTTCAGTCAGGGAAACAGTTGCTCCTGTCGCGAAGTAAGAAGTCGCCTGGGTGCGAAGCGGGTAGGCATCGAAGCCCGTGTTCATTCCTACCAAACCAACGAACTTGTCGTTCACCTTTCGATCCAACTCATCGTCTTCATTTACACCTTGGCCGTAGCCGAGAGGGATGATCACTGTGTTCTCGGCTTGCCCGAAGGAAACCAGAACGGGAATTTCCAAGGACTTTCCGTTTACGGAAATGGTGATGACAGGCGACTTGCGCTTCTCACCCTCACCATCGGGACCAACCGCTGCGAACTTGCCCTTTGTCAGGCCGAAAAGGATTTCCGTTTCACGCTCCGGCGCAAGGATTTCATCGTAAACACCGAGTTCCTTGGCAGTTTTCGGAGCAATGAGTGCGACGTTATCCCAAGTGAGCTTGGAAATCGGGTCAGGAGCTTCCTGCAGCCAGCCGTTGTCGATCCAGCGTCCATCATAAACCGAGGCATCAGTAGCGAAGATCACATCCAGGCTATCCGTGGCAGGTGATTTTGGGGCGGCGCCTGCTTGAACACCGGATGAAGCAGGGTTTGCCGTCGCGTATTCGGAATCTTCACTGAAACCATTTTTCAGAAGAAGCTTCCAAGCAGCCTGATCGCCTCCGAAAGTCTCTTTTACGGCGAGAAACGCAGGAGCGGCAGCGCCGTCCTCCCCTTCCCCGGTGGTAAGCTTCCCGTCTTCTTCGAAGAATGCGAGAAGGAGCTCTAGCTCGGAAACACAATCCGGATAAAGAGGTAGAATCATCGGTTGAACGACCGAGTATTTCCCGGTTACACTGCGAGCATCACTCCAAGACTCCAGATAATGAGCACTCGGCACGTGCCACTTGCACGCGTGGGCAGTCGCGTTGGTGCGATCACTGAGATGGATACTATTTTTAGCTTTTGCGAGAGCATCAGCGAACTTCAGATCGGCTGGCGCATCGTAAACCGGGTTGGCCGGAGTAAGGAAAATAACAGTCTCAATTGCTGCCGAGTTGAGATCAGCAGTGAGTTCAGTGATGTCGCTGAAGCCTGTGTTCTCCGTCTGGAGTGCTCTGACTCCGTTTCCGAGGTTTCCAAGAGCCTTGTTGATCGCCAGCGCGAGGCTTTTGACCGTGTCGGACTGACGGGAACCTGCAAGAACCGCAGTTTTCCCACCGCTGGCTTTGAGATCGGCTGCTAGTGCCTTGATCCACTCGATTTGCTTCGCATCAGTGGTAGGAGCAACCGAACCTGCGCTTGCACCGACCTCACGAGCGAGTTGTGCGGCGACTGCAGCGATCTGGCTAGGTGCCACCCGCAGGCGGTGATCTGCCATTCCGCCGGTAAGACTGAAGACTGATTCGATGGAATAAAGGCGGTTCATCGACGCTGCGTCAGGAGCGGCCTTGTAGCCCTTTCCTTCCGGCTTGCGGCGATTGAAGAAAGTAATGTTCGAGCCCTGTTGATCGGTTCCGGCGAAATCACAATCGAGGGAGACGATGCGATCGGCGTTGGCGAAATCAGGCACGAGCTTCACACCAGCCCCGTATGCGGCGGTGTTGTCGGTTGCGAGCGCCTCGTATTGGTAGAACTTTGATGCACCAAATGATTGCTTGAGATCTTTGATCAGGCGAAGACGGGTCGGGCTTTCATCAGCTCCGAACACGAAGCCGATTTTCGCCGATTTGTCCTGCACAAGGTCGGAGAGAACCGCTTGGAAATTTTCCAGCGTGTCCTTCTTGCCATTTTTCAAGACGTAGCGGGAACGGGAAGTGGAGTAGAGATCGAGAACAGAAGCCTGTGCAAAGGCATCAGTGCCTTCATAGTCAGGATGGAGCCTGTTCGGGCCGACTTTTGTCGGACGGCCTTCGTGCGTGGTAACAACGAGTGGCACGGCACCACCTGCACGGGGCATGGAAGATGCGTAGTAAGTGGCCTTTCCAGGAATGACCCACTCTGGCGCCTGGGTATAAGGAACGATGTAAGCCTCGGGACGACGGCATGCGACCATGCCAAAGCCGGCAAGCGCTGTTGAGGAACCCATCAGTTTCAGGAAAGTCCGGCGGGATGTCTCCATCTCCTCCTGATTTTCCATTTCTGCGGCACCACGTGGGAACTCGCGATCCATCCAGGTGCGGAATTCCTTGGTATCATTGAGTTGCCCGGGGCTGCGCCATGCGACGGTCGTTTCGTCCTGCGGGACTTCCGGGTGGTTCCAAATGCGTTTGCTCATATCAGGGCGTTGAAGAAAAATTCTTGGGAAAAATTGGATTAGTGGTGGCAGGTCGAGCAAGAGACGTGTGGCTTCACGTTGTAAGTCTCTTTAAGCAGCTTTCCGAGATCCTTTGTAGTCTTGATCGACTCGTCATCGGTGTATTTCGAAACATCGGCATCGCTGTAGTTCAGGTTGTAAACTTCTTCAAGCGGACGCAGATGCTCCTCGGGAGCGCGGTGACATTCGAGGCACCAACCCATGGAAAGCGGCTCTGAGTGATAGACGACTTCCATCTTGTTCACATCTCCGTGGCAGCTCTGGCAGGAGATCCCGCGGTTCACGTGTGCCGAGTGATTGAAATACACGTAGTCCGGAGCCTTGTGCACGCGCACCCATTCGATCGGCTTGCCATCATAACCTGGGTAGGAAGGATCTTTCGAGCGGTGAAGAGGCGCTAGTTTCGGGCTGTCTTTCTGAACGTGCTGGTGGCAGTTCCAGCAAGTATTTCCAGTCGGCACATTGGAGTGGCCAGCGACATCCACGAAGGAATGGCAGTAGCGACAGTCAAGACCGAGCTGATCGACGTGGATCTTGTGGGAGAAAGGAATTGGCTGTGTCGGCTCGTACCCTACAACCTGCGCCTTTGGCGTCGCGTAATAGGCAAAAGCGACGGCAATTCCAGCACCGACGGTACCAAGGCAAAAAGCAATTTGTAGGGGCAGTAGATTCGACCAGCGTGGAAAAATATTTGCCATAAGATGAGAGAGTGATAGGCGAGTGCCGGGGGGGAGACTGAGAGCTTGTGAAAAATTTCACAAGCGTTTTTCTCAAACAAATATCCTTTTTTGCGGCGCTCTGAAAAAACCTAATAAAACCGGGAAATTTCACAATCCCAATCTTTCAACAAACTCATTTAAAAGGGCTTCCAATCTCACTTCCGGAGCAATTTTCGCAGGCGAATCGAATCCAAGCCAGATGGCTGTCGAGCCGGTAGGCCCAAGGCGCAAGACCCAGGCATCGCGCTCGGAGCCGGTAGCACCGGTAAATGTGCGGATTCCCGCATTTTTCCGTAAGACTGTAACTGCTTCCTCCGCTGCCTGTGCAGTGAGAGCCTGATCAAATTTCACAGTTCGTTCATAAAGAACATTCCCTTCCGAACCTTCGATTTTCCGGATGAAAAATGGCTTGGGCTTTTTCCCCTCGTTTCCCAGCGTGGCCAAGCCAACTGACATCTCCATCGGTGTCGCGGCAACCGCCCCGCGAAACAAATCCTCAGTGGCCAGGAACGGCCCCGTGATCCCACAGCGCCTTGCAAGTCGCTCGACCTCCGCAGGCCCGATCTGCCGCCCTGTCTGGATTGGCTTGCCGGGCAAAACCAGCCTCCCCCGCTCAGCTGCAGCCGCCGCGACGAATGGCTCGAAAGCCGATCCAAGATCCCGCTTCGAGCGTGTGCGATCCACCCACGAATCCGAGAAATCCCGCCCGCCGAGGTAGGCAAGCACAGCGCCCGTGCTCGTATTGACCGTAACCGCGGCAAATTGCAGGTATTCGGTCTCTCCGGATACGTGATCCGAGTGCTTGGGATTGGGCCACGTGGGTTCGTTTTCCAGATCCGTGACCTCACGCGACAGCTCCGCCTCCAGCCTCCTCTGCCAATCCATCTGCAAGGTCGTGTAAACCTTCAATCCATCGAGAACGATATCCTCTTTCTCCATAATCCGCTCAAGCTCCGCTTTCGCAGCCCTGAGCGGATAGGATTTCTTACCCAGCCCCTCCTTGTTGTCGGCCAGATGGATTTCCAGATTCTTCACAGCGTCCGCCCGCTCCTGGGTGATCCATCCCTCGGCCACCATCCGATTCAGGGTCTGATCCCGTTGCTCGATGGCTGCGGAAAGATTCCTGAGGGGTGAGTAAATATGCGGCCCGCGGATGATACCGGCGATCATCGCGCACTCACCGGGATGGAGCTGGGAACTCGTTTTCCCGAAATACACCCGCGCCGCCTGCTCCACACCATAGGCACCGGAGCCATAGTAGATGCGGTTCAGGTAATGGGTAAGAATCTCATCCTTCGAGTAGCGTGCCTCGATCCTCATCGTAAGGGCAATTTCCACAGCCTTCCGGTGTAGTGACATCGCGCGCATGTCGTAGGTGTTACGCGCTAGCTGCATGGTAATAGTCGACGCCCCTTGGGTGAAATCCCTATCCTTGATATTCCTTACCGTAGCCCGTGCCAGACCACGGAAATCCACGCCCCCATGCTCGAAAAACCTCGCGTCCTCCCGTGCGGAAAGAGCCTCCACCAGAAAATCAGGAATCTCCTCGCGAGTCACGATTCGCCTTCCGGCAGCCGCTCCGGCCTGAATCTCATTTCCGTTCCTATCCAGGAAAACGGTCGCCCTGGGCAGAGTGGACACCTCGTCCAGATCGTATTTCGAGGCCAGCAGAAAGTAGAAGAATACAATCCCCAGAAAAAGAACCAGACCTGCTATCCCCAATTGAAAACATAGCACTGCCGGCCCGTGCAGCCAGCTGGGCAGACACCGTTTCCACAGTGGAGTTTTTACAATCGGTCGCCAGGTTGACATGTTTCACATTACCATCCGGGCGGAATGGAACATACAAAACTTTTCATACCAATCCCAATCAGGGATTTTCTTTCAAGGTCATTGCCCTCCGTCGTAACGGTAGTGACCGAAAATCTGAAAGTTCGAGAGATCGTTCTCCCATTTCACCTCTTCATTCGCCGGGTGGTGAACCACCCAAGGATCTGAATTCAGGCCATCAGGACTGGGAACGACGATTCCGATGTGCATTTCCGCGTTGCCAAGCGCCCAGATCACAATATCGCCGGTCTCGAAATCACCAGATCTATGTTCGGTGCTGAGAGGCTCGCCCATTCTGTCAAAAAACTTATGAAGATTGGGAACCCTCCGGTGATCGATGTTCGAGTCCGGCTCCAAAGCATTCCACAGCTGAGGGTAATCGCGAAAACTGGATTCCATGTCCTCATGAAGAAGCGCTTGCAAATCCACTCCCAGCTCCCTGTAGCAGCGAATCACGAGATCCGCCGCAACTCCCTTGCCTGATGGGATATCACCGTTCGGATAATCTATCTTAAAGTATGAGTGATCGTAGCTGATGTCCCTTTCAGAATACTTCAGCGCCTCGACTGCAAGTCTGCTTCCGAAATCCGGCGATTGCTCCAACTCGGAAATGACCAATTCTGTCTGGGCACTGGTCGGCTCCTTGTCCGCGGCCAAAGCATCATCGATAAATGTTTTCCCGAAGAAAATACTGGAGCCGATTGCAATCGCTACAATAAACCAGCCGCCCATCATGCTGGGCTTCTTCGGCTTCTGAGGTCGAGGTCCTACGTATTCTATCGCGTTATAGTAGCCAGAGTTGGAACGTGCCATAAGGTAAGGGAGTCGACAGAAGTAAGCAAATTACAGACCGCTCGCCCAACATTAATTGAAATTTCTTTATTTTTAGTTTCCGGACTTAAAACCCTCGTATTTGGAAATGATAGATGTTCAAAAACTCCTATGGTAATCCTTGAATCCTCCAAACGTCTCGAATGGGGAGACCTCGACCTGCCCCTTTCAGGAATTCTGACGGATTGGCACCGAAATCCCTTGAGCCCACCTGCGGCTTTTTCTCTGGCACAAGACGGCGAGAACCTTTGGTTTATCGCCGGACGCGAAGCTCCCGCCATGATTCATCCCTCGGCAATCCCTGGCGACTTCACCGAGAGCCTGTGGAAGCACGATGTCGCGGAGCTGTTTATCACCCACCCGGATAAAGACACCTATCTTGAATTCAATCTCGCAGCAAACGGCGCATGGTGGGCCTCCGCCTTCTCCAGCGCGCGGCAGCCGATCTCGACCCAGCCTGATTTTCAAAACTATATTATGTCTTACCACGACGAAAATCAGGAAGGAGGCTGGTTGGCAGCCCTGTCCGTGCCGTTGGGTTTCCTGAAAAAAGAGATCAGTTTCGGCTCCGGCAGCCGTGCAAACGTCACATTCATCCTCAACTCGCCTACTCAGACCTTCCATAGCGCCAGCAAACTCCCGGGAGTGGAACCCGATTTCCACCAACCCGCCGCCATGCCCGTCCTGACAAGCGCTCCGTCGGAATCCTGAATCGGGATATCTTCCTACTTGGCTCATGAAATTTTTCCCATAGATTGGTTCCAACAGTTATGCAGCGTTTCGAAATCGAAGACCTAGTCTCCCAGGATTCCCATGGAGTGATCTTCCGTGCATTCGATACGGAAACGGAACAAAGCGTGGCGCTAAGACGGTTTTTTCCTTTTGGAAAGGAAGGTGGTGGCCTTGATAAGGATGAGGCCGCCGCATTCGAAACGGCTTCCAAGCGACTCGCCGAACTCCATGATCCCTCGCTACGCTCGGTGATCTTCGGTTCGGTCGATCCGATCGATGGAATCCCCTTTCTCGTCACCCAGTGGATTGATGGTGACTCGTTGCAAAATCTGCTTGCCGACAACAAACTTGAGAGCGCGCTCGTGATCGACGTCGTACGCGTGGCTCTCGAGTCTTCCATCCTCATATCGAAGTCTCTTGGACAAGAAGCCGTTTGGGTTGAAACCGAGGTTTCTTCGATTGTTGTTGGTAGCAACGACAGTGGAAGAGGTTTCACCTTTTGGATTTCTCCACTCAAATGGCTAGGTGCCCGGGACCAGTCCCAAGGAGTCCTGGGCATTGTCGAACTTGTTGAAGAACTGACCGGATGGAAAAACAAAGTGGTCGCCGACAGCTCGGGCTTCGGCCTTGGCGGATGGGTGAAAAGGCTCAAAGCAAATCCTGACACCCCCCTCAGTGAAGCACTGGAAACTCTCAATGCGACAACCGCCCAAGCCACCGCACCTGCGCAGGCGGAGAGCGCACCCTTACAACCAAATACTACGAAACCCGTAGCTCCGGTAAAACCGCCCACACAGATAAAACCACAAAAATCGCGTCTACCTTTATTGCTCGTATTACTCGTAGCCCTACTCTCCACCGCAATTTTTCTCGTCGTAAAGCAACAAACCCGTGTCCGTGGCCAGGAAGCACCGGACGTAGTTGCCACCGAAGCAACATCCGAAAAAAACGAAGCGCAGACCCCGGCAGCGGAACAGCCCCCGGAAACACCAGCTGCGGAAACCACGGCTGAAGAATCCGAGCATGAGCCCGAAACAAAATCACCCGTTGCGGCGATGGAACCCGAGTCCGAGACAGAACCGGCCACCACAACGGAAGAGCCCGAGCCCCCGGCAGCCCAACCGGGGAAAATCACCGTGAGGCCCAGCATGGGAAAAAGCGTAGAAAACGTTTCCTCAGGCACGCCTATAGTCCTGGAAGGGAAACTCGAAAGCGTTCGTTTCTCAAACTCGAAAGAACAAAAAACACTTTACTTGAATTTTATCGATTTCAAGAAAAAGGGAGCCATCAATGGCCTCGCTCACAAAAGAGATTTTGATAGCGCGTACCAGTTACAGGCATTCAAAAAATTCCAGGGCAAGGAGATCATTCTCGATGGCGAATACTTCCTTGAACCTTTTACAGGTAGATCTTACGTGAAAATCCGATCTTTGGATGACATCAAGTTCAAATAGATCCGAAGGATCGTGAAAGCCTCACATCAACCTCTCTTTCCACGTACTTCCACTCCTTGGTGCCACGCAAGGTCTGCATCAGGTCTTCAAATGCCCCCGCGTCCTCATGAGAGTACTCGAACCAAGTGAGAAAATCGAACGGCTCTCCAAGATCCCGGCAATGATGAAGGGTCTGTGCCAAGATGGGCAGACCTTTCAGTTTTGAAGCGATCCGATCCGAGTTTTCCAGATAAATCTCTTTCCGATCTTCAGCCGCCAGCTCCCACCATTCGGCGTTCTTTTTCACAGGAATGAGAGCCGCCAGACTTGCCGGTCTTTCAAAGGGCCGGATCCTCCCGTCTTCAACATCCCGATGAGGCTCCTTGTTTGAAACTCCCCGCAGCAACCAATGAAAATCCACAGGCAACTGCATCACATACTCGTTTCTGATCTCCAGGAACGGCACCGGCTCCAACGATTCACCGACAACCGCGGATAGGGAAAGGATCTCCCATGAGCCATGATCGCCTGCGACAAAACTATAGGAAGGTGACTTCATTGCAATTCACAACAAAAGCACGTTTCATACCATACGGAATACTACCAGTCGGGTTGCTGCTGTCTTACTGCTTCGTAAAGGACGATACCTACCGCAGTGGACAGGTTCAGGCTTCGGGTTCCACCGGGAGCCATCGGGATTTTCAGTCCCCTGTCCCCCGCCCTGGCCACCATCTCTTCGGGCAAACCCTTCGTCTCTCTCCCGAAGACCAAACAATCCCCCGGCTGGAAGTCGGCATCCCAGGAATTGCGATTGGCTTTCGTCGAAAGAAACCAGAAGCCCTTTCCTTCCATAGCTGCGGAAAGCTCCCCAAAGTTCTCCCAGACATGAAGATCCACGTCCTGCCAGTAGTCCAGTCCCGTGCGCCGGACATACTTGTCGTCCAGGGAAAACCCGAGTGGTTTCACAAGGTGCAGGGAAGATCCGGTGGCAAGTGCCAGCCTCCCGGCAGCACCCGCGTTATGGGGGATTTCCGGCTCCAGTAAGACAATATTGAACATTCCCCGCAGTAAAATGGCTCGGCGCGATGCTGTCGAGCCACACCGGAGCTTTACCGCCGCATAAACCGGAAGCCCGGCAGCGGCCTGACCAGCCTTCGCAGCTCCAGCTTGAAAAGCGCGGCCGTAACCGCCGATGATGGAAGACCACTGGCATGTATCAGGCTGTCGATGGCCATTTCCTCGCCCGGCTGCATCACGGCCAGCACTGCCGCCTCCTCCGCTGGCAATTCCGGGGCAGCTTCCCCAGGCTTGCCTGGAGCTTTCTCCATTTTTGAAAAAGGCAATTCGCCCATGTCATCAATGATATGCGAAGCATCCGTCACCAATGTCGCACCATCCCTGATCAGCTGGTGACAACCCGCTGAACTCGGCTTGTCGATCGGCCCCGGCACCGCGAAAATCGGCTTTCCATATTCCGAAGCCAGATTCGCAGTAATCAGGGATCCAGACCACGCCGGACACTCCGTTACCAGAAGTGCCTGGCACCATGCGGCCACCACCCTGTTCCTCATCGGGAAAGTCTGTTTATCCGGGGCTTTGTGAAGCGGAAACTCGGAAATCACAGCCCCGTTTCCGTCTGCGATCTTTTCAGCAAGAGCCAGGTTTTCCGGAGGATACATCCGAGCAAGCCCAGCTCCGACAACCGCGACAGTCCGTCCTTTTGCCGCCAGAGCAGCCTCATGAGCCGCCGTATCGATCCCCCGCGCCAACCCAGAAACAATCGTGAATCCGGCGTGAGCCAACTGGTAAGTGATCTTTCGCGTGGCATTCACCCCATACGTAGTAGTCCGCCGGGATCCCACCACGCTGATCGCATGCTTGTCGCGTGCCTGGATCCCACCCCATACATACAGTAAAATCGGTGAATCATAGGCCTGTCGTAAATGCCTCGGATAGTCCTCGTCATCCCGGGTAACCAGCTTGATCCCCCGTTCCGTGGCCTCTGCGATTTCCTTGGCAGGGTCACAGCGCGTCTCCCATCCGGAAATAGTCGCGGCCGTTTCCGTGCCGATCCCATCAACGCATTGCAGCTTCCTCAATGGAGCCCGTAGCACGTTTTCAGCATCACCGAAATACTCCAGCAATCTGGAAATCCGCACCGGGCCGATCCCCGGGAGCAGATTCAATGCGAGTATGGCTTCCAGTGAAGTCATTGGAAAATGATGGGAGATAAAATGTAAGGAACAGCCACCACGGCGGTCATTTGATTTCCATGCCGCTCTTGGGCCACAGCCAGCGCACCACTTTCCCGTCCTTGATGAGAGCTTTCGCCTGAATTGTCTTCACTCCGAAAACGGTCTCCGCCTTGTAGGAGGCCATGCCCACCTCATACTCGGTGCCTTCCACAGCCTCACTCTCGTCACTTTCCTTCCATTCCAAAACCTGATCGTAGGCGAACTCCTTGATCTCACCCGCCTTAATACTCGCCTTCATGACACTGACAGTATCCAAGGGTTCCGCTGGCGCTGGCGCCGGTGCCGGCTTGGGTGCGGGTTCCGGCTTAGGCTCTGGATCAGGTTCGGGTTCTGGCATTTTTTTCTCCTCGGCAGAAGCATCCGGCTCGGGCATTGCCGCCAGCTGCTCCTGCAGGTCGGTGTCTTTCACTGGCACCGTACCCTCGAAAGGCCCTGCACCAGGACTGATCACCACATTCATACCTTCCAGCCTCACAAGATTCACCTTGTTCCCCGCAGTGACGGTCATATTCAGCCCGGATGCCGCATCGCTGATTTCCGCATCGGCTTTCAATAGGATTTTTTCAGGAAGCATGTCCGCGGGGAATTTCGCCGGATCGGGCAGATCTTCCACAACAGGCGGCTCTGGAGCCAATGGCGTGACGACCTTTGGCTCGTCCATCACCTTCTTGGTCGGTTCTTCCACGGGCTTTTTCTTTGCCTCTTTCTTTGCCTCTTGTGGCTTGGACTGTTCCGGGATGTTTCCTGTTAGCCTCTCCCGGAACTGGGGCTCCAGAGAGTAGCCGAGAAATCCAGCTACCAACAAACCAATCAGAAAAAGAAAAAATTTCATAAGTTAATTACGGATCCGCGAACACGTTCGATCAGACAATTTCATAAAACCCATCGTGAGCCACCCCGTGTTCGGTATTGGAGGTTGAAGGTTCCTAACGGAATTGGGTAGGTTTTTTTCCAGTGAAACGGATCTACGTCGTGGCAGGAGAAATGAGTGGTGATGCGCACGGAGCCGGCCTCTTGCGTGAACTCAGGCAAATCACACCAGGCATCGAAATCCATGGTGCTGGCGGCCCCGAAATACTGGAAGTCAGCGAAGGCAAAACCAACAACTGGGTCGAGGACGCCGCCGTCATGGGCGTCATCGAGGTCTTGAAAAACTACCCGTGGTTCAAGCAGCGCTTCGAGGAAATGCTGGCGGAAATCAAAACCCTCCGTCCAGACGTTCTGCTCCTCATAGACTACCCGGGATTCAACCTCCGGTTCGCCACCGCCGTAAGGGAAGCCCTCCCCGAGACCAAGCTCGTTTACTACATCAGCCCTCAGGTCTGGGCATGGAATAAGAAACGGATTCCCAAGATGGTCGATCTCCTCGATGAGATGCTCTGCCTCTTCCCTTTCGAGAAACCCATCTTCGAAAACGCCGGTCTCAAAACAACACACGTCGGCCACCCACTCGTCGACGAACTCGCCGCCGAGAAATCCGATGTATCACGCGAAGAAGGCCTCATCGGTCTTTTCCCAGGCAGCCGTGAACGCGAGATCGCTAAGCTTTTTCCAATGATGATCCGCACCGCTACCATCCTGCGCGATTGGAAGCCGGAACTCAAATTCGCCGTCCCCGCCGCGACCCCGAAACTCGCGGAAACCATGCGTACTATGATTTCCCAGGCAAACGCCACCAGCTACATCACACTCAGCCAGGGCGGAAGCCACGATCTCATGCAACGCGCATCATGCGGAGTCATAGCCAGCGGAACCGCCACACTGGAGGCGGCTACTTTCGGGCTCCCCTACTGCCTCGTCTACAAAATGGCCTGGACCACCTATCTCCTGGGAAGACTCTTGGTGAAAATCAAATACATCGGCTTGGTCAACATCCTGGCAGATGAAAAAGTCGTCGAGGAATTCATCCAGGCAGATGCCGAAGCACCGGAAATCTCTCGTTGGATAAAGAACATTCTTAGCAACGACGACGAACGAGCTGCTCTCGTAACTCGCCTCACAGAAGTAAGCGACAAACTTGGCGACCCTGGAACCCACCGCCGGGCAGCAGATAGAGTCGCAGCTTGGCTATAATGCAAGGAGCAGCGGATGCCATCCGCTGACCAATAATTACAGAGACCTATCAGGCCGGAGCACCTACCACACCAGGCAGTGGTCCATCGTCCTCAGGCTTGTCAGTCTCAGGTTTCTTCGATGAAGGCTTTTTTGAGAACTCGTCAGGAATCGGAGGCGGCTTCGGCATGGTCGGTGGATTTTTCATCTCACCGTGATCAATGATATCCTGCAAATGCTTCGCATCGAGTGTTTCATATTCCAACAGCGCCAGAGCAATCTTCTCAACAGTCTCACGGTTGTCCGTTAGGATCTGGGTCGCCTGCTCAAAGGCATCATCAATGAATTTTTTAATCTCATCATCGATCACACGAGCGGTCTCTTCCGAATAATTCCGGCTCTTCGAAACATCGCGCGCAAGGAAGACTGGAGAATCACCCTCACCGTATTCCACCATACCGAGCTTATCGGACATACCCCACTCACAGACCATGTTTCTTGCGAGGGAAGTGGCTTGGCGGATATCACCGGATGCACCGTTTGATACGTCATCGGAATGGAAAGCCTCGGCAATACGCCCACCCATCGTCACGATCAGGTTTGCAAGAGCCTCTTTCTTTTGCGTCGAATACTTGTCGCCATCCGGCAGATACATCGTCGCGCCAAGATAAGGACCACGTGGAATGATTGTCACCTTGTGCAATGGATGCGTGTGCGGAAGAACCATGTTGAGATAGGCGTGTCCCGCCTCATGCCATGCCGTGCCGACCTTTTCCTTATCGGACATCGCAAGCGAACGCCGCTCACGCCCCCAACGCACCTTGTCGCGCGCTTCCTCCATCTCAGCGATAGTCACAGCGGAAAGCCCTTTCCTTGCAGCAAGCAAGGCAGCCTCGTTCACAAGGTTTGCAAGCTCGGCACCGGAGAACCCAGGAGTTCCACGGGCAATTGTTCCTAGATCCGTGTTTGCAGCCAGTTTGATCTTTTTCACATGAACCCGCAGGATCTCCTCCCTGCCGTTGACATCCGGCAGAGATACACTCACCTGCCTGTCGAAACGACCAGGCCTCAGCAACGCCGGATCAAGAACGTCAGGGCGGTTTGTTGCAGCGATAATAATTACACCTTCCTGAGTATCGAATCCATCCATCTCCACAAGGAGCTGGTTGAGCGTTTGCTCCCGCTCATCGTGACCTCCGCCCATCCCGTGACCACGGTGACGTCCCACGGCATCGATCTCATCAATGAAAATCAGGCAAGGGGCATTCTTCTTCCCTTGTTCGAACATGTCGCGAACGCGTGAGGCTCCGACACCAACGAACATTTCCACGAAATCAGAACCGGAAATCGAAAAGAAAGGAACATCCGCCTCACCCGCAATCGCCCGCGCTAGCAAAGTCTTTCCGGTTCCCGGAGACCCGACCATCAAAACACCCTTTGGAATTGAACCACCAAGCTTCTGGAATTTCTTCGGATCACGCAGGAAATCAACGATCTCAAAGAGCTCTTCCTTCGCTTCCTGAATCCCGGCCACATCCTTGAACGTGACCTTGTTCCTATCCATAGTAAGTAATTTCGCCTTCGATTTCCCGAACGACATCGCACCACGTCCGGCCGATTTCATCTGTTGCCTGAAAAGGAAAAACAGAAGCAGAATGATCAGCAAAAACGGAAGGAACGTGAACAGCGCTTTACTGAGGTAGTCCGACTTCCTCACATACTCCGCCTTGTCCTTCAGGAGATCACTCAGTTCACCTCCAAGGATCGCAGAAGAAACAGTAACCTTGAATTCCGTAGGCAGCACAGGAGCCCCTTTGTCATCCAATGGCTCTTTCATTGGAGGGAAAATTTCCCGCGTTCCCACGATCATCGCGTAGGAATTGTCCTCGGTGACCAGGATTCTCAGAGGATTCTCCACATCCGCAGTCTGCACTTCATCGTAAGCCAGGGCTTTTTTGAAATCAGCCAAGGTCAGCGTTTCCACATCGCCCTTAAGCGGAGCCTCGCCCACGCCCGAAACCTGGTCGATCTGCACATCGTCCCCGAGCAGATCTTTGATCTCATCCTTCATGAAATCCAAATCCACAGGAACCCGGAAGTCTTTTTTCTCACCACTACTCTCTTTGGTATGTTCCGGCTCCGGTTTGATCCAGCCGGTGATCGTCGCATCATACGCCGTATCGCTTGTAACTACCTGAAGCTTCTTCTCACTGTCATCGAGAATCACCAGCTCCTTATCCAGAGCAGTGCGGAATTGCGCATAGCTCAAGGGCTTTGCCGCGCTATTGTCGCTGCTTAGATAAGCCACCCCGAGGATGACTATCGCCAGGCTGAAAAGCGCCAGAACGCGCCAGTTGAAACCGTTGGCCTCACCCGGAGGACGCGGCTTGTTAGGTGGTTGCGGAGTATTTTTAGGGGAATCGGACATGGTAAACGACTTCCGGCCTTTCTTCTGCCGGACGGAAAAACCTAAACAGTAAATGCAAAATGTCTAGGCGGGGTTTTTCCGCTGTCTCATCGCAGCCACCAAAACCCCCAGCAAGACCAGCCCCACTGCCGGTGCCACATACTGCACCATCACATCCCTATACCCCGGAAACACTGCCGACCCCACCGCCTCAAGTATCAGATAAGCCAGATACGCCCCATAGAAACCCAGGAAAAACACCCCTCCTATCCTCCCCACGCCATAACCATACAGAAACACCGGAACAGTCACCAGCGCCACCGCCAGCATCACCAACATGTCAAAATCAATCGCTTCCTGTGAAACGGCGATCCCCTCCGGAGCCACCACAGAAGAGAGCCCCAGCACCAGCACGATATTGAAAATATT
>JBPOGC010000043.1:0-19327 GCA_051251795.1 Luteolibacter sp. | reverse complement strand
GACATCATCGCACCGCGCGGCACTTATTTCAAAATCGTAGAAGGCCCATCCACAGGAGCCAGTAACAAGAAAAACATCTATTACTCGACACTCGCGGACTGCGATTTTATCTCTGAGCCAGGATCCGGTAAAGGACTGGTGGGAGAGGATAGCAGGGGGCGAGTGACCGCAAGCATGAGCGACTTCGATTCCGACGATAATATTTACTTTTGCAAAGCGGATCCAGAGATCGGTAAGGAGACTTTGGAAAAACTACAAAAGGAGGGAGTTGATAAAAATAGCCAAGCGGTTGACCCCATGTTTGTCGATCCGGAGAATGGCGACTTCAGCTTCAAGCCCGGCTCACCTGCCATAAAAATGGGTATCCTTCCTTTTGACACCTCGAAGGCCGGGCTGATCAAAAGCAAGAACTAGCTCTGCTGGCATCAAAAAATCACCGAAAGAAACTCACTATTACAACTTACTTGCATTAATAATTAGCGCAATTAAGTTGCGTTAGATGAATGCTTCAACTGCCAAAAACACCCCCAGAGCCACCGCCTTACTCCGCGATCTAGCTGCAGGATTCACCCAGCAAATGTTTTTCTGGGGCATGGACGCGGCAATCCCTTCACGGAATCTCTTCCAGAAAAGTGGCTTCATAAAATCCCCCTCCATGGGGATCAAAGGCACAAGCTGTTACTCACTTCCATGGCAGGGCGGCATCATTTTCCTCCATGGAGCCTGCGCTGGCTGGCTACCGGAAAACGGCGATCCCGGCTTCGTCTATATTCGTCCCTTTGAGAGATGCTTTCTCTGGCTCGATTCAGAACCACCCATACCCGGAACCTGGCCAGAGGAAAACCTATCCACTATAGATCTAGTGGATGACTTCTCCGTCCTCGCCCCCTTCCTGGATTGGTGGCTCACCCACGAGTCCTGGATCTCTGCGGAAATGGGCAGTGCCTATCGCACAAATTGCCAACGAAAATACAAATCCCTCACAAAATCCAAACTCTGGCTCGCCCCCGATAATGCCATCGCCTGGATCCAGCTTCTCCTCGAAAACCCCGCCACAACCCCACGAGCGAAGCAGTTCAGCCGCCGAGTAATGGCCTAATGAAGGGAACTTCATCCACGCAGCGCAACATAGTTTTCGTTTTGCTGAGGATCGAGCGACAATAGATCCGCGTAGCAAACGCGGGTACGCGGCCGATCCCAGAAGCGGACGGATGAGGCCAGGATATCAAATGAAGCTGGATGAATCACAGTGGTAAGCTCCAGATTTTGCGCATGCAACGTAGCTTCTACAGTCTGACTCTCAGTAATAGAGCCAATGCGCTGCTCCAGTAGAGAACCTGCCGTGGCATGCTTCTTTTCCTTAGTAGGTGGCCATAGATCACACCAGCAGAGGTTTTTCGGGACGAGCTCCGTCTTTGGGTTCGGCTCCAGCAGCCCGGATTGAATGTGATTTTCCATCCACCGCTTCCATTCGCTGCCGTGACAAAAATGAAAGACAACGCTGAGATTTTTCTGGTCGTCGAAGAGAGAAATTCCCAGACCAAGACCACAAGAGGCAGTGGAAACAAGAATCTGAAAAGACTCCGGCTCAAGCTCAAGCAACCCTCCTGAAAATATGAGGCTGTGCCCCAGCGGATGGATCTGCCGAAAGTCTGTCGAGATCGCTAGAGAAAGGGAACCGTTATTACAAATGATCCTGCCTGAACCCAACTGATTCAGCGACCCGAGCAATGCACTTGAATCACTTGCACGCATCATAGTCGCCCCTTGTGAAGACTGGTCCGGTTTGGATTTCGTGAAATTTAGTTTCATGGCAGCCTATATAAACGATTACAAATGAAGAACAAAACCAACTATTGCTTTTGCGACTCATTCTCAATATTAGCAAATTGTAAAATCGTCAAATGAAAATTTGCTCCCAGCTTCAACTCGCAGTTCGTCTCGGAAAATCACCCACCACCCCGCAAAACCTCCAGCGGAGGATGATTGCAAACTCCCCGGCTCAACCCAAGCCCTCCGAGCACCGCAATCGCAGCCACCGACCCGACAGCTGCCAGCAGCAACCCCACATCAGGCCATGGAGATGCTTTGAAAACAAACACCGCCAGCGCAGCATTCGCCGCCACGGCCAGCAGCACACCACTCAATGCGGAAAGAACGCCCAGTGCCGCATATTCGATCACCAGGATTATACGCACCTGTTTTGCGGAAGCTCCCAGTGTCCGCAGCAGTACACTCTCCTTGAGCCGGACATCGCGCCCGTTGAGCAGCGTTCCGATGAGGATCGGCAATCCCGCCAAAACCGTGAATCCCGCAAGTACGGTAACCACAGTAGAAATCTTTCCCAGGATATCACGAACAGCGGTCAAAATCTGCGTCAGATCGATTGCCGTCACATTCGCGAACTTTCCCGCCAGCTCTCTCTGCAGCTTACCCGATGCCGCCGGAGTCGGCGTCCGCGTGGTCACCACATGGAATCCCGGCGCGTCCTCCAGCACACCCGGCGGAAAGACCATGAAGAAGTTCAGATTAAACCGACTCCAATCCACACGTCGCAGGCTCGTCACTTTCGCCCGGATATCGATCCCCTGCACATCCAGCACGATCTCATCACCAATCCCAACTCCCATGTCGTTCGCGATTTTTTCCTCCAGGGAAAGCGGCACTAAGCCCGCAGGATCCACCCGCCCAATCGCCAGCTTCCCAGCCACCAACGTCTCCGTAAAATTCAGTTCATCCCGATACGTCGAGCGGAACTCACGACGCGCCACCCACCTTGGCACACCCTTCGCCTCACTCACATCCACACCACGTATCGTCTTCACCCGCATCGTCACCATAGGCGTACTTTCCAATATTGGGAGACCACTCGCTTCCAACACCTCTTTCACACCTACCACTTGATCGGGCTGCACATCGATCAGATACAAATTCGGACTATCCTCCGCACCCTGGATATCCAGCCTGTCATTGAGAAGCTTTCCCGCAGAAAGAATCGTCACCATCAGGAAAGTTCCCAGTCCCAGCGAAAGCAAAAACAACAGCGTCTGGTTCCCCGGGCGATGCAGATTCGAGACACCCTGCCGGATCAGATATGGCCAGCTTTTCCCCACCAACCTGCGTGTCACCACCATCAATCCACGAGCCACACCCACCAATACCAGGAAAGCGACTCCCAACCCAGCCACCATCGCCAGAGCCCGCAGCCAGCTCGGATCATTCGCATGTGCCACCAGCACCAGCAGCCCGAAGAGCAGCGTATAGACTGGCAATGCGCGCAGCAGCCCACCTTTCAAACTCCCACCACTGCGTAAAGTCACCGCAGGGGAAATCTCCCGGATCTTCATCAGCGGTAGCAGCGCGAACCCGCAACATACTAGAAATCCAGTAACCGCAGTCCGCGCAACAAGCTTCCACTCAGGAGACGGACTCACAGAAATCGGCAATTCATTGTGGAACGCAGCGAGCAAACCAACCTGCATCGCAACACCCACTCCCGCTCCCAGCAAGGCGCCGAACAACCCCAACGCCATCGCCTGAGCAAAATAAACCCCGAAAGCCAGATACCCCGGACAGCCCAGACAACGTAAAATCGCGATCGTCGGAATGCGCCGCGTCACATGCGCATGCACCGCCCCCGCCACACCTACAGCCCCCAGTGCCAGCGATGCCAGTGCGATCAACCCCAGGAATCTCTGAAAATCATCCAACGCATCACCCAGATTTTCCCGCCTGTCCTCCGGAGTCTCCAACCGCCACGGAACATCGGAAAATCCCCCTCTCACCTCATCCTTCAGATCACCTGCAGCCAGCCCACCAGAAACCTCAAGATGCACCTGATACGATGCCATGCTGTTTTTCCCCAACAATCCACTGCGCTCCATATCAGCCAAACGCACATACGCCTCCGGCGAAAATCCACTGAACCGGTTCCCCCGTGGTGCCGGCTTGTCCACTACCCCGAGAATCTTCAATCGCACCCCACCCAGCTCCACCTCGTCACCCACCTTCACGGAAAACTGATCCAGTATCGCCGGCTCCAACAGCACCCCGCCTTGCTCCTGCAGTTTTCCCCAAGCATCTTCAGGACGCGTCTCCACCTCCCCATAAAACGGATACTCCCCCTCAATCCCGCGCACCTGCATCAGCCGGGCACCTTTCTCCGGAAGAAAACGCATCATCGAGGGAAAACTCGTCTCCCGGCTCATCCGGTTCCCGATTTGCGAAAGCCGGTAAAGCTCATCCCTATCGATTTCCTTACGCGAGGAAACCCGCAGATCAGATCCCAACAGTGACTTCGCCTCAGTGCCAATCCCCCGCTCCACACTCGCCTTCAACGAATGGATCGCCGTCAGCGCCGCGATCCCGGAAACAATCGCCAACGAAAAAACCACAAGCCTCACCCGCTGCGAACGACTGTCCCGCCAGGCCATGCGCCACACCCAAGGATGAAACAAAGCCGTCCACAAACTGCGTGGCAGGCCGCGAAACTCAGACATCGTTTTCCTCCTCCGAAACCACCGCTCCACCACTCATTGTCACCACGCGCCGTGCCTTCGCCGCCAGTGCGGGATCGTGCGTCACCAACACCAGTGCCGTCCCTGCTTCACGATTCAGCCGGAAAAGCATTTCCACGATCGGCCCGCTCGTTCCCGCATCCAGATTCCCTGTCGGCTCATCCGCGAAAAGGATTTTCGGCCTGTGGATGAAAGCACGCGCCAGCGCCACTCGCTGCTGCTCCCCGCCGGAAAGCTGAAGCGGATAATGATCCAGCCTCTCGCCCAGCCCCACCTCTGTCAGCAGTCTCTCCGCCTCCTCTTGGATTTCCTTGCCAGACTCCCCACGCAACTCCAGCGGCACCAGCACATTTTCAATCGCAGTAAGAGTCGGGATCAGCTGGAAACTCTGAAACACAAAACCCACCAAGCGATTCCGCAAAGCCGCCCGCGCATCCTGGCTCAAACCCTCCAACGCCATCCCATCCAGCTCCACCGAGCCGGCACTCGCATCATCCAGCCCGGCACAAAGCCCGAGCAAAGTCGTCTTCCCACTCCCGGACGGCCCGACGATCGCCAACGTATCCCCCGCCTCAAGACTTAGACTCACATCTTTCAATACCGTCAGGTCCCCACCAGTTGTCTGATGAGTTTTTCGCAAACCCGACACCTTGAGAATCGGCCGTTTGACAGCACTAGGCGCGGATTCTAGACTGGCGGTAGATGGGGAAGACATTTCTGAAAAATTTGATCGTAGGGTTGCTCCTGTTTGGATGCGCATCACTATTCGCCCAAGAAGCCATGGATGCAAATGATACCAAGAAACGCATCGTCATCCTCGGCGACAGTATCACCGCAGGCTACGGCCTCGATCCGCAGGAAGCTTACCCCACGCTCCTGCAGGAGAAAATTAACAGCGCCAATCTTCCCTACACCGTGGTCAACGCCGGAGTCAGCGGAGACACCACCGCCGGGGGTTTGCGCCGTGTGGAATGGGCCATGGGAAAAGGAGCGGACATTCTTATTATCGCCCTCGGCGGTAACGACGGCCTGCGCGGCACCTCTCCCGAGGAAACGAAGAAAAACCTCCTAGGCATCACTGAAAAAGCCCTCACCAAAAACCCCGATGTGAAAATCCTCATCGCCGGCATGCAGATGCCTGAAAGCATGGGCGCAGCGTTCAGCAACCGCTTCAAAAGTATCTTCCCGGAAGCCGCCACCAAATCAAAAGCCACTCTCATCCCCTACCTCCTCGATGGCGTGGGCGGAGTCGCAAGCCTCAACCAACCAGACCGCATCCACCCCACCGCCGAGGGTCAGAAAAAGGTCGCGGAAAACGTTTGGAAGATCCTGACCCCAGTGATTGCACGGTAACCCAAAGAAGAGGCTGCATTCAACTACCCTCATCCGCCTCATCACTCCCGATACCCAGCTCCTTCAAGAGCAACAGATCCAGCTCCGTCTTGCCAGGCTTCAAGGATTCCGAATTCCCCAGCTTGATGATCTGCGACTTCTTCTCCGTCTCCCCAATCGCCAGATAAATGTCCCTCCCCACCGGCAGCCCGGAATACATCGTAGCAACTACTTTCCCCAGAAACCGCCCGTCACCGCCCTCACTTGTCATCATCTCACCGGATTCAGTCGTGTAGCTTGAAAAGTTCTCACTGATTGCCACATCGATGTATTCCTGGATTTCTTGGGTGGTCATGAGCCCATGTTTCAAAAACACACCTTACATCACAAGAATCAAGATTCAGACCACCCACATCGGCTTCGCAAAATCCAGAACCCTTCTCGTCACACCAGACAATAAAAAAACGCATGATCCCAAATACTCAGGATCATGCGCTGGAATGAAAAAAGTCAAAGATGACTAACGCCTGCGATAGCCAATCAGGCCAATGATAGCTCCGAACATCACCATCAAAGAGCTGGAAGGCTCTGGAACAACTCCGGTAATACCAAAGCCCGCGTTGTCGATGAAGTTTCCGATAGTGTTGCTACCTGAACCCGTTTCTATCGCCGCATAGCTGAATCGATAGGTTGATCCGGCAACAGCCTCAGCAACGTCCACACCTTGATATAGGACGAAGCCATTGTACTCTCCAGAATCATTGATGTTATCCGAGGTAACTGTCAGGGAGAAAAGGACTTCATCTGTCACGTCGTATGTCCCGTTTGCACCGAGATCAGTGATGGAGAAGGTCATTACGTCATCCAGTCTGTCAGGGTTGGTAATGAGTGAGGGATCGTTATATCCACGTCCTCTGTGCAAGAAGATGTAGTCGATTAAGCCGCTCTCCGTAAATGTAACGTCTTGGAAGAGAGTCGAGACTTCAGTTGCATTGAGTTCGCCAAAGTAGTCACCTCCATCGGTGAAATCATCAGTGCCATTTGCAGACTCAACGCTGCGAAAACCGTCGCCCCAAATTTCAATTTCACCATTCGAAGCGGTTGTTTGCCAGCCGGGGACTATGGTTGAAAAGCCATTTTCACCGATCGCAGGTTGCCCGGTGTAATCGCTCTCGAAATCTCCGTTAATCAAGAGATTTTGAGCCGACGCAGCTCCGCAGAGGAGAGCCATGGCAGAAACAAAAGAGACAATTGCCTTATTTTTGGCAACACGACGCGTAAATACGCTATGTATAGTTTTCATGGGGGATCGGGGGGATCGGGGGGATGTGTGTAAACGGACGAATCGACGTTCAAATCGCTTCGCTGGGTTACTAAAACACTAAACCTGGAACATTTACAAGGTTTTTTCTAAAAAAAATTAATCGCTCTTAACCACCTGCAAAAACCGGGTTGAACCCGGCCTCTGTCAGGATGCGTTTCACTTCATCACGCTTATCACCCTGAATTTCGATGTTACCGTCTTTCACGGTGCCGCCGACTCCGCAGGATTTCTGGATCTTCTTCGCGAGTTCCTGTTTCTCGGCGGCGGAAATCCCGGTGAAATTCTTCGCTACGGTGACACCTTTCCCTCCGCGATGCGCGGTCTGGCGGACGATGTTCACACGGCCTCGCCCACTGCTTTTTTGACCACGCTTGGAGGTTTTGACTGGCACAACGGGAGCGACAATCTCCGGCCCAGCAGGCAGATCGCCGAGTGCATCCAATGCTCCGAAAGCATTCTGCTCCTGTTGATCCGCTGCCTTTTGCTTCTGCCTGCTCATGTCGTCCATTCAAGGGGAAATCCTGCGAAGCTCACGCATATTCCTCGGCAATTGTAGGTATCTATGCGCCTACTCCTTCAATACGGTCTATTTGATCGGGATGTAGATGAGGGTGCGGAGGTTCTCGGGTTTCGTCCTTCGTGGATCGCGGTTCAGGTATTCTTCGAACAACGGTTCGCCGCGCAGCTCGCGTTTGTTTTCCGAAAGCCAGGTGCCGATGAGAGCGTCATAGGATTCCACCAGTGTCTCGTAAGAACCTTTGTGCAAGGCGATGGCATAGAGTCCCCCTTTGATTGTCTGGTTCCGGACTTCGCCGGAAGGTTGGAATGAAACATCCCTTGTGAAACAGGCGTCGTATCGGATTTTCTCAGAATCCGTGATTCCCGGGTTGTCGTGCCCGATTCCGAAGACTCGGGTTTCAGGTCTCATGAGTTTGTTGCCATAGGCGAAAGGCATCAGCTTGCCGAAGGCTTCAGCCGCAGCCTCTTTGTAGGAGCCGACCGTCCTAACTGCATAGACTTCGATTGGATCGATTTTCTTAATCTCTACTTTCATATTCATTGTTGTTTGCTGTCTGTTGTTCTCAAAAATGGTGTTTGAAATACCCGGCCCTCGCTTTCGGAAGGTGCTGGGGCTGCATCCGAAATGGCTTCGGAAAGCTTTGGAAAAAGCCGATGAGGATTCGAAGCCGGCTCCTAGCGAGATTTCGGTGATCGGCTCACTACTGTGGCTGAGTCGCGAGGCGGTGCGCTCCAGGCGGATGCGCTTGTGATACCTGGCAACCGGTTCTCCCACGATGCTTCGGAAGATACGATGGAAGTGAAATGGTGAGAGGCCAGCGGCTTTGGCCAGCTCTTCAAGAGTCGGGATCTCATCCTTGGCAACTTCCAGGATGCCTTGGGCTTTCTGGATGCACTGTTGGTAGTGGTTGGAAGATTTGGCGCTTGCACTCATAGCTGATTCGCCTCGTATCATGCCGAATTCGCCCCACGAAATACTTTTCCATTCTTGCGGAAATTACTGCTGACAAGAAAAGGGCAAGCAAGGATTCAGTCACTCACCCGGCACTGCTTCACCACTTCTGCCCAAGTGAAATCCTCCCGCAGCATCCTAGCCAGCCAGTTATCCACAGCAGGCAGGTTCTTCGCCGCAGCGAATTTCCCCGGGCGGGTGATCCTCGTGAACAACACTCGTTTGCAATCGCTGCGAGGCACGGACTTCGATCCATAGCCTCCCGGCTGGTTGCCGGACCAAAAGCGAACGCTCTCCGCATCGTGCCCGAGATACACCACAAGATGCCCACGCTCACGTCCACCAATCTTGTCAGTCCACCAGATTTTCAGGAAATCCCCGGGTCTCGCCTCATTCCAGGAGATGAAGTTTTTCCCAGCTCCCAGATCCGTCACCAGCTTCGCTGAGCCGGGTCCGTTCGAGTTCCAGCGGCCAAAGATCCCGTGACCATCCTGTTGGTCGATTTCCGGCAACAGCACTTCCGAGCCACTCCCCAAGGCCTTGAGTAAAACCAGATACGTGGCTCCAGAGCAAAAGCTTGGCTTGGCACGATTCGCATCCACCCGGAATTTTCCATCGACCAGCTCGCAAGCCCCATGCAAAAGATTTTTCGTAGCATCACTGCCATCGTAGCCGCCACCTCTGGGCATCGTTTGCACTGCGGCGAGAACTTTCGAACTGAAATCCGCGTCCTCCCCGACCGAGACCGGCGCACAACCGGAGGCGATGACTCCAAAGAGAAAGACGAGTGGCAGCTTGATCGACATGAGGCAATGAATCACGGAATCTCTCATCCTCCCAATACTTCGTCCAGCCACAGCAGCATCCGCTTCCGGTAAGCTCCGCGATCACGCGACAGCGAGTTCCCATGGGTTCCCTTTTCCACTTGGAAAAACGTCTTCGGCTCGTTTGCCAGCTCGAACAATTTCGCCCCTTGCGCGAAAGGAACCACCCGATCCTCATTGCCATGAACCACCAGCAATTGCGTGTTCCGGATTTTCCCAATAAAATCCTTGGGCGAGAGCTCATCCGTAATCAGATCCGCCCCGATCTGTCCGCCCACCACACGAGCCATGGCCTGGTAGGATGTGAAAGTCCCGTCGATCACCATCGCTTTCAAGCCCTTCATGGAACTCTCCGCGATCGCCGCGATCGACTTCGCCCCGCCGAGGCTGTGCCCGTAGGAAACCAGTTTCTTCGCGTCCACATCTTTCCGCGTGGCCACATAATCGAATGCCGCGTTCACATCCTCTACCATCCCCTTACGGTTCACAGTACCCCCGGATTTTCCGAAACCACGGTAGTCATACATGAAAACATTGTAGCCAGCCTCCACCAGCCACATCACAAATCCCAGATGATGCCCGAGCGCGCCCGCGTTCCCATGGGAAAACACCACCGTCGCCTTCGCCCCATTGCGCCCCGGCATGAACCATCCGTGCAGCTTCGTCCCGTCCTTCGATGGGAAAGTAACATCCTCGTAGGCAAAGCCCCATGTCTTTGGCGTGGCCGGCTCATCGTGTGTCGGGAAATAGAATAACCGGTTTGCGTTGTCCGTGCCCAGAAGCTGTTTCGCCAGGCCTGCAAGCTCGCTGTCCTCTTTTCCCAAAAGAGCCCTGATGTCCTCCATATTTAACGGCGGATTGCTAGGCGCCGTATCCTCAGACTGTGCTTTCAAGCACGCGGCGCTCGCAAAAAATGCTCCGTATCTCAACCACTTCATAAAACATAGGTAACCACGATCACCGGTTTGTCGAGCCGAGGTGAAGATTTTTCCCTGCAAACTCGACTTTGGAAAATTGTTAGTTAGCCTACTCAACCATTATGGAAGAGCCAAACTCCCCCGCCACACCAGTGGAACCAACAGTGGTAGAAACTCCTGCGGAGGCAACCGGCAATCCCGCCTCAATCGGCCAGCGCATCGCTGCAACCCTGATCGATATTATCGTCGCAATTGCCTTGTCATACGTCGCTGGCAAAATCTCAGGCGGCCTCGCATACCTTGTCTCAAGCGCCTATCTCCTGACGAGGGATTCCCTGCCTTTCCTGGACGGTCAGAGCATCGGGAAAAAAGCCCTGAATCTCCAGGCAGTATCAGTTTCGGGGAAAACCCTTTCCGGGGACTGGAAGTCCGGCATCCTGAGAAACGTCCTTCTGGCCGTTCCATTTGGTGGTCTGGTGGAACTCATCGTCTTGATTGCAAACAAGGACAAACCCGGCGGCCCCTATCGCCTGGGTGACGATTGGGCTAAAACCAAGGTCGTAACCACGGCTCCCTGAATACTCTTTTTCCGCGAATATACGTGTTGGCGTAATATACGCCGCCGCGTTGGGTGATATTATCCGGACGTTCTTACCCGGAACTTCCCCCCATTCATGAAATCACCGTCCCCCCCTCGGGCGTTGAGCAAACGCGGCATCAGCCTGCTGGAACTCACCGTCGTCATACTAGTCCTTCTATCGCTGGTATCCATCCTGTTCCTAGGCACCAAGGCTTGGAGAAAAGGCAGCGACCGCGCCACCTGCATTATGAAGATCCGCAACATGCAGGTCGCCACCCGCTCCTATCAGAACATCTACGGCTACACCCCCGGCGGCAATCCGTATGCATCAGATGGCACCCAGAACATTGCCAAACATCTCCTCTCAAAAGGCTACATCTCCCAGGAATATTTCGACAACTCCCAGGGAACCAGCACCTGCCCCGGCGGCGGAACCTACAACACACCTTTCCCGGATTTTTTCCCGGTCGCAGGCACGCTCTACATGGTCTGCTCTCTCGCCAGCACCTCCGAACACGAGCCAAGCTCCTCCACCGACTGGTGATAGCAAACCAGTCTGGCGAACGGGGGTTCGAAAATCGAAAATCAGATCCGCCGCGCGTTTCTGCCCTCTTCGATAAGCTTCCAAAAATGCTTGGAACCCGCCAGCGCCTCGTCTTCCCCCAGAGGCATCTTTGAGCGGAAAAGGAAATCGGAGAACGTGCCTTTGTGCAGCAGCCGGTGGACGATTACCGAGCCATCCTTCACCTCGAAGTAAAACCGGTATCCCCTCGCGCGAAACCGGTACATCACATGGCCGTCGCGCTCGATCTTGCCGAATTTGTCGCTGCCCAGACCATTGAGATCCTGCTCCGTCACGCGGAATTCATCCAGCAACTCAAGCTGCTCAAGAGTCGACAGAGCGGAAATTTCCGCCGCACTGATTTCATTGAAAACGATTTGAAACACGCCGCACTCTAATCAGGAGCGTGTCTCGCGGAAAAGAGGAATTATCAAACCTGCGGAGGAATGATCAGCTCATCCCCTTGTTGAGGCTCCACCGGCCCGAAGCCCGGCATAGGGCTTCCGATCGCTCCCTCTGGCAGGATATCCGTGATCGTCACTTTCCCCAGCACACCCGTATTGCGGCGGATCGCCAGAACCGTCCCCACCTGCACATGCTCCGGCAGGACGATCTCGATCACCACGACTCCTCCCACAGTAGGATCGGCAACGTATTCCGATACCCTTCCTATCAGCAGCGCATCCCGGATCATCCGCGCGCGGCGCAGTTCGTTGTCACCTTTTTCCAGCTCACGCTGCCCGATTAGCCCTGCCTCATCGCGATAAGTTTCAGCCTTCTTCTCGGCCAGTTCCTTTCCCTCTTCCAAGGCCGCCTTCTCTGCTTCGATCGCCGCCAGTTGTGCCTTCATCGCATCCATTTCGGATGGATTTGCGGTCTCCCTGTCCGGCATGTCACGCACCTGACGCAGATTCCTTTCCACATCAAGCCGCTCCTGCTCGATCCGCAACCGGTCGATCTGACCCTGCAATCTCACCATCTCGTCCGGAGACGCATTCCTCACGCCCTCGTTCATCCCGTTGAAAGAAAGCATCACCGCCGCAAGCAGCAGCACAAACGTCGCCCCCAATAAAACTGTCATTGTATTCACGACGGAGAAAATGCCTATCCCGGGACATCATGTCAACGTATTGAACAAGCCCGGCTTTTTCTTCATACGGCGATTCAAATACTGGCCAAATCGCCCGCCATCGCTGACAGTCCCCGCAAGTGGATCTCTTCTCAGACATTCCCAAAAAGGAAACCAAAGCACTCTCCGTCACCCAGGTGGTGCGGAAAATGAAGCGTGCCATCGAGTCGGAGGTAGGCCGCCTGTGGATCGAGGGCGAGGTCTCAAACCTCAAGAAACAAGGCTCCGGCCACTGGTATTTCTCCCTGAAAGACGGCTCCGCACAGCTCCAGTGCGCCATGTTCAGTGCACGCAACCGCGAAGGCTCAGAGTCCCTTGAGGACGGCGCGAAGGTGAAAGTCTTCGCCGAGGCCACAGTCTACGCGGCACGCGGCCAGCTCCAGGTCATCGTCGAAAAAGTCGAACGATCCGGCCAGGGCGACCTCCAGGCACGCTTCGAAGCCCTCAAGGCAAAGCTCAACGCGGAAGGCCTCTTCTCCCAATCCCGCAAAAAACAACTCCCCGTCTTCCCCCGCACCATCGGCCTCGTCACCTCCCCCACTGGCGCCGCCCTGCAGGACATTCTCAATATCCTCACCCGCCGCGCTCCATGGGTGCAGCCCATCCTCCTGCCCGTCCGCGTTCAGGGAAAAGGCATGGAACGCGAAATCGCCGCCGCCATCCGCAAGTTCAACTCCCCCGCCACGCCCCCGGTCGATCTCCTCATCGTAGGCCGCGGCGGCGGCTCCCTGGAAGACCTCTGGTGCTTCAACGAGGAAATCGTCGCCCGCGCCATCGCGGACTCGGACATCCCCGTCATCTCCGCCGTCGGCCATGAAATCGATTTCACCATAGCGGACTTCGCAGCGGATTTACGTGCCCCCACCCCCTCCGCCGCCGCGGAACTCGCCGTCCCGGACTCCGCAGAGCTCGAGAACCTTCTGGAAAACGCCCGCCGCCGCATCACGCGCTCCCTGAAAAGCGCCCTCCGAGAGCCCGCCCAGGAACTCGACTCCCTCCGCGCCGGGCTCACCCGCGCCGCCACCTCCGGGATCAGCCAGCGCAAAAACACTCTGGAAAATGCCAGCCTCCGCCACCAGGCACTCCATCCCCACCGCATCCTGGAGCGTCGCATGGATCGCATTTCCTCCCTGGAAAAACACCTCGCCCAGCTCACGGAGCACCAGCTCATCTCTCACAGCCAACTCCTCAACCGCCTGAAAACACTCATCCGCACCCTCGGCCCTGAGTCCGCTTTCAAACGCGGCTTCTCCATCACCCTGGACGAACAGGGAAAAATCCTCCGTTCCACGAAAACCATCAAACCCGGCCAGACCCTCGTCACAAAACTCATCGATGGAGAAATCAGCTCCACCACCAACTAACCCATGAACATTCTCGCACAAACACACCTCACCCCGATCGAGCCAGCAATACCCCTGCATCTCATAGTTACCATCTACATCGGCGTCGCACTGCTTTTCCTCATCCTGCTCATGCTCTTGAAAATCAGCTCCCAGCTCGGTATCTCCAAGACCCGATCCTCCAGCAGTAGCCGCTCAAAAAGAACCTCCGAGCCCGAATCCCAATCCGAGGTAGAGCCAAACATGGCCGAAGTCCGCCCCGACACCCCGTTCGAGGAATTCCTCAACGAAGACCCCCTACGCCATAACCTTCCGAAGAAAGAGCAATTCAAGGAATACCGGAAATGGCGTGCTGCAAAAGGGCTCAACTGGAAAAAGTAACCGTATTCCAACAGAATTTTGACTTTGCCCCGTTTCCGCCATACAAACCCTTGCTAACATTTTTCCCTAAGAAATCTCATGAATCTCACCCTCAAAGTCTGGCGTCAGACCGGCCCCCGCTCAAAAGGCAGCATCCACACCTACCCGGCCGAGAACATCCCCGTGGAAGCATCTTTCCTGGAAATGCTCGATATCGTAAATGAGCGCATCATCGAGCAGGGTGACGATCCGATCCACTTTGACCACGACTGCCGCGAAGGCATCTGCGGTTCCTGCAACCTCACCATCAACGGCGTCCCCCACGGCAAGGAACGCGGCATCACCACCTGCCAGGTTCACATGCGGAAATACCGCGATGGCGATACCATCTGGATCGAGCCCTTCCGCGCAGACCCCTTCCCTGTAGTAAAAGATCTCATCGTCGATCGCTCCGCCTTCGACCGCATCATCGCCGCCGGTGGCTACATCGACATCCGCACCGGCTCAGCCGTTGACGCGAACTCCGTCCCGGTTCCCAAAGACGACGCGGAAGCCGCCTTTGACGCCGCCGCCTGCATCGGCTGTGGCGCATGTGTCGCCGCGTGTAAAAACGCCTCCGCCATGCTCTTCGTCTCCGCAAAAGTCTCCCACCTAGGCCACCTTCCACAAGGCCAGCCGGAGCGCCGCAAACGCGCCCTCTCCATGGTTCGCCAGATGGACAAGGAAGGCTTCGGAAACTGCACCAACCAATACGAGTGCGAAGCCGCCTGCCCGAAGGAAATTTCCGTCGATCACATCGCTAGGCTCAACCGCGATTTCGGAAAAGGCGTTCTCGAAGAGCAATTCGCCTAACACTCCAGTCATATGGAAATCCTCAGCGGAGCCCCGGGAGAGCCAGAAGCCTTCGTCGAGAAAACCGACGAAGAGTGGCGCAAGGAACTCACCGATGAGCAATACCACATCCTCCGCCAGTCCGGCACCGAGCGTCCCAACGGCCAGACCTACCAGGAATTCCAAGCCCAGGGTACCGGCAGCTACCACTGCGCCGGTTGCAATGCCCTCCTCTTCTCCTCCAATGAGAAATTCACCTCCCACTGCGGCTGGCCATCGTTCTACGATCCCGCCAAGGCGGAAAACGTCACCACCAAACGTGATGACAGCTCAGGCATGACCCGCATCGAAGTCACCTGCGCCAAATGCCGCGGCCACCTGGGCCACGTCTTCGAAGGCGAAGGCTACCCCACCCCCACAGACCAGCGCTACTGCATCAACGGTGCCGGCCTAAAGTTCCTCCCAAAATAACGGAGAGCCACGCCTCCGGCCGGCTTTCATTTGGAAATTGAGAGTTGAAACTTGAAAGTTCAAGCTTGCCCCCATCCCCAAGGCCATGAAATATCCAGCGCAACGGCGGCTTGGCGGAATTGGTAGACGCGCTCGACTCAAAATCGAGTTCCTTGTGAGTGTGGGTTCGATTCCCACAGCCGCTACTTTCCTTTTCTGAAACCTATCCATGTCCATCCCGCGAAGCATCGGCATCATCGCAGGCAACGGCACCTACCCGGAAACATTCGTCCGCGCCACCCGCAAAGCCGAGCCAGACACCCGCATCGTAGTCGTCGCCTTCCATGACGAGACCCAACCCGATCTTGAGCCACAGGTCGATTCAATCAAATGGCTCCGCGTCGGCCAGCTCTCCAAACTCATCAAATTCTTCGTTAGCGAGGGCGTGAAGGACGTCGTTATGATGGGCCAGATCTCGCCCAACAAACTTTTCGATCTCCGTCCCGATCTGCGCATCCTCATGATGCTTGCCCGCGTCAAGAAACGCAATGCCGAGACCCTCTTCGGAGCCATAGCAGACGAGCTTGCCAAAGACGGCCTCACAGTCCTCTCCGCCGTCACAAACCTGGAAGACCACCTTCCGGAAAAAGGCCATGTCAGCGGCCCCTCGCCGAAAGACCGCACCATGGAAGACCTGCAATACGGCTTCCAGATCGCAAAACAAACAAGCGCCCTGGACATCGGCCAGTCCGTCGTGGTTCGCCACGGCACCGTCCTTGCCGTCGAAGCCTTCGAGGGCACCAACTCCTGCATCAAACGCGGCGGCGACCTCGGCCGGAAAAAGGACACCGTCCTCGTAAAAGTTTCAAAACCTGACCAGGACTTCCGCTTCGATGTCCCCGTCATCGGCCCCCAGACCATCGAGACCTGCGCGGAAGCCGGCATCATCGCCATCGGCATGGAAGCAGGAAAAACCCTTCTTCTTGAAAAGGAAAAAGTCGCCGTTCTATGCAAAGAGCACGGCATCTCCGTCCAGGCTCTTTGAGTTTCCCCGGAAACCAATGAATTTCTCCTGATTAAAAGTAAAACGGTGGTAGGCTCTCCATGCCTCAAATCTAACTCACACAAAAACTATCCAAAAAGACTCTTCACTCATGAAAAACCTAACGAAATACCTTTCACTACTTAGCCTCTCCGCTGCACTCAGCCCCAGCCTCCTCGCGCAACAGGCAAACCCAGTCGCCGCCCCGCCCGCAAGTGCCGAAACCAAGCTCGACGCCAGCTTCAATGCTCTCGCCAACACCATCAAGACCGCCCGCACCCAAGCTGGTGAAGCTCTCAAGCAAAGGGACAAGGCACTGGCCGAGCTCGCACAAGCCCGCAAGACCCAAGCCAATCTCTCAAAGCAACTCGAGGAAGCCAGCAAGACCCGGGCGGATCTCTCCCAGCAACTGACGGAAACCAACAAACAACTTGCTGAATCCAAGCAATCAGGAGCGAAGTGGAAACAGGAAGCCGACACCATGGCAAACCAGCTCAAAGTAGGTGCTGAAGCGCGTGAAAAACTCGTCGCCCTGAGAACACAGATGGAGAAATCCCTGAAAAATTTCGCCACTCTCGAAAAGAGCCTCACCGAAGTCCAAGAGGAATTCCAGAAGCCGACTGCCGCCAGCGAACTGACCGGTCAGATCCAGAAGTTGAAAGCAGCGGAGTCATCCATGAAACAGAACTTTCAAAAACAAGCTATGGATCTCAAAGCCACTGCGACCCAAAAAGAGAAGTTGGCCAAGCAGCTCGCGCAGGAAAAGAAAGCACGCAAGCAAACTACTGAGAAACTCTCCGCACTGGAAAAATCCAACTCAAAAACAACCGAGGAACTCAAATCCACTCGCAAGCAACTCGCCAAAGCGCTGAAAATCACAGTCAAAACGGAAACGGCCACAACCGATCTGAAAAGCGCGCAGGAAAAAGCAGTAGCGCTTCAGGCAAGAACCAAAGAAGCCACAGCGAGACTTGACCAAGCGAACAAGACCGCATCCTCCCTTGAAAAGGAAATCCAGCAAAAGGACGCCCTCATCGAGAAACTGGAAAAACGCATGAAAGAAATGTCCTCACGCGATAGGCCGAAGAAGAAAAAGGAAGATTCCTGAATCTCCGGATTGATTTTTCAAACCACAGCTGCCGCGCGCAACTGTGGTTTTTTTGTGAACTACGTGATCACCCGCCCATTGCCCGATCTTGAGCTTCCCTGGAAAGGCACTAAGCTCCAGCCGTGCCAGTCAAATTTCACGCCCGCCTGTTTGCCTTCTGCCTCATCGGCACATTGCTATCCGCTACCGGCATTCACGCCAAGGAAACCCCCACCATTGCCGAAATCGAAGCCTCCATCAGCCGTGGAGTCGATTTCCTCATCGCAGACCAGAACAAAAACGGCTCCTGGGGCAGCGCCACCCGCACCAAGGACATAAACATCTACGCCCCCCTCCCCGGTGCTCACCACGCCTACCGCTCCGGGGCATCAGGCTTAGCACTTTCCGGCCTTCTCGACTCTGGCGATACGCGCCCGGAAACCCTAGCCACCATCGCCAAGGCCTCCACATGGTCTGCGGAAAACCTGCCAAAACTCCGCCGTGCAGACCAGACCACCACCTACAACATCTGGGGCCACGCCTACGGCCTGCGCTCCCTCACCCGCCTTTATGAGCGTGAGACAGATCTGGCGAAAAAAGCCCAATACAAAGCCCTCGCCCAGGAGCAAGTGGATCTTGTGAACCGCTATGAGGACATAAACGGCGGCTGGGGCTACCTCGATATCTTTGACAACTTCACCTCACAGAAGCCCACCGGCATCACCACCTCCTTCAGCTCCGCCACAGTCCTACTCGCCATGCACGAGGCAGAGGAAAAACTCGGTATCATGCTCAATGAAAAAGTCGTCAACACCTCCCTGGACTCCATAAAACGCCAGCAATTTCCCGATAAATCCTACGCCTACTCCCACTACCACATCCAGCGCCCCCGCGCCGACATCAATCGCCCGGCAGGCTCACTCGCCCGCTCCCAGGCCTGTAACGCCGCACTCCGTGCCCTAGGCCGCGAAGGCATTACAGACAAAGTCATCATCGAGTGGGCAGACCGCTTCATCGAGCGCAACGGCTGGCTCTCCATAGCCCGCAAGCGCCCCAAGCCACACGATATCCACTTCTCCATCTCCGGCTACTTCTACTACTACGGTATCTATTATTTCACGGAATCCGTCTGCCTCCTACCCCCGGAAAAGCAAAAACCCTACGCGGAGAAACTCGCCTCCCTCATCCTCGAAAAACAGGAAAAAGACGGCTCCTGGTGGGACTACCCCCTCTACGACTACCACCAGCCCTACGGCACCGGCTACTGCCTCATGGCTCTCGCGTGGTGCAAGGAGGTCTTGAGGCAGTGACTCAGTCTGTAAACATTACTGCAATACACTTAGGTTCTATAAGGCAGCACTACTGCGAATCCTCACAGCGACTATCTTCCAAGAAAAATCAACTGAAAATACTCAACACGGATTTTACTCATAGATGCCCATGGAGATATCTCCTTGGGGAACGGATATTATGACTTCTCCGTCAATTACAGTTTTATCAGTTGAAATATGAGTAGTCGAGCTATCGAGGGTATTACCGGTATCACCGACATACGGTA
>JBPOGC010000042.1:0-19394 GCA_051251795.1 Luteolibacter sp. | reverse complement strand
GCCGCATCCTCCTCGCCAAAGTATTTTAGGATCCACTGCTGCCTGCAGCTGCGCGAGTAACACATCTCCACCATGGACTTCAGCTTTTCCCGGTCCCGCGAGTCCTTCGCCTCGATCGCCTCCTCATCCAGCTCCAGGGCATCCTCGGTCACATCCGGCTTCAGCACCCGCGTCCCGCGCATCCTCCGCCCCTGCACCTCAAACCTCTCTATATACCGCCCCCGCGCCAGAATCCCCAGCGCACTGCCAATCGCCATCGAGTTCCGCACGCCCGCCCCCTCTGCAATATCCTCCAAAGTACGGTGTACCTCATGGCTGTCATCCATCTCACCGGTCAGATAGCGATAGACCTCACGCACCGTCGCTGCCGAGGGATTCGCCCCATCGATGAAAAACTCCTGCGTCCTCGTATCCGCGTAGTTGAAAAGCAACTCACACACCGCCGCCTCGCCATCCCGCCCCGCTCGCCCGGCCTCCTGATAATACGCCTCCACACTCCCGGGGATCTCGAAATGGATCACAAACCTCACATCCCCCCGGTCAATCCCCATCCCGAAGGCATTCGTGGCCACCGCGATGTCCACTTTCTTGGAAATGAAAATCTCCTGAGCCTTCACCCGCTCCGCATCACCCATCCCGCCATGATAGGAAACACATTTCACACCCCAGCTCGCCAGCGTTTCCGAGACCAGATCCACCTTCTTCCGCGTCGCGCAGTAGATGATCCCCGTCTTGTGCGCGGAGACCACAGCCTTGATCCGCTCGTCCTTCTGCTGCGCATTGTCCACCGCTGTGATGCCCAGCGAGAGATTCGGCCTGGAAAACCCGCTCACCCTCTCAAACGGCTCGCGAAGCTCCAGCACACCCCGAATGTCATCGCGAACTACTGGAGTCGCCGTAGCAGTCAGCGCCACACATTGCGGCTTGCCGATCTTTTCCAGCGCCTTGCCCAGCCGCAGATAATCCGGCCGGAAATCATGCCCCCATTGCGAAAGGCAGTGCGCCTCGTCAATCGCGAAAAGCGAGATCTCCACTCCCTCCAGAGCACGCAAAAAACTCTCCGCGCGGAACCTCTCCGGAGCCACGTACACCAGCTTGAACTCCCCATTGCGCATCCCGTCCAGCCGTTCCTTCTGCTCCGGCCACGAAAGGGTGGAATTGATCAAAGTCGCCGGAATATCCCGCGCCTGCAGCGCATCCACCTGATCCTTCATCAGCGCGATCAATGGTGAAATCACCAGAGTCACCCCCGGAAAGCAAAGTGCCGGAATCTGGAAACAAATCGACTTGCCACCACCCGTGGGCATCACCACCAGCCCGTCCCTTCCGGAAACGATTTCCGAAATCACCTCTTCCTGCCCATCGAGGAACTTCGGGAAGCCGAAATGCTCCTTCAGAGCCTCTTGTGGTGTCTTTACCAGTTTTTTTCTTACTTCTGTACCCGCCACGTGCTCATTCTGCAAAGAACACTCCGCTCCGCAACAAAAAGAGTGCAAATGAACACTTTTCAACAAACCCAAAACCCAACCAATCTCACAGGCAAAACAAACCACGGGCATCGCTCGACCTATAGTAATGAAACTTTATTGATGACGGGATAAAAATGGAAAACACGAACAATCTAACAGAAGAAGAAATCAAGGCCGCTTCACATTGGGTGGAGCCATTGAGGGCAGAAATCGGCAAGCATCTCATCGGGCAGCATGATCTGGTTGACCGGCTGATTTCCGTCCTACTCGTAAAAGGCCACGTGCTCCTGGAAGGGGTTCCCGGCCTGGCAAAGACCCTCGCGTTGAAAACACTGGCCCAGCTGGTGAATGCGAACTTCAACCGCATCCAGTTCACCCCGGACATGCTTCCGGCGGACATTGTCGGGACGCAGATCTTTGACCCGCGGGCGGCGCAATTCGAGGTGAAACACGGCCCGGTCTTCGCAAACTTCATCCTCGCGGATGAAATCAACCGCGCCCCGGCAAAAGTGCAGAGCGCCTTGCTAGAAGCGATGCAAGAGAAGCAGGTAACGATCGGCGAAGAGAGTTTCAGACTCGCAGACCCGTTTTTCGTCCTGGCCACACAAAACCCGTTGGAACAGGAAGGAACCTATCCTCTCCCGGAAGCACAGCTCGACCGCTTTATCATGAAAGTCCTCGTAGACTACCCGACCATGGACGAGGAGATGGCCGTGATCGATATCGCCGCGAACACAACCGAGATGTCGATCCCGGCTCCAGTGGTCACTCTCGATGTCATCCGCAACGCGCAGGCGATGGTCAACCGCGTCTACCTCGACGAGAAGGTGAAGCGCTACATCGTCAGCCTCGTCCACGCGACGCGCAGGCCGGATGACTTCGGACTGAAAATCGGCCCATACCTCCGGGTCGGGGCATCGCCACGGGCATCCATCGCGATGACCTTACTTGGCAAGGCTCGCGCCTTCCTCGATGGACGGACATACGTGACCCCTCACGATGTGAAATCAATCGCCCCGGATGTTTTGAGACACCGCGTGGCCGTTTCCTACGAAGCGGAGGCGGAAGGTCTGGATGCGGAGCACTTCATCCGCCAGATCCTCGATGAGATGCCAGTCCCGTGAAAAACGATGCCCAAGTCCAGGAAACAAATCAGGGAAGAGGAAGAGAACGAAGCACGGGTGTCCGAGATCATGGGACGCGTGCGGCGGATGGACATACGTACTACCCGCCTGGTAGATGACCACCTCTCCGGCAGCTACGCCAGTGTCTTCAAGGGACGCGGCATGGACTTCGACAGGGTGCGGAACTATGTCCCCGGAGATGATGTCCGGACGATCGACTGGAATGTCACGGCGCGGACGGGCGAGCCCTTTATCAAAACCTTCACCGAAGAACGCGAGCTGACCATGATGCTGATGATCGATGTCAGTGCGTCATCGGACTTCGGCTCCAGCGAGGCGAGCAAGCGCGAGCTGCAAACCGAGATCGGCGGAGTGATCGCGACCTCTGCGATCCGCAATCGCGACAAGGTAGGCCTCATCCTTTTTTCCGACGATGTGGAGCTTTACATCCCTCCGGTGAAAGGCCGGTCAAACATTCTCCGCGTGATTCGCGAGGCACTGTTTTTCCAACCGACAGGTCGTGGAACGAACCTGAACGGAGCGCTGGATTTCGTAAACCAGGTGTTACAGCGGCGCGCAGTCGTATTCCTGGTTTCTGATTTCCGGCTGCACGGGGATGAGAAGGAGCTGCAGCACAAGCTGGCTGTGACCGGACGACATCACGATGTGATCGCAGTGGCGGTGAACGATCCGCTTGAGGCGGATTTACCGGATGTAGGCGTGCTCCGTATCGAGGACGCGGAGACCGGTGAAATGGTTCAGATCGATACGGGGAGCGCAAAGGTGCGCGAGTCGTATCGCAATGAAGCGGTTGGCAGGAGGGAAAGGATTACAACCGCTGTCAGGAGGAGCGGCGTGGATTTCCTGGAGTTCACAGCAGGGCACGACTGGGTGCCGGCTTTGATGGGATTTTTCAATAAAAGGAGGGCGCGGAGATAATGCCGGAGGGAGAGGACATTCGCGGGGCGAAAGCGCTCATTGAAATCCCAGTGCAAGAGGCAGCCACGCCCTGGGGGATGTACCTGCTATTCGGCATACTGGCTTTGTTATTGATCGGTGGCCTGATTTGGTTTTTCAAAAAACGGGCGAAGCCGGAGGCAACTGCGGAGGAACTGGCGAGAAAGGAACTCGATCTTCTGGAGCGGGATGGAGCACAGGCAGAGGCGGGCGAGTTCGCCTTGGCAGCCAGTCAGGTAGTGCGGGTATTTATCGAGCGGAAATTCGGATTGGCCGCCCCGAAGCGAACGACTGAGGAGTTTCTCCAAGAGCTAGCTTCCAAGGACGATGAGACACTCCGCACCCGGATGGAACCGCTGCGTGGTTTCCTGAAATCCTGTGACATGGTGAAGTTCGCCGCAGCCGGTCTTGGGCAGGGCGAACGCGTTGAATTGGTCGAGAAGGCGAAGGCATTTGTGAACGCGCCGGATCCCAACAACGGAAAGGAGGCCGCCTGATGGATACGAGTTTCCAATTCGCCAATCCCCTGTGGCTACTGTTGTTGCTCGCGCTACCGGCAATAGCAATTCTACGCGGTCGCGCCGGACGGGCAGTGGCTTTGCGACTGCCTTCTGTTTCAGATGCTCGCGGAATTGGGTCGCGGCCGAAGTCAAAAGTGGGCGGCTTGCTGTTCGGGCTGATTCTACTCGGCTTGGCCTTGTTGATCATCGCGCTTGCCCGCCCGCAGTTGGCGAAGGGAAGGACGGAAATCGAGACGAGCGGAATTGATATCCTGATGGCCATCGATGTCTCAGGCTCCATGCAAGCCATGGATTTCAAGATCCAGGGAGAACCAGTGGATCGCCTCACAGTAGTGAAACAGGTGGTGGAAAAATTCGTAGGTGAACGCCCTGCCGACAGAATGGGCATGGTGGGATTCGCAGGACGCCCGTATCTCGTCAGTCCCCTGACACTGGATCATGATTGGCTGAAGAAACGGCTGAAGGAAGTCAGGATCGGCAGGGTGGAAGACGGCACGGCTATCGGTTCTGCGATTGCGTCCTCAGTGAACCACCTCCGCGATTCCGATGCGAAGTCCAAGATTGTCGTTCTTCTAACAGACGGAGTTAACAACGGCGGTGCTGCCAATCCGGTAACAGCAGCCGAGGCAGCAAAGGCGCTGGGCATCAAAATTTACACCATCGGTGCAGGAACACGAGGCGAGGCTCCGATGCCTGTGCAGGACATGTTTGGCAGGGAACGGATGGCAATGGTGGATGTGGAGATCGACGAGGAATCGCTGCGAGAAATTGCCAAGTCTACCGGTGGCCAGTATTTCCGTGCCACGGATACCGACTCCTTGCTGAAAATTTACGATGAGATCAACGAGCTGGAAACAACCAAACGGAAGGTGAAAAAGTATCAGGACTACCAGGAGCTGTTTTTATACGCGCTCTTTCCAGGCCTCGCCCTCCTCCTGTTAGAGAGACTGCTTTCCGAAACCCGATACCGTCATCTGCCGTGAAAGACACACTTCAATTCGCCCAACCATTCTGGATGCTGCCTGGCCTTTTGCTGGTAGCCCTCACGCTGTTGTTGTTCTTCAGATCCGACAAAAAGAGACGCGCGGATCTCGACAAACTGGCGCATCCACGCTTTCACGCGCGCCTCGTCGCCGGATGGTCTTCCTCCCTGAGATGGACGCGCCGTGTGCTGTGGCTGCTGGCTATTCTTGCGTTTTCCATAGCGGCTTCCCGCCCTCAGCTCGGCTTCGAAATGCGTGAGGTGAAACGCAGGGGGATAGACATTCTTTTCGCCATCGATACCTCGCGAAGCATGCTCGCGGAGGACTTGACTCCAAACCGTCTGGAGAGATCACGGCTGGGTATCCTCGATTTCCTGGAAAACCTCGAAGGTGACCGCGTGGGACTCATTCCTTTTGCCGGAACCGCCTTCGCGCTTTGTCCCCTTACACTGGATTACGATGCGTTCCGCGAGTCGCTCAATGCTGTCAACACGGATCTGATCCCCCGCCCGGGCACGGATTTGGCAAGCGCCATCGAAGAAGCAGACCGTCTGTTCGATGAGGAAGCAAACAACCAGCGTTTTCTAATCCTGATCACAGACGGCGAAGACCTCGAAGGCGAGGCCCTCGCAGCGGCCGAGAAATCAGCCGATCTGGGCACTACGATTTACACAGTCGGCGTGGGAGCTGCAGACGGTCAGCTCATCCCGATGCGTGACCGGTATGGAAGGGAAAGCTTTTTGAAAGATGAAACAGGCAAGGAAGTGAGAACGAAACTGGACTCGGCCACATTGGAAAAAATCGCCGGGCAAACAGGTGGCTTGTACGTCCCACTGGGGCGCGGTGCTGAGGGATTGGATGCCATCTATAAACAGCGCCTGGCCTTGGTTCCCAAAACTGATCTTGCTCAAAAGATGGAAGAAGTTCCATTGGAGCGATTTCAATGGCCGCTTGGCTTCGGCATTCTTTTACTCCTAGTCCAGACAGTGATGAGTGAAAGAAAGCGCGAAAAGAAAAGAGAGGCTCTCGTCTCAGTCGCCAGAAGAACGCGCCCCGTGGCGATGCTGTTCCTTGCATTGGGAGCATCAGTCATGAATGGCCTCTCCAATGTCACGGAAGAGTATAACACTGGAACAAAAGCCTACGAGAACGGTGAGTTCACGGAAGCCGCCGAGAAGCTGGAAAAGGCACTGGCTACATCCGACTTATCCATTCAGCAGAAAGCTTACTACAACCTTGGCAATTCGCTTTACCGGATCGGGCAAAACTCACTCCAGGAAGACCCAAAGAAGACCATTGAGACCTGGGAGAAATCCGTGAAAGCATTTGATGATGCCCTGGCTCTCGATCCAAACGACGAAGACACAAAATTCAATCGCGACTTCGTGCAGCGGAAGCTTGATGAACTGAAAGAGCAAGAGAACCAGGATCAAGACCAGGAGAACCAAGAGCAACAGAACGAGGATCAGGAAAACCAAGATCAAGAAAACGAGGAACAGCAGGAACAGGAAAACCAAGACCAGCGGAATCAGGACCAACAGGACTCCGAAAACTCGGAAAGCGGTGACTCACAGGAAGGCGAGGATAGCGAGCAGCAGCAAGAGGAAGGAGAATCCGGAGAAGAGGAACAAGAGGAAGAGACCAAGGGACAGGAAGACCAGTCCACCGGTGAGGAGCAGCAAGCACCAGAACCCCAACAAGGCGAGACTGAAGAGAATCAACAATCTCCCAAACAACCGCAGAAGCAAGGCGAAGCTGGAGAAGCACGGGAAGTTGGCGAGATGTCCAAGGAAGAGGCCATCCGGCTATTGGAATCCCTGGGAAACGACGAACGGATCGTGGTTCCTGTTCCGCTTTCAGAGCAAACGGAAGAACGGCAACAAGGCCGTAGAAAATCTCAGAAAACCTGGTGATGCCCCTACTTCGATCATTCATATGTTTTGTACTGCTCAGCCTGTGTTCCGCACAGGGCGCGGAAGTCATTGCGCAAATCTCCGGGAATGAAGCAGAAGCAGGTGCGGGCGTGTTGCTATCCGTTGAAATCAAAGGCGGAAAAGCCGAACGCCCGCCGACATTCCCGGACGTGGAAAATTTGATCATCAACGAGCGCGGGCAGTCCACCCAGATAGGCATCGTAAACGGTAAGATGAACCGTTCGGTCACCTACACCTATGTAGTGGGCTCCATGCAGGAAGGTGAGTATGTGGTTCCGGCAGCCACCATGAAAGTGGATGGCAAGGAGCTGAAGACACAGACATTCAAGCTAGTCGTAAAGCCCTCTGCAAATGGCGCACCTCCGGGAATGGACGGTCAGGAGGGCTCCGAAAAAGCCGAAGCGACGGCGGGTGATCATGGCTATCTGACCTTCCAGCTTGGAACAAGCGGGCGTGAGCATGTTTATCCGGGCGAGATCGCCCCGGTGCGGATACGCGCATACTTCCCGGCGAATTCACGAGTCTCGCTGAAGGGTAACCCGCGCCCTGTAGGATCCGCTTTCACCCTGAACAATCTCTCGGAAGAACCCCAGCAAAGTCGCGAGACTGTGAATGGAAAGCAATACCTTACCGTCACCTGGTTCGGTGGGCTGTCAGCCACAAAAGCAGGCAAGTATCCGGCCAGCTTCGAGCTGGAAGGGCAGGTAGGAACCAGCAGCAGGGTGCATGGATCGTTCTTTCCCCGGATGGTTACGAAAGACATCACGCTTACCACGGAAGATCCGCCGGAAATCGAAGTCCGGGAGCTACCGAAAGAAGGTCGCCCGAAAGACTTCACCGGAGCCATTGGGCAATTTGAGTTCGGTTCGTTGCGTGTGCCGAAGCAACTGGAGGCAGGCGAGCCGACCCGGGTGGAAGCGATCCTCAAGGGCGAAGGAAATTTCTCACTACTGAGAGAGCCGCATCCGATCCCTCAGGCGGACTGGAAGATCTACGATGGAAGTAGTAATTTCACCGCAGGGGATGTCGCATCCTTCGCAGGGGAAAAACGGTTTCAGTTCAATGTCGTCCCTCTAGTCCCTGGCAATCGCCCCTTGAGTTTCGGCTTCAGTTATTTCGACCCTGACAAGGGCGAGTACGAGATCGTAACATCCGATCCACAGCAAATCACCATCACCGGCGAGGCCTCTGTGCAAACTGAGACAGCCCAGGACAAAGAGCCCGGGGACAAAGAGCCAGAGGAGCCGGAGCTTGCGCCTTTGATGATGAAGTTCGGGGCGGTGCGAAGTTACGTTCCGGTAGCGAAGCGCGGATGGTTTTTACCGGTGACTGTAGGGTCGTGTGGAGTGACGGCACTGCTGTTTGGATTTACTTTGTGGAGATCGCGTGGAGTTGATCAAGAGAGGCTGGCACGCAAAGCGAATGAGGCGGCATCCCGTAGAGCGATGTCGAAGGCTGAGAAGGCGGTTTCAAGTGGTGATGGGACATCCTTTTTCATGGCGGCCAGGGATGTGATCCGAATTCGTGTCGCAGAGCAGACAGGGGTGCGGGCGGAGGCGGTTACCGTTGCTGATTTGCGTGAGCTGGAAAGTAGCGAAATTTCGGAAATTCTCAATGAAGTGGATCGGATCGGCTACTCGGGCAAGTCGACGAGTATGGAGAATCTATCCGATTGGAAGGCGACACTGGATCGTGCTCTTGTGAAGCTTAAAGAATCAGGGAGGAAGGTAGCGTGATGAAATTGGTTTTATTGATCTGTTTGCTGTTTGGTTCCTTGGCGAATGCGAACGATGTTTTTGATCAGGCGAATGCATCGTTGGAGGCGGGTCGCTATGGTGAGGCGATCGAGTCTTATGAAAAATTGTTAGAAGAGGGAGCTCGGGTGTCCGTTTTAAACAACCTTGGGAGCGCTTACTTTCACAAGGGTGATTTCGGGAGAGCGATTTTGGCCTTTGAAAGGAGCCTGGTTCTGGATCCCGGCAATCCGCATCTAAAGAAAAATTTGGAAAAGGCGCAGGAGAAGGCGGCAGCTTATCCGAGTGATCAAAAGACGAATGGCTTTCTAGATTTCGCTAAAATCTCAAATGATGGGATGGCGAAGTATTATCTGTTCGTCGCCCTTCTGCTGCCAGTGGCTGCAGGGCTGTTCTGGTTTTCCCCGAAGTGGGGGAAACTGGCATTTGTGATTTTAGGTATCAACATTGCTCTGCTGAAGCTGGCTTATCAGCCGAACAGGGAAAAAGAAGATCCTAACTCAAGAGGAATTGTCGTCGCGAAGACCGCGACCGTGAGGCTCTCCCCTTTCGAGAAAGCAGAAGACAAGGGTCAGCTCCCAGCTGGCCGCGAAGTAAGCCTTGGCAAGCTGCAAAGAGGTTACTACTGGGTCAACTCCCCGGAAATAAAAGGCTGGTTGAGCGAAAATGAAGTAGAGCCGGTGATTCCCTGAGGAAAACGCGCAGCGGCCTCCGACCTTGCCTTCCCGGACGCCAATACCGATGCTCACGACATGAGCGTTTTCTCCGCCCTGCTGTTTCTGGCGCAAGTTGGTTCAGACTACGATGGCAGTGACGACTTCTCACCCATGTTATTTATGATGGCCCTTGTTGCATTGATCGTCGTTTTCGTCCTCTTCGTTCTCGCAGTGGTTATTGCTTTCATTGCCACGATCTGCGTCGTGATCCTGACCACTCTAGGTGTCGTCTCGACAGCCACTGTCGTCGGGCTGTGGCAGGGAAAATTTTCTTCCGCCATCCGTGCTCTGCACTACCAGATCTGTGTCGCGCTAACCATTCCCGCCGCACTTGGAATTCTCTGGCTAGCCAACACAATCATTCCATTGAACATCTCCAACTTAAGCCTCTGGCTGATAGCTACAGTTTCAGGACTCATCGGCGGCCTGCTCATCGCATTCGTCCTCGATAAAATCGCCAACGCTCTAACAGAAAAAATCAAAACCTACCGGCAACAGGCCAGGCTGAAGGTTGGGAGTTGAAATTTTTGAAGCTTCAGTATTCCTCTTCTTCCTGCCCCGGCACCGGCGGGATCACATCCTCCCTTTCCAGCAGCCGCACCAGATCCAGATCACCGATGAGATCCGCAGCCGTCCCGCGCACGATCGACGCGTAAGGCACGATCCGGTCCAGCTCCGCGATCGCGCAATGCACCATCGAGACCACGATATCCGCATCATACTTGTCCCTCTCGAAAAGATTTGTCAGGCGGAACACCAGCATCTCCCGGTCAAGATCATACTCGAAGCTCCCCAGGGTCAGCTGCTTGTTCCCACGCATCAGCAGCTCCAGCAGTGCGGGCATCTGTGGCTCCGCTACAAACATCGGGCTCTCCCCCACCACGCTCAGCGCGTTCAGCTCCGGAAAGGCCTGCACAGTCAGATCCACCCGCGTGTGATGCGCCTCAAAGCCTGCCCGGATCACCTCACGCCCCTCCACCAGCTCTCCATGCCAGCCATTTTTCCCAAATGTCTCGTCTACGGATAAAATCTGCCTCGAATGCGGTCTCATGCCCTTCTCTTCGTCTCTACCAACCGCAGTTGAAAGACAAAAATTCAAGCAGCCACACGCCCGAGCACTGCCTTCGCCAGCAGCGGTCTCAATTTTCTCCTGACCGGAGAAAGCGAAAGATGCATCCCCGCCGTCTTTTCCTCGTTAAAGTGCAACGTCAGCCACTTCTCCCTCTCGTCCACCTCAGCAGCCAGAATTTCCTGCCAAGTCACCAGCTTCATTCCCTGCGCCGGTTTGAAAAACGGGAAAATCTCCAGACCCAGCGGAGTCAGGATCAGATAGGCATGCTTTGCCAGATGCCAGGCAAGCCACAAGGCACAACCCGCAAGCCAGAAACACAACAAGGCCCATGCCGGATGCGGAAGCTCGGGATTGATGTCGCGATAGATCCCAGTTGCCAAAATCGTCACACCCACCCCGATCAGCACCGACCCCAGCAGGAAGAAAAGAACCGCCTGCCCGGATCTTGTGAAACGAAGCTCCTTTTGTGGCTCACTGACCATACCAATTCGAAAGACCCTGCTATTCCCCGGAATTTTCGGACTTCTGCGACACAGGAATATCCATCGTCACATACTCATCCCCTTCTTTCCGCCGCCGCCAGATGTTCAGCCCGAGGACGATCAAAAGCCCTACTGCCGCAAACGACGCCTCCATGAAAAACGGAGTCGAAAGCACACCGGCCAACATACCGAAGCTTTCCCCGACCCATCCGGGGATCAGTCTCCAACAGGCCAGCAGGGCAATCACACAAAATGCGAAAGTCACAATGATCAACCCGCCCACCAAAATCTGCTTGCCTCTGTTGTCTTCGTTTTCCCCTGTTTTCATCTTCTCTGCATTCAAGTTACGTTCTGCCGACAGCTACGCGAACTTAAAGTTTAAAAATAATTAAAGAAGTCTTGAATATTTTAAAAAGTTTACGATATTCATTGTATCAAACCATCTAGAAAAACTACGAGTCCGATGCCTATCGTGATTCTCCTGACCATCCCGGCCATTGGCGTCTGGGCGTGGAATGATGGCGGCGTGAATTCTCCCCCAAAGGTAGAATCCATTCCAACCATTCATCGGCTTCCCGTGGAAATCATTTCCACAAACACCGCTCCGGAGTGGGTTCTCGTTCCTGTGGATCCGAGCTGAGGTCAAATCTACTCGCCTTCGTTTTCCCCGAGGATCTTCTCCAGGATCGAGTGCATCACCTTGTGCGGCTTCTGTATCGCATCGATGTCCGTCACCAGCTCCGCAGGATAATGATCCAGCAACGGAACCGACTCACTACGGTAAACTTCCAGCCTGCGGCGGATCACTTCCTCGTTGGCATCGTCCAGGCGGTTGTCCTTCATCGCACGTCTTTTGAGCCGTGCCACGATCTTCTCCTCGTCCGGGCAGTCGAGATTGAATACCCCTTTGATCGACACCATTTTTTCCATCTCGATCGCTTGCGAAACATTTCTCGGAATGCCATCCAGAACCAGGAAATCCACATCCGGCTTGAAAGCATGGGAGTCCACGTTGGATTTGATACGCGCCATCCAGAGCTTCACCGTCAGTTCATCGGGAACCAACTGTCCTTTGCTGGAGTATTCGATAAATGCCTGACCGAGCTCAGTGGTTGTATCGAGAGTTCGGAAGACATCACCGCATGCGCAGTGAAAAAAACCGGGCAACATCCCCAAAGCCTGGCCCTGGGTTCCTTTGCCGCTACCTGGCGACCCGACGAGTAAGTAAGTTTGAAATTTTTCCATGAAAGATCCTTATCAAGAAAGCTGAAGACGTTCCGTGGCGGTGGCGGCGACTTCCCTGTAGTAGCCGGCGTTTTCCGGTTTCTTGATATCCACGTCGTAAGTCGGGATCATCTCCTTCATCCTGGCGCTGCCTTCCGGCGAGCCGAGCAGCTCCGGGAAGCACTTCCTGATCACTTCCAGAACGATGTGCACCGATACCGAAGCTCCCGGAGAAGCTCCCAGCAAAGCTGAAATCGAACGGTCTTCATTCGTGATGACTTCCGTACCGTAGTGGACGATACCCGCCTCACCATCGGTTTTCTTAATGGCTTGGACACGAATGCCCGCGTCGATCAGTTTCCAGTCCTTCAGCTCAGCGCCGGGATAGAACACGTGAAGTACGTCAATGCGGTTCTGCATGCTCTGGGTGCCCTGCTGGACGAGGTATTTCACCAGATCCAGGTTGTTGATACCGATCTTGAGGAGAGTGCCGAGATTGTCCGGCTTCACGGAAAGCGGAAGATCGAAGAAGCTGCCTTCCTTGTGGAGGAACTTCGTCGTCCACGCGGCGAAGGGGCCAAAGAGCAACGTCTTCTTGCCGTCCAGAATGCGCGTGTCGAGATGGGGAACCGCCATCGTAGGAGCCGCCTCGGCAGGCTGTCCGTAAACCTTTGCCTGATGCTTCTCCACAATGTCCGGATTGTCACAGACCAGCCACTGGCCACCGATTGGAAATCCGCCGAGACCTTTCGCCTCCGGAATGCCACTTTTCTGAAGAAGCGGAAGACTGCCACCACCCGCGCCTACGAATACGAACTTCGCCGTATTGGTGCGTGTCTGGCCAGTCGCGGAATCCTTGATTTTCAGGCTCCAGCCATTGTCCGTTTTCGTGAGATCCGTCACCCGGTTGCCAGTGGCCACCCCGCAGCCGTCTTGTGAGGCCAGCCAGTCGATGAGTTTCCGGGAAATGTTTCCGAAATTCACATCCGTGCCGGAATCCATCTTCGTGGCAGAGACGGGCATCACCGTGCGATCTTCCACAAGCAACGGCGCCCAGCTGCCGATCGTCTCAGGCTCATCGCTGTATTCCATTTCCGAGAAGAAATGGTGGGCGGACATCCCCTTGAAACGGGCTTCCAGGAAATCCACCTGCTCCTGCCCGTGGACAAAACTGAGGTGCGGCACCGGATTGATGAATTCCTCAGGCTTGTCTACCATTCCCTCTTTCACAGCATAACCCCAGAACTGGCGCGAAGCCTCGAACTGTTCGAAAATTTTCACCACATTGGAAACATCCACCGTCCCGTCCGCCTCGCGGTGAGGCGTGTAGCTCAGCTCGCAAATCCCCGCATGACCGGTTCCCGCATTGTTCCATCCATGGGAGCTCTCCTGCGCCGCGTCTTCCGTCACTTCATAGACTTGGATCTTCATCTCCGGATCGAGACGCTTCAAAAGGGCTCCTAAATTTGCTGACATCACTCCGCTGCCGATCAAAACGACATCCGGATTCTCGATATGGGTGGAATATTTCATTGTTAGATAAGCTGTCTCAGGTCGATAAGGCCGCCCGAACCTCACACAGCCAAGGATTCCGGTCTAGTCCATAATTGAGCGCAAGACGTCGGAAAAATGAATTCGAACCATCTGGTCAGAAAAGCCCCTTCAACTTGAAACCAAGGAGGGAGGGAATCTGGTGGCAAAGGGCGGATTTGAACCGCCGACCAAAGGCTTATGAGTCCTCTGCTCTACCACTGAGCTACTCTGCCAGGATTCCGGATGCCAACTAGTGGCGGGGCGCGACTCTTTGCCCCATCGAGCCGAATTTGTCAAACGGAAGATGCTTTCCCCGGAAAATTCATCCCTCTCCCGGAGGATTCATGACAACCACCCGGTCGATCCCGTTCTTGGAAAACTCCGCCCAATACCGCTTCTCCCACACCTTCGTCTTCGCCCGGCGCTCCTCCTCGCCCAGCGCATCCCACGCCTTCTGGCCGATCTGTTTTACCAGATCCCTGTCCGCCAGACGCACCGTCAACTCATCCCAGAAACTCTCATTGCGGAACTCCTCGTAACACTCGTAGTAGAAAAGTTTCTCCTCCACCTCCTTCCTTACCCGGAAGCGCCTCGTCTCCGCATCATACTCGATCAGATCCCCAAGCCCGCTGTGGGCAGCCTTCTCCAGGATCTTGCTCTCAAATTCCTCGAACTCCGCCAGCTTCCCCTGCGCACGCGGCTTCTGGTTCCAGATGGCCACATTCGCGGCAAGGCTCAGCATCTCCGTAAGAGTCCGCAGTTCCTTTTCTGTAAACCGAATATGCATCCAGCCGCAGGGAAGCACCCCTGCCCGCAACTTCAAACACAAATCTTGCCTGCCGGAACCGCGTTCACCCCCTTGTGAAAAAATTCACAAGCACCGTTTGCCCCGGCGGTGTAAGCGTGCAAGCATCCCGCCATGGCTACGAAGGAAAGCGAACCACGCAAGGTTCTGATCATTGGCGGCGGATTCGCCGGGCTGGAATGCGCGATCAAACTCGCAAACGACAAAAGGTTCGCCGTCACACTGCTGGACAGGACAAACCACCATCTTTTCCAACCCCTTCTCTATCAGGTCGCGACCGCCTCTCTTGCCGCCCCTGACATCGCCAGATCCATCCGGCAGATTCTTGAGAAAGCGAAAAACGTCACCGTTCTCATGGACGAGGTCACGAAAGTCTCCCCCGCAGCAAAGGAAGTCACCGGAATCTCTGGCGATACCTACACCTTCGACTACCTCGTCCTCGCCGCTGGTGCGAAAACCGGATTTTTTGGAAACGATCAGTGGGAGGAAAACTCAATGGGTCTCAAGACCCTCGCCGATGCCCAAGGCATCCGCCGCAAAGTCCTGTCCAATCTCGAACGTGCGGAACTCACAGATGACTACGCTGAGCGCGAGCGCCTCATGACTATCGCCATCGTCGGCGGTGGCCCCACCGGTGTGGAGCTTGCCGGAGCTTTTTCCGATCTCATTCGCCGCTCCCTGAAAACGAATTTCCGCCGCATCGACACCTCCAAGATCAACGTGATCCTCATCCAAAGCTCTCCGAAAATTCTGGTGCAGTACGATCCGGAACAATCGGATTACGCCAAAGCCCGCCTCCAGAAGCTCGGGGTCACCGTTCGCAACAACACCCGGGTCACCGACGTGCAAAAGGGAAGACTTGTGCTCAATGATGGCACGTCCATCGAAGCAGAAACCATCGTCTGGGCTGCCGGCATCCAGGCAAATCCGCTCACCAAAGACCTCGGCGTGGAGACGGATCGCGGCGGCCGCGTAACGCCAAACCTCGATCTATCCATCCCAGGACACCCGGACATTTTCGTCGCAGGCGACCTTACCAACATGCGTGACAAGGATGACAATTTCGTCCCGGGAGTAGCTCCTGCCGCCGCCCAGATGGGAGCCCACATCGCCAAGGTATTGAAAGAGGAACTACGCCTGGAGAAAACAAAATTCGCCGACAGGAAAAAAGATCTCAGACCACTCTTCAGCTACAGGGACAAAGGCATGATGGCCATCATCGGGAGAAACGCCGCCGTCCTCAAAGCCGGAAACATCGCCATGAACGGCTTCTTCGCATGGATCGCGTGGCTCCTCATCCACATCCTGTTCCTGATCGGCTTCCGCAACAAAATCTCCGTCCTGATCGGCTGGGCATACGCCTACATCGCCAGCAAGCCTGAGGCGCGCATCATCGTCCATCCACCCGGCTACGAACCTTCTTCCCGCCAGGGAAGCCAATAATGGAGAGCCGGTCTCCGGCCGGCTTCTTGATCGTTTGCCGATCGTGTATCTCATCCATAGCAAAGGACTTGGAAAGTTCTTTGCTATGGAGCACACCGCTTTCAATTCGTCTAACGTGGAAAGTCCAAGACCACAAAGACCTACCCCCTAAATCAAAGGCCTTCAAAACTTTTTATATATTCCCAATTGACACCAACCATGGAAATATGATCCCTCTTCTCCAGCAACCAAGCAAACCGATGAAACACAAACCTCTCACCATCATATCCTCCAACCTCCCGGATCGGGCAGGCTACGGAAAAATCGTGATGTGTGAGCAAAGCCACCGCCCCTCATTCCTAAGAAATGAGCCGGATCATAACAGAAGCAGGTTGCGACACGTGAGTGTCTAGAAATCCCTTACCAAACAAGGATTTACCGCAGCCCTGCTTCCTAACCGGAACAGGGCTTTTCTCTTGCCCAAATTTTCAATCCAGACTTTCCCGCTTAAATCAATAAGAAGCCGGCCACAGACCGGCTCTCCAACATTACCACCTGAACACGGCGATAGAATTGAACCGCCCTATCTATTAATCCGCTCGAAATACCATATATCGAGCCATGGCACCACTATGCCTATTTTCATGACCATTGCAAAATTACATATCAAAACCGTCCCAAGGGCGGTGCCCATTTCACTCACAATTCAAAACACACATCACATCAAAGACTGGAACCACTTCATCATGAAATAAATCTCGAGACCCCGATCCCGGCAAACGGCCTGAACAGGATTTTCCTGGAAAGGTTCCGTGCAGTTCCCGCCGGGGACTCGATTACAATGGATAGCTCATTGGTAGAGCCCTTGCCTGAAAAGCAAGTTGTAGCGGGTTCAAATCCCGCTCCACACACAACCACTCCCGCCCCAGCCATTTGCTTGGCAAAAGGAAGAAAGGCCATGCGGTGCCTGCCGCTCATGTTTCCCGCCTCGTGCCGGACTCATGAAGCAACGCACCCCGCCCGGAAGCCCGGGGCGGGAGCCGGTTGATCCATTTTCCTGGAAACAAAAACAAACGAAACAATACAGAAATGAAATACATCAACACCATCACAGTCCGCGAATCACAAGCAGCACTCCTTTTCCAGAACGGAGTCTTCGTGCGCCAGCTTGAGCCAGGTAAGACACGCATCTTCGGATTCGGTTACGAGGTGAAAACCTTCGATATCCGTTGGACGGAAATGCAAATCCAGGGACAGGAATTCATGACCTCGGACAAAGCGCAGCTCCGCGCGACGGCTCTCGTGAAGTACCGGGTCTCTGACGCACGGCTTTACGAATCCGTTTCCGGCAACCCTTTGCTCTCCATCTACACCGCCGCACAGCTTGCTCTGCGCGATGCGATCGGAGCGCTCACGGTCGAGGACGCCCTTGACCGTGGAAAGGATCTTTCCCCTGAGCTGACCGCGAAAGTGGTTGGCGATGCGGAAGCCCTCGGAATCGAGGTCTCGAAAGTCGCGGTGAAAGACATGAGCATCGCCGGAGATCTGAAAAAGGTCTTCACCGATACACTTGCCGCCCGCCAGCGCTCTCTCGTCACCTTGGAAAACGCACGTGCGGAAGCCGCCGCGATCCGGACAATGGCGAACGCCACCCGTGTCTTCGAGACCAACCCTGCCTTGCTGCAGCTCAAATTCCTCCAGGCTCTTGAGAAGGCTGAAGGTGGAAACGCCCAATCCTACATGCTCGGCAACGCCGGCAACTGGTTGGATTTCATGAAAACCTAGACAAGCCCTGACGGAGCGCTGACTTTTGCCGGCGAGTAAGACAGACACGCCGGCTGAAACCAGCGCTCCGTCACATTTTTTTTAAATTCAATGAAACTACTCACATCACAAGACCTCATCGACGCCGGCTACCAGCCCGGCCCGGTCTTCGCCAGCCTCATGGCAAAAATCGCCGAATACGAAGCGAAGGGCATCAGCGACCCGAAATACGCGCTGAAACTTCTCAAGCGCGATTGCGGGGAACCTGTCAAAAAGCTGCAACGCCGTGACGAACCCATCCCTTTCGCCGAAGCCATCTCCCCTGCCAACGCGGAGGAAGAAGCGAACGTGGAGAAAGTCCGCAAGCAAATGTACCAGCTCCTCCGCACTCCCATCCTGAATGCCGGAGTCATCCTGCCGGATGCCTGTCCGGTCAGCCCGCAGGAAGCCGTCATCCCTGTCGGCGCGGCCATCGTTGCGCAGAACGCGATCATCCCGTCCGCTCACTCGGCGGATATCTGTTGCTCCATGTATGCGACGTTCTACGAGGAACGTAGTAGTGTATCAGAGGAACTGGACGCACTGACATCGGTGACAAACTTCGGCCCCATCCCGCGCCCGAAACATGAGAATGTGGAAGACCCGGTATTGGAGGAAGACGTCTGGGAAAACCCTTTCCTCAAAGGGCTCAAGCACAAGGCCTCCATACATCTCGCGGATCAGGGCGATGGCAACCACTTCGCCTACATCGGCGAGATGGAAGTCACCCCCGAGTTCATCGCCCTCCTGCGACTGACCGGCCACGCGGATCTCGCGGAGCGTTTTGTGAAAAGCGTTTCCAAGACCCTCCGTGTCCTCGTCACCCACCACGGATCGCGAAGCATCGGTGCGAATCTCTACAAACGCGGCCAGATCGCAGCAGAGAAACACACCGCGAAAGTCGCCGAGGGAATCCCGAAAGCCTCCGCCTGGCTCGATGCCGGGTCAGACACCGGGCGCGACTATTGGGACGCGCTCCAATACATCGCCCGCTGGACGAAGGCGAACCACCGCGCCATCCACCGTCGCTTTCTCGAAAAAATCGAGGGGGAGGCAATCGCGGAAGTAGGCAACGAGCACAACTTCGTCTGGAAACGAGGGAACCATTTCTATCACGGAAAAGGAGCGACCCCCGCGTGGAAAGACAAGACAGGTCGCCCCCAGCTGGGACTCATCCCGCTCAACATGGCGGAGCCCATCCTGCTCGTCCTCGGATCAGACAACACGGACTACCTGTCCTTTGCCCCACACGGCGCGGGCCGGAACATGTCCCGCACCGCCCTGATGCGGAAATATCCTGATGCCATCAACCGAAAGCACGTCCTGGAGGCTTCCACCGCCGGGATCGATGTCCGCTGGTTTTCCAACAAACCGGATCTCAGCGAAACCCCCATCGCTTACAAGAATGCGGCTGAGGTAAAAAAGCAGATCGACGACTTCGGCCTGGCGGAAGTCATAGCCGAGATCCGTCCCCTCGGTTGTATCATGGCTGGCCACTTCGACCAGCCATGGCGCAGCAGAAAGGACAAGCTGTCGCCCAAACAGCTCCGCCAGATCGAGCACCGTGCGGAGCGGCGGAAGGTAAGGCAGGATCT
>JBPOGC010000041.1:0-19678 GCA_051251795.1 Luteolibacter sp. | reverse complement strand
ATTGGGGCTTCGAGTTCGTTGGAGACTTTGTCAGTTTCGAGCGAGACGAGGATTTCGCCTTTTTCTACGTGGTCACCGTGGTTCTTCTTCCATTCCGCGACGTTCGCGGAGGTGATGGATTCGCCGGCGGCTGGGACTTTGAGGTCTACCGATTCGGAGGAAGGGCTTTCGCTTTCCGGGGAGGGAGCGGCTTCCCCGCCTTCTTCAAGACTGCCGATCACGGTGCCGATGGCGACTTCCTCGCCTTGTGCGACGATGATTTTTAGAATCCCGTCCGCTTCGGCTTCGAGTTCGTTGGAGACTTTGTCGGTCTCAAGGCTGACAAGGGTGTCGCCTTTTTTCACAGCATCACCGTCTTTCTTATACCAGGTGGCGATATTGGCGGATGTGATGGATTCGCCGGCGGCGGGGACTTTGATTTCGATAGCCATGTTTGAAAAAAATGTTTTGAGTGGAAAGTTAGATTTCGAAAGCTTTTGCGAGGAGTGATTTCTGCTCGCGGTAGTGCATTGCTTTTGAGCCAGCTGCGGGACTGGAGCCGGGCTTGCGGCCTGCGTAGAGTGGTTTTACTCCGAGTGTCTGTTCGAGCCTTGGTGAAATGTATGTCCAGGCACCCATGTTGTGCGGCTCTTCCTGGCACCAGACGAAGCGGTTGGCATTCGGGAACTGTGCCATGATGGCGCGGATCATGTCCTCATGGTAAGGATAGAGCTGCTCGATGCGGATGATGGTGGCGCCTTGGAGGTCGTTCTCCTTCCGGTGTGCGAAGAGGTCGTAGTAGACCTTTCCGGAGCAGAAGATGATGCGGTTGACGCTGGCGGGGTCGTCGAAGCTCATCTGATCCGGAAGAATTTCCTGGAAGCAGGTGCCTTCGAGGAAATCGGCTTCCGTGGAGGCTGCCTCGGGGCGGCCGAGAAGGCTCTTGGGCGTCATGAGGATGAGTGGCTTGCGGAAGCTGCGGTGCTTCTGGCGGCGGAGTGCGTGGAAATACTGGGCGGGCGTGGTGAAGTTCCCGACGATCATGTTTTTCTCAGCACAGAGCTGGAGGAAGCGCTCGAGCCTGGCGCTGGAGTGCTCCGGGCCCATGCCTTCGTAGCCGTGCGGAAGGAGCATGACGAGATCGGACGGTGTCTGCCACTTGGACTCTGCCGAGGAGATGAACTGGTCGATGATGACCTGTGCGCCGTTGGAGAAATCGCCGAACTGTGCTTCCCACATGAGGAGCATGTTCGGGTAGGAGAGGGAGTATCCGTAATCGAAGCCGAGGACGGCGAACTCGGAGAGGAGGGAGTTGTAGACGCAGAACTTGGCCTGGTCTTCCGAGAGGTTCTGGAGAGGGATGTAGCGCTCGCGGGTCTCGTAATCGTAGAAGACGGCGTGACGCTGGGAAAAGGTTCCTCGGCGGCAGTCCTGGCCGGAGAGGCGGACGGGTGAACCTTCCAGCATGAGGGCTCCGAAAGCGAGGGACTCGGCGAATGCCCAGTCGTAGGGGCCGCCTTTTGAGAGGGCATCGACGCGGCGGGGGAGGAAGCGCTTCTTGAGAGTGGGATTCAACGTGAAGGACTCAGGAACTGTCGTGAGCGTTTTTCCGATCTGCTGGAACCTGTTCCGGGAAATGCCTGTCGGGACTGGATTGTGATCGTAAGGATCCTGGATGATGGCGGTGGAGCCGCTGAAGACGGTGCGGTCTCCCGTCTCGCTCATTTTCACCATTTTCTGATGACCTTCCTCAAGAGTGTCCCAGATGGCTTGCTCGAGCGCGTCGGCGTCCGATTGGGAAAGGACGCTGTCGGTGACAAGCTGGCGCTTGTAAACCTGGCCGAAAGTTTCACGGAGGGCGATTTCCTTCGCGACGAGTGGCTGGGTGAAGGCTGCCTGGTCGGCTTCGTTGTGACCCTGGCGGCGGTAGCAATACATGTCGATGACGACGTCGCGACCGAATTTCTGACGGAACTCGAGGGCGAACAAGGCAGCCCAGTAGAGCTCCATGGGATCCTCTCCGTTTACGTGGAGGATGGGTGCCTCGATCATTTTCGCGACGTCCGTCGCGTAGGCGGAGGAGCGGGCATCGGCCGGCATGGTGGTGAAGCCGATCTGGTTGTTGATGATGAGGTGGATGGTGCCGCCGGTGCGGTAGCCGGGGAGCTGGGAAAGATTGAGCACCTCCGCGACGGAGCCTTGGCCGGCGAAGGCGGCATCTCCGTGAATGAGGATGGGCAGGACGCGCTTGCGGTCTGTTGTCACCCCGTCATCGCCGAGGACGCGCTGGCGTGCGCGGGCTTTGCCTTCGACCACGGGGTTTACCGCTTCGAGGTGGGAGGGGTTTGCTGCGAGGCTGACGCGGACATTGCCATCAGGGAACTCGCGCTTGCTCTCGTAGCCGAGGTGGTATTTCACATCGCCATCACCGGCGACGAGGCCTGGCTCGTAGTTCGGCGTGAACTCGTAAAGGAGTGTGGTGAGGGATTTGCGGACGAAGTTCGCGAGGATGTTGAGGCGGCCGCGGTGAGCCATGCCCATCTCGATCTCGAGGACTTCCGCCTTGGGGCAGTTTTCCAGAATGGCGTTGAGGACGACCATGGCGCCTTCGCCGCCTTCCAGGGAAAAGCGTTTCTCGCCGAGGAACTTTTTTGCCAGGAAATTTTCGAAAGACTCGGCTTCGAGGAGCCAGCGGAGGGATTTGATCTGACGGTCGGGACTTTTTTCAGGGCCTTCGGAGCCGTGATTCTCAATACGCTCGCGCACCCAGTGGCGGACGGCGGTATTGTGAATGTGCATGAACTCGAAGCCGATCTTGCCGGAGTAGGTCGCCTTCAGGGCGGTGACCATGTCGTGGAGAGGCATTTTGGCACCGTTGAAGAAAAACGGATTGGAGGCCTCGCGGCTCATTTCCTCTTCGGTGAACTTGTATTCGGAGAGGCTCAGGCGCGGGTTGATTTCCGGCTCATCGTCGAGCGGGTTGATCTGTGCCTGGGTGTGGCCGAGGGTGCGGTAGTTGTAGACCAGGCCTACGACTTTGCCGTTGAATTCCATGTCCTCGCGGGAAATGGGAGTTTCGCCGGAGGTGGCGGTAGTGGAGGTCTGGGTTGCACCGCCTTTTTCCTTTGCCTGGGAGACCCCGAGTTCAAAGCCTTCGAAGAATGACGACCAGGTTGTTTCCACAGAGCGGGGATCTTCCGACCACTGGGCGTATTTTTCGTCTAGGAGATCCGCATTGAGCCGCGCCGAAACCGATGAATTCATGAGTTTTTTTGTGTCTTGGAAGGTGGTTTGGAGTGGATTGTCCACCTTGTCGCCCTCGTGTGAGGCCTAGTTAAAGGTACGGTGGGCTTGCGTCAACCATTGCAGTCTGAAAATATCAGCCCCTCCCGAGGCACTATGATCAAAGTTTCCCATCTCTCAAAAAAATACGGACGGCATCTGGCCGTGCGTGACATTTCCTTCTCAGTGGCAAAGGGGGAGATCGTCGGTTTCCTGGGGCCGAACGGGGCGGGGAAAACAACGACGATACGGATGCTTACAGGATTTCTGCCGCCTTCTTCGGGATCGGCGGAGATCGGGGGGTTTGATATTTTCCGGCAGTCGATCCAGGGGCGGAAAAAGATCGGCTACATGCCGGAGAACGTGCCGTTGTATGATGACATGCGGGTAAAGGAGTATCTGATGTTCCGGGCGCGGATCAAGGGGCTTAGTTCCGGAGACTCGCGACGGAGGGTGGCTCATGTGGTTGATACCTGCGGGCTGGAGGGTGTGCGGCGCAAGATGATCAAGACGCTTTCCAAGGGTTACCGGCAACGGGTGGGACTGGCCGACGCGCTGGTGCATGAGCCGGAGCTGCTGATTCTGGATGAGCCGACGAACGGGCTGGATCCGATACAGATCCGGCAGATCCGGGAGCTGATCAAGCATCTGGCGCTGAACCATACGGTACTGATTTCCACGCACATTCTATCTGAGGTGGAAATGATCGCGAACCGTGTGGTGATCATCGACAATGGCCAGATCAAGGCGGCGGACACGCCACAGAATCTGATTTCCGAAATGAGAGCCGCAGGGCGTATCCAATGCGAGCTGCTGGTGTCTGAAGAAGTGGGCTCGCCAGTCCTCAGTGAGCTGCCGCACGTGAAGAAAGTGACTGCCGAGTCTTTGGACGGTGGCTGGAACAGGTTTACGATCTGGGTTGATTCCGGGACGGATACCCGGCAGGCGATTCACAATCTGGCAGCTGACAAGAACTGGCCGCTGCGCTCGCTTTTCCGCAGGGAGGCGACGCTGGAGGATGTGTTCGTGGAGCTGACGCGGAAGGACTGAGTCCGTGGAATTGGCGGAAAGGTCTGTGGGCTTGGTTTTCCGTTTGCAAGGAGTTGGGGCTTGAGTGAGTTTCCATGCCTATGGACAAGCCGAAGATTGGATTCGTGGGGGTGGGAAGAATGGGTTCCAATATGGCCAGGCGTCTGGCGGATGTGGGCTATGATGTGACGGTGATTTACGATCATCATTACCCGATCGCCGAGGCAATGGCCGGAGAGCTGGGCGCGGTGGCGGCCAGGGCTTTGCCCGAGGTGACGGCAGCGGCGGATGTGATTTTCACTGTGGTGACGGATGACGACTCCATGGAGGAAATTTTTTCCGATGGCGAATCCCTCTTGAACGGAGCGGATGGGAAGGTGTTTATCAATTGCGCTACGGTGAGTGCTGACTCGCATGAGGCGGCGGCTGTAGCGGCGGAGAAGGCCGGGGCGAAGACTCTGGCCGCGAGTATGGCTTCCTCAATCACACAGGCGAGGGAGGGCACGCTGTATCTGATGGTAGGCGGGGATGAGCAGGTTTTTCAGGAAAACGAGAAGCTGCTAAAAGATATTTCCGCCTCGCTGAGGTATGTGGGTTGTGTGGGGAATGCGGCGAAGTTCAAGGCATTGGTGAACATGGTGATGAATGCGAATACGGCAGCGCTGGCGGAGGGGCTGGGGCTGGGAGCTGCGTTGGAGCTGGATCTTGATGTGTTGCGCGAGGTGTTTTCCCAGACCGGGGCGAACTCCCGGGTGCTGGAGACGGACGGGGACGACATGGTGGATCGGGATCACGAATGTTACTTCTCTGCGGCTCATGCGGCGAAGGACAGTGGCATCGCGAATGGCATCGCCCGTGCTATCGGAGTAGAGGTTCCGCTGTCCGAGGCGACGGAGGCTCAATACAAAAAACTCAAGGACATGGATCTGGGGGAACTGGACAAATCAGCAGTCGCTGAACTTACGTTCCCCGGGCGTGGAGGTGAGAAGGCGTAAAATTTATGGCAAAAGGTAATGTGATATATAACGCGAAGGGCGAGGCTCTCGATGTTGTCTTCCACGGGTCTTCCCGGGCAGATGCGATCATAGTGATTGGTCACGGGCTGACGGCGAACAAGGACAGGAACCTTCTCCTGGCGATTGCGAACGGATTGTCGAGGCGGGGCTGGCCTTGCATTCGGTTTTCATTTTCCGGGAACGGAGAGTCCGAGGGGCGTTTTGAGGACTCTACGATTTCCAAGGAGGTGGAGGATCTCAGTTCTGTGCTGGCGACGATCCCACAGCATAAGAGGGTGGCCTACATCGGGCACAGCATGGGGGCTGCGGTGGGGTTGATCCGGGCGGCGAGGAATCTTGACATCCATTGCCTGGTCTCGCTGGCCGGGATGACCCATACGGCGGATTTTGTTCGCCGTGAGTTTGGCGATATCGTGCCCGGTGAGGGTGTGATGTGGGAGCGGGAGGATTGTCCTCTTTCCCAGGAATTCGTCGACGATATGATTGAAACGGGGAGCACCCTCGGTGCGGTTTCGCGGATTTTGCAGCCATGGCTTTTGATCCATGGAAGGGAAGATGATGTGGTCCCCATAGCTGACAGTAAGGACGCTTTTGCGGAGGCAACTTGTGAGAAAAAGTTTCTGAAAGTATCCGAGGCCGGTCACATGTTTGGCGAGGAATACTACGAGGTGATCATCGAGATGATTGACGCGTGGCTGGGCCGCTGGTTTGGTTGAACGAGTGGCTGCGGCGATTCAAAACATTCCATTTTCTTTTCCGGGAACGGACGATGATATCCGCAGGCTTAGTGCCTTTTTGCGCGAAGTGCTGGAGCTGGCGGATGTCAGCTTTGCCGGGAAAGTGGCGGTGCTGAATCTGGCTTGTGGGCGCGCGGATGAGACCGGGGCTTTGGTAGCCGCTCTGGCTCCGGCGGAGGTGGGGTTTTACCTGGGAGTGGATTTGCGTGACGGGGATATCGATGAGGCCAAAGGTCGCTGGGAGTTGCCGGGTGGGGAAATTGATTTCCGTGTGGGGAATGCGGCTGCGGTGGGTAGGATGGAGGAGCTGCCGGAGTTCGATTTGGTTTTCATCCGGCATCAGAATTACTGGACGGAACCAATGGTTTGGGAAGGGATCCTGGATGAGGTTTTCGCTTCGCTGAAAGATGGCGGGGTCTTTGTTTCAACCTCTTACTTCGATGTGGAGCATGCGATGATGCTGGCGAGTGTGAGGACGCGCGATTTCGAGGTTCTGGCGAATGTGCGGAATGTTCATTCGCGTGTGCTTCCGGATGCGGAGGGGAAGAGTGTGGATCGCTGGATGATGGTTTCCCGGAAGGGTGCTTAAATCATATCGCGGGTGACGCGGTAGGATGCGGCGCAGCGGGGGCATTGGATTGCGACACTATCCGAGCCGGCGAAAAGCTCATCGGGTTTCTCGCGCCAAGCGCCCAGGATAGGAAGGATTTTCTCAATCGTGCACCCGCAGTGGAAGCGGAAGGGACGCGTTTCGAGGAGGTTTGTTTCCTCGGTTTCAGCGATTTTCTCGACGTCGGTATCGGTGAGGTTTTCGAGCCACTCGAGATCGGCATCCGGCTGCGCGGCGATGAGTGCGAAGTTCTCGTCTTCCAGTCGGAAGGCGCGGGCGGGGCGCTGCTCGGACTGCTCGTAGAACTGGGAGATCCATTTGACCGGATCGCGGCCATCTACCTCGAGGGTGGAGTTCCTTGGCTCGCGGGAGTTCGGGATGGTGGTCTGGGAGTAGAAATAATTGCGATCAGGCTCGCGGATGTCTTCGGTGAAAACGCGGCCGGTAACATACTCGTCATTGGAGGAGCCTGTGACGAAAAGGTTGATGCGGGGTGCGCGGAGATTGGCCGTCCAGGCGATGGTTTCCGCCCATGGGCGTGCTGTGAGATGGAGGGTGAGGATGGCGAGGGAGTCCTTGAGCATCTGGTCGAGCTCCGGGGCATAGCGGAGCTCGTTCTCCATGAGGTGGAGATAGTAATCCGTGTAAATGCCGGTGAACTGACCGCGGACGAGCAGGCAGTTCCGGTGCCTGACGAAGGTGGACTCGATTTTTGTGAAGTCTTCTGGCTGCATGTTTTTGTCAGAGTTCAGAGAATCACAGGGTTTTGCTCCGCACCACCGCGAAAAGCGGATTTCTCGTCTGATTGTGGTCAGTTCACGGGTCTCCAGTCAGCTCCTCGAGAATTATGTCGAGTCCTCGAAGCCGGTAGTTGCGGCATGTTTCACGAATCATTTCCAGATCTACTTCGGGGTTCCGCCGAAGTAATTCTAGAATGTCTGCGAATGATGCCAAACCGCCTGCGTAAAGTTTGAGTGCCACGAGCTGGGGAATTGGCACGATGCGCAACCTACTGTCCGGGCGCATTCTGGTTTCTTCACCTCGGAGGGCGTCCCGAATCGCAGCGGGGAACCGGTCTTCGAAGCTGATGACTTGCACCAATCCAAATGAGCCGGATATATTGATGACACCGCCGAGCGGGTCGTCTCTGCCAGGCTCGTTGAATTCAGCATCGTAACCGTCCTGGTTCAAGGTTTCTACCAGGCTTCGCATTTGCTTGAGGTCTGCGTTCACTCCCAGATCAATGTCTTCAGTAAAACGAAGGTAGCGGTGAGCGGCGAGAGCTACGGCTCCAATTACAACGCACGGCAGGCCGCGTTCTTCAAGTAAGGTAGCAACTCGTTCCGCGACACTTAGGTTCGTTTCTGAGGGGCTGGACATTTCTCACTTCGCTTTGGAAACTGGTTGGAGCCAGTCGAAACGACTGCGCATTGAAAGTGCGGTCTTCACTCTTTCCTCCACAGTCATCTGCTCAATGCGCTCCAGTTCGACCCGTAGCGAAGCATCCGCACACGCGCTTTTGCGGCGACGGGTGAATTTCTCCGAGACGATAAACATGAGTGAATCCTGAAGGATTTTCTGATCCAAATCAAGCTATGATCCCAAGTGCATAATTGGTCGATGTTTCCTATGTATCCTGCTTGGCAAATGCCTATGCTCCTGGGAGCTCGATGAAGCCTTCCAGTTTGCGGATACGTGTGGGGTGACGCATTTTGCGGAGGGCTTTTGCCTCGATCTGGCGGATGCGCTCGCGGGTGACCTGGAACTGGCGGCCGACTTCCTCGAGGGTGCGGCTGTAGCCGTCCTTGAGTCCGAAGCGTTGCTCGAGAACCTCGCGCTCGCGCTCGGTGAGGGTGTCGAGGACGTCCTTGATCTTGTCCTTGAGCATGGAGAAGCCGGCTTCTTCCATCGGGTTGTCAGCGGCTTTGTCTTCGATGAAGTCACCGAAGGAGGTGTCGTCCGAGTCGCCGACTGGTGCCTGAAGTGAGATTGGCTGCTGGGCCATCTTGAGAACGGCGCGGACGCGCTCGACGGGGAGGTGGATTTCCTCGGCGATTTCTTCCGGGGAAGGTTCGCGACCGTATTCCTGGACGAGTTGCTTCTGGACGCGCATCAACTTGTTGATCGTCTCGATCATGTGAACCGGGATACGGATGGTCCGTGCCTGGTCAGCGATGGAGCGGGTGATTGCCTGGCGGATCCACCATGTGGCGTAGGTGGAGAATTTGTAGCCGCGGCGATACTCGAATTTCTCGACGGCTTTCATGAGACCCATGTTGCCTTCCTGAATGAGATCGAGGAAGGAGAGGCCGCGGTTGGTGTATTTCTTCGCGATGGAGATGACGAGACGGAGGTTGGCCTCGACCATTTCGGTTTTTGCCTGGAGGGCGGCTTTCATCCATTTGCGGAGCTCCATGTAGGTGGGCTCGAAGGCTTCCCCGTTGAGCCATGAGCGTTGCTGGACTTCGCGCATCTTGGTGATGTACTCGCTGTCTTCCGGACTGGTGGCAAGGCGGCGGGAGTACTTGCGGAACTTGTCGATGTAGTCCTCAACGCTTTCGCAGAAGTCTTCCACGATCTTCTGCTTGTAGTAGAAGCGCACGTAGATGCGGTGCATGGTGGCGAGGTTTTTCTCAAAGTTTTCCTCAAGCTTTTTCTTGCCGCGCGGGTTCTTGCCGGAAAGCTGGCGGAAGATGTTGTCGTTTTCCTCGTGGAGGACTTTGAGCTGATCGCAGAGCTTCGGGAGGCCTTTCATGTAGCGCTCGCGGGACTCGATCTTCTTGTCGAGGATGACGCGGTCGAAGCGTTCCTTGCCTTTGTTGAGCTTCTCGGCGAGCTCGAGGTAGAGGTCTGTGATGAAACCGAATTTATGAAGATTCTTGGAGACTTCGATCTCGGCATCTTCGATCCGTTTTGAAATTTCCACTTCCTGCTCGCGGGTGAGGAGGGGAACCTGGCCCATTTGCTTGAGGTACATCCGGACGGGGTCGTCGAGGATGTCGAGTTTCTGGTCTGCTTTGACTTCTTCTTCCTCGCCGTCGCCTTCGTCGCGCTTCTTGTCCTTGAAGCGGTCGACCTCGGAGGCATCGATGATATCGAACTCCATGTTGCGTAGGCGCTCCATGATGGCCTCGACGTCTTCCGGGTTTACGAGGTCGTTCGGGAGGATCTCGTTGATGTCATCGTAGGTGAGATATTCCTGTTCCTTGGCGAGCTTGATGAGTTCACGGATTTTTTCCTGGATTTCAGGAGTGTCGATCCGGCGTTTCGGCGTTTTCTTGCCTTTCGCTGCGGGAGCTTCGGTGAGAGTGGAGGCTGACTTGGTTGCTGCCTTCTTGGTTGCCTTCTTGGCTGCTTTCTTCGCAGGAGCGGCTTTCTTTGCGGGGGCGGCTTTCTTCGCGGGAGCGGCTTTCTTTGCGGCTGCTGTGGTCACCTTTTTTGGAGCGGCTTTTTTCGCTGCCTTTTTCGCAACCGGGGCGGCTTTTTTCGCTGCCTTCTTTGCTACGGTTTTCACTGCCTTTTTCACGGCAGGTCTGGCAGCCGGCTTTTTCTTGGTAGCGGCAGGTTTCGCTTTTTTGGTAGCGGATTTCTTAGCGGTAGATTTGGATGGCATGGGACGCTTGGCGGCTATGGAACGGGATGACTGGAGACAATTCACCCATTAGATGGGCACACGCAAAAATTTGCGGGCGGGCGGAATGAAGAGGCACAGGGATGCAAGGTCAAGCAGATTGTTCCGAAAGGAATACATGGGAATGTAAGAGTTGTAGCCATTTGGAGCCTGAATTTGGAATTTTGACGCACTGGATGAGGGGAGGGGTGGAACTGTAAATCTTTTGACATGGAGGGGTTTGTCTCTTAGGAAAAGATGACCTCCTAAGCACGGATTTCCCTTTCCGTGTCTTTCAATTTCCCTTTGTAAATCAATGAATCGTCATCATTCTAACGCTTGGCCGCGGGTGGGGTCCAGGGAGCATCTGATCGCATGTCATTTCTGTGACACGGAGCATACGGTGGATCTGATCGGGGAGGGGGAAAAGGCGACATGCGGGGAGTGTGGGCAGGTGCTTTACCGGAATAGGAAGTCTAGCCTTTCGCGGGCGGTCTCGTATGGGTTCACAGCGCTTTGCCTGATGATGATGGCGATGATTTTTCCTTTTATTTCCATGGATGTCTTCGGGAACAAGGGGACGGTGTCCGTGCCGGGGGCTGTGGCGAGCCTTTGGGCGGCGGGTGGTGGGGCGATTTCCTTGTGCATTGCGGTATTCGTGATCGGGCTGCCGTTCCTGCTGGTGTGTTCGTTGCTGTATCTCTGTGTTCCGCTGATGACCGGGCGGGCGTTGCCGTATGCGACGAAGGTGATGTGCTGGTTCCAGGCGCTGCAGCCGTGGGTGATGGTGGAGGTGTTTTTCCTGGGGGCGATGATCAGTCTGCTGAAGTTGGTGAAGCTGGCGCAGGTGGATCTGGGGGTTGGCTTCTGGGCGGTGGCGGGGCTGATGTTTTGCCTGGCGGGAGCGGTGGGTGGAATCGACAAAGTGGAGCTGTGGGATCGGCTGGAGCTGGCGCTGAAAAGGAGGAAGGGGTGAGGAGCAGTCTGCAAAACGGGATGGCGAGCTGTCACACTTGCCTGAAGGTGAGTGAGGTTTCGCTGCACGTCTGTGACCGGTGTGGATCCGCGCTCCACTCGCGGAAGGAGAAGAGCATTGAGCGAACGATGGCTTACGGGATCGCTGGAATACTGGCGTTCATCCCGGCGAATCTTTTACCGATCATGGTGGTGACGCAGCTGGGTGTGGATGAGAATTCCACGATCATTGGCGGGGTGGCTACATTCTGGCAAATGCATGCTTATCCGGTGGCGGTGATCATCTTCATTGCGAGTGTAATAATCCCTGGGCTGAAGTTTGTGGCGATAGGGATTCTCACTGCGGCGGCGACAGGTTTTCTGAAAATGGATGGGAAGCGGGCGAATCAGATCTACTGGCTGACGGAGCTGGTGGGGCGGTGGTCCATGGTGGATGTCTTTGTCGTGGCGATCCTGGTGGGGCTGATCCAGATGGGGAATCTGATGACGATACGCCCTGGTGGTGCGGCGGTGGCTTTCGGGCTTATGGTGGTTTTGACAATGCTTTCAGCGCATTCCTTTGATCCCAGATTGATCTGGGACAGGCTGCGTGAGAACCGTGAGAAAGAACATTTATGAAAGAGACCGAAGAAACACACCCAGAGGTGAAGAGGGACAAGAGCTTCAATCCGGTCTGGATCATTCCGCTGGTAGCATTGCTGCTGGGTCTGTGGCTGGTGAAGCGCAGCTATGATGAAAAGGGTGAGGTGGTGACTGTCCGCTTCGAGAGTGCGGCGGATCTGGCTGAGGGGAAAACGGAGGTGAAGTGCCGGAATGTGACGATAGGGAAGCTGGAGGATATTTATCTGAAAGATACTCTGGATGTGGATGTGACCTTGCGGATCAAGCCGGAGCATATGCATCTGGTGCATGGGGATTCGCAATTCTGGGTGGTAAGGGCTCGGGTGAAGGGGAGCTCTGTCTCCGGACTGGGGACTCTGATCAGCGGGGCATATATCGAGCTGGATCCCGGATCCATGGATGGGGACGCGGCAGGGAAGCTGGAATTCGTGGGGCTGGAGGAGCCACCGCTAACACCGAGCAGTGTGCCGGGGCTGCGGCTGACCATGAGCGCGGTGAAGCCGGGATCGGTGGATGTGGGAAGTGGAATTTACTTTCGTGATACGGTGATCGGGAAGATCGAGAGCCGGGAGTTTTTGCCAGATGAGAAGGTGGTGAGGTTCGGCGCTTTCATCGAGGAAAGGTATGCGAAGCTGGTGACTACCGAGACGCTTTTCTGGAAGACGAGCGGGGTGAAGCTGGATGTGGGTGCGCAGGGTTTCAACCTGGAGCTGCCGTCCGTGGATTCGCTGGTGTCCGGGCGGGTTTCCATGGATCAGCCGGAGGACGGGCTGGAGGGTGAGCCGCTTGCCGGTGGTGGGCAGGTCACTTTGTACAGGAGCAAGGAGTTGGCGGAGGTGAGCCGGTTCAAGGGCGGGACGGAGTTTCTGCTGCTGGTGGATCAGTCGTTGCGCGGTCTCCAGAAAGGTGCGCCGGTGGAATTCCGCGGGATCAAGATCGGCCGGGTGGCGGAAATTTCCTATTCGCTGATCGAGGATGCGACGATCGAGCGGATGCCGGTATTGATCCAGCTGGACACGAGGCTGCTGGTGAAAAATTTCCCGGCGAATCTGATCGAGGAGAGTGAGGGCGGTTTCTCTGAGGAGATTTCCACACATTTGCGAGCTTCACTGAGGACGAGCAGTCTTCTGACAGCGCAGCTTTTCGTGGAGCTGGATTACTTCCCCGGGCAAGCGGATGTGGCACTGCAAACGAGGGGGGATTACACGGTTTTGCCAACTGTGGAGTCCGGGATAGGCCGGTTGGAGGACAAACTGGCGGTACTTCTCGACAAGATCAACGGTCTGGAGCTGGAGACGATGGTGGCAAATGTCAGCGCGACATCGAAGCAGGCTACGGTGACGCTTTCCTCGCTGGAGGAAACGATAGAAGCAGATGGCGGAGTGGTCAGTGAGGCGGAGGAAACGCTGAAGGAAATGAAGGATACGCTGGCGTCCCTGAATGAGATTCTGGTGAATGACGAGACGAAGTCGATACCGGCGGATCTCCGGGTGACGCTGGCGAATCTGAATGCGACGCTGAAGCCGCTTTCCAGTGATGGAGCGGTTTACGGGGATTTGCGCAGGACGCTGGATGAGCTGCGAGGGACTGTGCGTTCGATCGACAGGCTGGTGAGTGAGCTGGCGGACAAGCCGAACTCGTTGATCTTTGGCAAGGATGGGAATACGAAGAAGATCCCGCGTGCCCGCTAAGTTTTTACTGATTTGAATTTTATGAAAAAATTAACTGCTTTGCTGTTTTGTGTGCTTCTGGCCGGATGTGGATCCGGGATCAATTTCTATGTCCTGGCGCCTGTGGGGAAAGCTCCTGCGAAGGGTGGTCTGGGGATCGGCGTGGGGCCTGTGACGATCGCGGACTACCTGGTGGCCAGGCCGTATCTGTTTTTTCAGAGCACTCCTACGAAGATGGAAACGTCCGACGAACACCAGTGGGCCGGTGATCTGGAGGGGAATTTCAAGAGTGCGCTGAGTACCGACCTGGGTTACCGGAGGGGAAGTGGGAATGTGCAGGAGTATCCCTGGGTGCGGGAGAGCGATCTGAGCTATCAAGTGGCTGTGGATGTGAAGCGCTTCCACGGGACGGCGGATGGGGATGCGGTGCTGGAGGCAAGCTGGCGGGTTTATGCGCTGCCCAGCAGCCGGTTGCTGGGTAGTGGGAATTCCACGCTGACGGAGCCGCTGGAGGGGGATGGGTTTGAGAAGCTGGCGGAGGCGCAGAGCAGGCTGGTGGATCGGCTGGCGGTGGTGCTGGCGAAGGAGATGCGGTAACTTTCAAATCTCAACCTTCAATTTCTTGGGTGGTGAAAGGGGTTGGAAACTCCTTCTCCATATTCTGGAAAGTCGCTCTTTTATTTTGCGGCGTTCTGGAGGAGGCGGAGGCGTTCCAGGGCGCTGCCGGAGGTGATGGTTTCGCGGGCGGTTTCCAGGGCGTCGCCCATGTGGTCTGCGAGGCCGGCGCAGGCGATGGCGGCGGCGGCGTTGAGGAGAACCATGTCGGCTTTGGGGCCGGTGTCTTTTCCGGAAAGGATGTTTTCCAGGATCTCGGCGTTTTGTTTTGCATCGCCGCCCCGGAGGTCTTCCAGGAGGGCTTTGCGGAGGCCGAAGTCTTCCGGGTTGATCTCCTCGTCTTCGAGATCCTGGAAAGAGCCGGATTTGCAGATGCGGGTGGCGCCCATGAGCGAGATTTCATCGACAGTGCGGTTGCCGGGGGCAAGGCCTGAGACGACCCATGCGCTTTCGCGGCCCAGGCGCTGGAGGATTTCCGCGAAGGCGGGGCAGAGGTTTCTCTCGGCGACTCCGACGAGCTGGCATTGGGGGCGGGCGGGGTTGAGGAGGGGGCCGATGAGATTGAAGATGCTGCGGTGGCCTGCGGCGGCGAGGGTCTTGCGAACCGGAGCCACGGCTTTGAAGGCTGGGTGGTAGTTTGGTGCGAAGAGGAAGCCTAGGCCGGATTTTTCCACGCAGTGGCGGAAGCCTTCCGGAGGGAGATCGATGCGTATGCCGAGGGCTTCGAGGACGTCGGCTCCGCCGGATTTTGAGGTGATGCCGCGGTTGCCGTGTTTGAGGACTGTGGCACCAGCTGCGGCGGCGATGAACATGGCGGTGGTGGAGACGTTGAAGAGGTCGAGCTTGTCGCCGCCGGTGCCGCAGACATCGAGGGTGGGGCCTTCGATGTTGAGGGATGAGATTTCCGGGTCGACTGCGTGCTCAAGGAATGCCTCGACGAAGCCGGCGATTTCCGAGGGTGTTTCGCCTTTTTTGGAGAGGGCGAGAAGGAGGTGCTCTTTCTTTGTGTCGTCAATGGACGGATCGAGAAGGAGGTTTGCCGCGACTTCGATTTCCCGGGGGCTGAGTTCTTCTCCGTTTTCGAGGTGTTTGATCAGGGCGTCCATGACTGAGGTTAGGCTCCAATTTTCAAATTTTAAACTTCAATCTCCTCCGGGAGAGCCGATTGGGCTGGTGTTGTGGGGGGGTGGGATGCATGGGTTGGGGGAGAATGAGTGAGAGTGTGAGTCCGGCGCGGAAGCCAAGGTTGAAGTTTATCGATCTGGCGAGATCGATTGCGATCTTGTTGATGTTGGAGGGGCATTTTGTGGGGCTTACCCTGGCGAAGGAGTCGGTGGACACTTCACATCCGATTTATGTGGTGTGGAACTCGATCCGTGGATTCACGGCACCGCTGTTTTTCACGGTGGCGGGGATGATTTTCGTCTATCTTCTCTCCGGGGAAAAGGAGCGGGTGTTTTTCAAGGGGGTGCGTGTGAGGAAGGGTTTGTGGAGGGCGGGTGAGCTTTTGTTCTGGGGCTATGCGTTGCAGTTTTCCATTTTGAATGTGGGGAAGTACTTGCGGGGAGAGTTTGGTACCTGGACGAGCGCGTTTCACGTTCTGCAATGCATTGGTGTTGGTTTGGTAGTGTTGATCTTGATCGCGGGGCTACGGAGGTTGGTGGGGAAATTACCGCTGACGCTATGGTATGGAATGGCGGTGGTGCTTTGTCTGGGATTTTACCTGTGGCTGAAAAGTCTGCCGGAGGGGAGCTACGTTCCCGAGGGGTGGCCGATGGTTTTCCAGAATCCGATCAGAGGGGTTTATTCTGTGTTCCCGGTCGCGCCCTGGCTGGCTTTTACATTTCTGGGCGGGGCGATGGGTGCCTATGTGCGCTCGATAAATCACAAGCCGGTGACGCAGAAGTCCTGCCTTTGTTTTTTTGTCCTGGGGGCGGGTCTGATGGTGGTCTGGGTCTTGGTGCCACAGGTTGGTCTATCGAATAGCAGTAGATCGGCTCTGACCTGGTTTACCGAGAGGTCTACGGAGGTCGTGGTCTTTCTGGGGATTCTGAGGTGGATTGAGATCCGGTTCGGGATCGGGATTGAGTGGATGCTCAAGGTGGGGCGGGAGACGTTTGCGATCTACATCGTGCACGTGATGGTGCTTTACAGCGGGATCATCGGGATCGGGGTGAAGAACTTTTACAAAGGGAATCTGAATGGCTGGCAGGCGGCTGGAGGGGCGTTGCTCTTCATGGCCGTGTTTGTGGCTTTCGCCCTGTTCTGGAATGGCTGGAAAATGAGGAGAAAGGCGGCTAAGGATCTTTTGAAGGGGTGAAACGCCGGTATGAGAGAACTGAAGAAGAGGATTATGTTTTTAGGAAAAATTATGGGATTTCTGGGTCTGGCCAGTTGCGGGCCGATGATGAATGGGACGGAGAAGGTGGAGAAAATCCACAAAGGGGAGGGGAACCCGAAGCTCTCTGTGCTTTTTGTTGGGAACAGCTATAGCTTCGGGGTGCCCAGGGCGTTTTCGAGGCTGGCTCGGGCGGAGGGGCGGAAGGTTTCCGTGAAGCGGGCTGCGATAGGTGGCTGGAGTCTGGAGAAACATATGACGCAGCCTGAGACCTTGGAGAGGCTACACAGCCGGAAATGGGATGTGGTGGTGATACAGGATCATTCTCTGAACCCGGCGAGCAGTGAGGAGAACCGGCGCAAGGTGATGGATCCGGGGGTGAAATTTTTCGCCGACGCGGCGCGGGAGATGGGTGCGGTGCCTTTGCTTTACCAGACGTGGGGGCGCAGGGATGGCTGGGATGAGGAGCAGGGGCAGGATTTTTATGAAATGAATGAGCGGGTGAGAAATGGCTACCGCAATGCGGCGGATGCTGCCGGGGTGGAGATTGTGCCGGTGGGCGATGCCTGGGAGCAGGAGTTCCGGGCGGGGAGGGGGGAGAATCTTTATGTGGAGGATGGGAGTCATCCCAGTGATGAGGGGGACAAGGTTTCCGCGCGGGAGTTTTACCGGGTGATCTTCGGCGAGGAGAGTTAGTCCGGACGGAACATAGATTTGCTACGAAACAAAAAACGGGCTGCCTTACTAGGGCGGCCCGTTTTGTTGATTGGTTGTTTTAGAAAAGCCGGCCGAAGACCGGCTCTCCATTATTCCGCATTAGATGCCTTTTTTGACTAAGTCGTCGAGGAGGTCGATGACGCGGTTTGAGTAGCCCCATTCGTTGTCATACCAGCTGACAAGCTTGAAGAAGGTGCTGTTGAGCTCGATGGAGGAGCCTGCATCGTAGATGGAGGATGCCGGGTCGTGAATGAAGTCTGTGGAGACCACTTCATCGGTGGTGTAGTTGAGGATGCCTTTGAGATAGGTCTCGGAAGCATTTTTAAGGGCTGCGTTGATTTCCTTGAGGGATGTTTCCTTCACTGTTTTGACAGTAAGGTCTACGCAGGAAACGGTAGGAGTGGGAACGCGGAAGGACATGCCGGTGAGCTTGCCTTTGACTTCCGGGCATACGAGGCCAACTGCTTTTGCCGCGCCTGTGGTGGAAGGGATGATGTTGATGGCTGCGCTGCGGCCGCCTTTCCAGTCCTTCTTGGAAGGGCCGTCCACTGTTTTCTGAGTGGCGGTGTAGGAGTGGATGGTGGTCATGAGGCCTTCCTGAATGCCGAAGCCTTCTTTGAGAAGAACGTGCACGAGTGGTGCAAGGCAGTTTGTGGTGCAGGAAGCGTTGGAAATGAGGTGGTGCTTGGCAGGGTCGTAATCGTTGTCATTTACACCCTGGACGAATGTAGCAACGCCGTCGCCTTTGCCAGGAGCGGAGATGATGACTTTTTTCGCACCGGCGGTGATGTGGCCTTGGGCGAGTTTGTCCTCCACGAAGAGGCCTGTGGACTCGATGACGATATCGACGCCGAGCTCTTTCCAAGGGAGGCCTTCCGGAGTGCGTGCGGAGACGACTTGGATCTCGTGGCCGTTGACGACGATCACATCGTCTTCCTCTAGCTCGGGGGAGGATTTCTTGGAGGAGACTTCACCGGCGAATTTGCCTTGGGTGGAGTCATACTTGAGAAGGTAGGCGAGGTTGTCAGCAGGAACGAGATCGCCGACTGCTGCGACTTTGAATGTTGTGCCGAGGTGGCCTTGTTCTACGAGTGCGCGGAAGACGAGGCGTCCAATGCGTCCGAAACCGTTGATGGCGATGGTGGTCATATTTGTGGAATGGGGTAGTCCTGGGACTGTGTTAGTTGTAAATCGCGAAAGGAAATTCCGCCGCGGCGGCGGGATTGTGCATGGTTGTTTTCATGCGTCAATCCCTCTGTTTTTTAGCGAATTCAATGCCAAATCTGAATGGCAGGTGAAATAATTCCATTCAGATATGAGCTATATTCATGAAGAGGCGATTAGATGCGGCCTTCCTCAATGTCGTAGACGTCGAACCAATGGTAGACGACTTTTTCCGCCGGGATGAATTCAGCGATGTAGTCCTCCAGGAAGACCTGAAGTTCGTCGGGCATTTCGCTGATGCGCTTGTAGCGCATGCTATTGTTCCAGATGACGACTTCTTCCTTGGTGGTCTGTTTTGCGTGTTCCTTGATCCAGGCTCCGACTGCTTCGTCGTCTGCTCCGCCTTCTACGAATTTTTTGAACTCGTCGCTACAGATGCCGGTGAACTCAAAGAACATGTTATCGAGTGGGCAGGCGAAGTGGTATTCGCCGTTGGTGTCAGCGATCACTGCGCGGCATTTGTCGAGGACGCGGGCTGCGATGATGTAGCCGCCGATAACGGAACGTGGGCTGCGTGGAAATTCTTTGGTGAGATCTGGTGCTTTTGACATAATGCTTAGTTTGCTTGATGTCCGGTTATTGATCGGACGTTCAAGAATATGGTGGGTAATGGGTTCGTCAAAAAGTTTTTGAATATTTGTTCAAGAAAGGTAACTTGTCCGTTGAAATGGGCAGGCCGCAGGAATTCGAAAGGGACAAAGTGCTAGGGAAAGCGATGGAGCTTTTCTGGGAAAAGGGGTATGGGGCGAGCTCTATGGCGGATCTGGTGGAGGCTATGAATTTGCGGCCAGGGAGTATCTATGGGGCGTTTGGCAGTAAGGGTGGATTGCTGATGGCGGTGATTGATGCGTATGGGGAGGAGTCTTTGGAGGCGATACGGGATGCGCTGTCGAAGGCCGGGGGTCTTGAAAAGGGGTTGGACGGGCTTTTCCGAAAGATGATCGCAGAGATGGTGGCTGAGGACAGGCCGAAGGGGTGCCTGCTGATGAATGTGCTGTTGGAGCTTTCCACAATTGACGAGGCGGCGGGTGAGCGGGTGCGGGGGTATCTCTCCGCAATGCAGGATGTCCTCAAGGAGGCTCTCAAGGAGGCGCAAAAAACGGGCGGGCTATCGCCTGGGAAAAAGATTCACGAGGTGGCGGTTTTCCTGATGGGCACGATCTATTCGCTGCGTGTGATGGGACGCGCGCGCTCCACAAAACGGGATCTGGACAGTGTGCGGCGTCAGGCGCTTGAGCACGCGTTCTCGTGATGG
>JBPOGC010000040.1:0-20121 GCA_051251795.1 Luteolibacter sp. | reverse complement strand
TCCGGTTCTCCGGAGCCGATCCTTTCCAAGGCTCGTGACTGGGTGGAGCTGGAGGACGGTGTGATCCGTGAGACAAATACGATGCCGCAGTGGGCGGGGTCTTGCTGGTATTACATGCGCTACTGCGATCCTAGTAATACGGAGCGTTTTATTTCCGAAGAGGCTGAGGAATACTGGACGAGTGAGAAGCCGGGGATGGTGGATCTCTATGTGGGTGGCACGGAGCACGCGGTGCTTCACCTTCTGTATGCGAGGTTCTGGCACAAGGTGCTTTTTGATCTGGGGCATGTGCATACGCCGGAGCCGTTTCAGAAGCTTGTGAACCAAGGGCTGATCATGGGGGAGGATGGACAGAAGATGTCGAAATCCCGTGGAAATGTGGTGAATCCGGACGAGGTGGTTTCCGCCTACGGGGCGGACTCATTGCGGCTTTATGAAATGTTCATGGGGCCGCTGGAGCAGGTGAAGCCGTGGCAGATGAAGGGTGTGGAAGGGGTTTCCCGTTTCCTTGCTCGTGTCTGGCGTCTGGCTGTGGCGGATGAGGGTGGGAAGTCAGATAAGATTTCCGATGCGACCTGCACTGACAAAGAGCTGCTGCGGGTGCTGCATGAGACGATCAAAAAGGTCGGCGAGGATATTGAGAAGCTGAGTTTCAATACGGCGATTTCGCAGATGATGATTTGCACCAATGCGTTTACCCAGGCAGGTGCTGTGCCTTTGGAAGAGTTCATCGTTTTCCTGAAGATTCTGAATCCGTTTGCTCCGCATATCACGGAGGAGATCCATTCAAAGTTGGGTGGCGAGGGCTTGCTCTCGGAAATGACTTGGCCTGAGTATGATGAAGAGGCGTTGATACAGACGGAGTGTGATTTGGTCGTTCAGGTGAACGGGAAGCTTCGTGACCGGATCTGGATGGCGAAGGATGCTACTGAGGAAGAGGCGAAGGAGCTGGCTCTGGCTTCTCAGAAAATTCAGGACTTTATCGATGGGAAGACGATCCGGAAGGTGATCTATGTTCCGGGTAAGATCATGAACCTGGTGGCGAACTGATCGGGTTGTCTTCTCAGGGACTTTGCGGCTTGAGGTCAATGTGATCGATGAGTCTGACGTCTCCGTAGTGAATGGCGCAGGCTAGGCTTGTGGGTTTTTCCAAGGATGTGGTTGGAGCAAGAGTTTCGGAGTCGACTAGGCTTAGGTAGTCGATTTTTGCGAACGGGGATTCGGTGATGATAGCTCGGGCGGTTTCGATGATGTCTTCGGGGGATTGTTTTTCAGTTGCTGTTTTTAGAGCGCGGTGAATGCGTGGAGCATCGGTGCGGTGCTCGGGTGTCAGGCGGGCGTTGCGGGATGACATGGCGAGGCCGTCGGGTTCGCGCATGGTGGGGTGGGGGATGATTTCGATGTCCAGATCGAGATCTCGGATCATGCGGCGGATGATGGCGAGTTGTTGGAAGTCCTTTTCTCCGAAGACGGCGGCATCGCAGTGGGTCAGATTGAAGAATTTCAGGACTACGGTGCAGACTCCATCGAAGTGTCCGGGTCTGGTTGCTCCGCAGAGGTGTTCTGACAAGGCGGACTCGAAGACTTTTGTGGAGCTATCCGGGTGATACATTTCGGCTGCATCGGGGGCGAAGACTCCATCGGCTCCGGCGGTTTTGCAGATGGCGAGATCGGCTTCGATGGGGCGGGGGTAGTTTTCCAGGTCGTCTTTTTTGTCGAACTGGATGGGGTTTACGAAGATGGAGACGATGACTGTTCCTTCGCTTCCTGCTTTTTTGCGGGCAAGCGCGATGAGCGATGCGTGGGCGGGATGCAGGGCGCCCATGGTGGGCACGAGGATGATCGGCTTTTCGAGGTGCCGGATGTGTTTCTTAAGTTCTGCTTTTGTGTTCGCTAGCCACATGCCGGAGTTTTGAGGAAAAGGTGAAGGGGGGCAACAGGTGAAATGGATTTCCTGTTATGCGATTTGAGTTCGCTTTGAGAGGAAATAGACTGTGGCGACCAGGGCTGCTGCAGCCAGTGTGGTTGCGAAGATGGGTGAGAGATCGAACGCGATCAGGGAGTAGGAGAGGGCGGCGAATGTGGCGGCGATGCCTGCGAAGGGGAGCTGGGAGTGAACGTGGGCGGTGGGCTCGCAGCCGGAGGCGATGGCGCTGACGATGGTGGTGTCGGAAAAGGGGCTGCAATGGTCTCCGAGGACGGCGCCGCCGAAGACTGCGCCAATAATGGCGGGGGCGAGTTGTAGGATTTCTCCGGCGGGGAGATTTGCAGAGGCTGCAGCTGCAAGCGCTGCGGGGAGGGCGAGAGGCATGAGCAATCCCATGGTGCCCCAGGAAGAACCGGTGGCTAGAGCGATGATGGCACCGGATACGAAGACGGCGAGGGGGAGCCATGCGACGGGAAAGCTGTTGGAGAGGAGGTTTGCGATTTGTTCAGCTGCTCCGAGGTCTGAGAACACGTTTCCAAGAGACCATGCGAGAATGAGGATGATGAGGGCTGGGAGGAGGTTTGTCGCGCCATGGTAGGCGGCTTCGCCAGCGGTGTGTTTTCGGTTTTTCGGGTAAAGGAGCCATGCGGTGGCGAGACCGATGAGACTGCCTGCGACTAGGGCGTAGGGGCCGGCGTCTCCGCTGAATGCTTCCCGCCATCCGCTTAGGGAAAGGAGGTCTGTTTGTGGGCTGCTGAGCAGGGGGAAGGATAGGAAAATGGCGAGGATGAGGACTGCCAATGGGATGATGGCGCGCTTTGGCGAGGTGCCTGTTGCTTCTGCTAGGTCTGGTTTTTCCGGTGTGTGTGGCTGATACCGGCGCATCGCCTTTGGCTGGAAATTCAGGAAGACGGCGAGAGGGATCAGGAGAAGTGTGAGGAGGCAGTAAGGGTTTGCGGGGATGGATGAGAAGAACAGTGCGTATGGCTCTACCGGGAATGGGGCGTCGTCTTTGAGCGCGTCCTGGATAAGGGAGAGTTGGGTGGCGATCCAGGTGGAGATGAAGGCGACGCAGGCGACGGGGGATGATGTGGAATCGACAACCCAGGCGAGGCGTTCGCGGGAGACTCCGGTGCGGTCTGCGAGTGGGCGTGCGATGCGACCGCAGAGGAGGGAGTTTGCCAGGCCATCGAAAAAGCAGAGCAGGCCGATGAGATAGACGCTGCCAAGGAGTCGTTTCTGCGGTTGTTTGGATTTCGCGATGAGTTTTGTGAGGATGGTATCGAAGCCGCCGGATTTTTCCAGGAGGCCGGCGAAGGCTCCGAGGATGAGGGTGAAGAGGATGGCTCCGATGTGCCATGAGCCGTCCAGGGAGGGGAAAATGTAATCTGCAAAGATCGAGCGGATCGCGGCCAGGGGATTTGCGTGATGGATGAGAATGGCTCCAGCTACCACGCCGCTACCCAGGCCGAGGGCTGCCTGGCGGGTGAGGATGATGACGGTAAGAGCACAGATGGCTGGCCAGAGAGAGGTGATGTAAGCGGGTGCTTCAAACAATGGTATCACAAAGCTCAGGGAGATGAGAAGGGTAAGGATGATTGCCTTTTTCATGGTGGGAACCGCGGTGACTTTTTAAGAGAAGGGTGAAGCGGGCTGAAGCCCGCTGTCCTAGGTAGGCTGAAGCCTACGCTCCTGCTTTGGCGATGATTTCTTTGTAGAGCCTTGCCTCGGGAGTGGGCTGGCGGATGAGTGCCTTGTCGTTGTCTAGATCCACGAAGTGGAGGCCGAAGTCCGTGTTGGGATCGAAGGGGTGGCCCCACTCCCGGTTGGAGGTGATGGACCACCAGTTGTAGGCGCGGACGGGGACTCCTTTTTCGATGGCTTTGCTGACCTCAGCGAGGTGGGACTTCATGTAGTCCGCTCTGGAGATCTCACCAGCGGTAGGAGTGCAGCCGTTTTCCACGATGAAAAGTTCCTGGCCGGGGAACCAGCGACTGTAGCGGCGGAGGGCGTGGAAGAGGCCGCGTGGCCAGACGGGGGCACGGAGGAAGCGGCCTTGGGCGGCGTCTTCGAGAAGGCGGAACTTGTGCAGACGGTGGGTGGGGAGACCCCAGTAGTAGTCCAGGCCGATGAAGTCCTGTGCGCCGATGGCTTCTTCGGGGCAGAGTTCTTTGGCGAGCTTTCCCTTCATGCCGAGATACCACCAGTTGGAATTGGCAATGAGGCTGGTGGTTCCCCAGAAACGCCATGCCCAGTTGAACCAGCTTTTCTTCGACTCCAGGGCTTCGAAGCGATCCGAGGGATTGATGGCTACGATCTCGAGTGCGGAGGGATCTCCGAAGACTTCGGTTGCGATGAGTTTTGCGAGTTGGATTTCCAAGCCTTCCGCGATGCAGCTTTCCGAGACTCCGGGAGCATCGCTGCGGATACCGATCTTGATCTTTTTCCGGCGCTTTACCCGGCGCAGGCCACGTCCGGTGGAGAGTCTTTCCGGCAGGCTGTCTTCACCTGTGAAAACCTCGTGAAGGGAGATGGGTCGGGGTGATTGCGAGGCTACTTTTTTTGGCTCGGACAACCAGGAAACATCGCAATAGCCGGTGAGGTTTTCCTTGAATTTCTGAATCGCGCCATCGACGAGATCGAGAAGGTGGGTGTGGCCGTGGGGTGCGAGGACGACGTAGTGCTCTTCGCTGAGTCCGGTTTCCAGAAAACGGAATCGCGAGCGGTTTTCGAGTTCCTTTGGTAGAAGGAAAAAGGCGTCGCCGTAGATGGCATCAACACGTTGGGCATCGAGTGCGTCTCGAGCCTCGTCGTAGTTTTTAAAGAGAATCTTCTGACTGGTGGCGGGTAGGTGCAGTTTCCAGTTTGTCGGCTGGTTGCCGATTGCGATGACTCCGATTTTTTTTCCGCTGAGTGATGCGCGGGTTTCGTCCAGGGAATCGCTATGGACGATGATGGCTTTGCCGGTGAGGAGATATGGATCGCTGGACTCGAAGCGTGTCTGGTCTTCCATGGTGATGCCGCCGACTACGATATCGACATCGCCGTACTCTGTGACGAGAGCCCCCTTTGTGGTGAACTTGAAAAGTGCTTCTGCCATGCCGCGATGGCAGGCTCCCCAATCGAGGAGTTTCTGAAGCCATGTGGGGAAGCCGGTGACGAGTGGGTTTACACCGATTTTGGCGCCAGGCTGGCGGAGTTGGATGGCTTTGCGTGCGCGGGCGTGGGCGAGAAAAAGGTTTGGGACGAGTTTGCCAACGGCCTCTGCCTCGGCATCGACTTCCGATCCGCGGGGGAGGCCGGGGGGCATGTAATAGCGGTTTTGCCACCAGGGTTTTATGTATCCAAAGGTGAGCTGGCTGGGCTCGTTGAAGGTGATCCACCAGTCGATTTTTCCGCCGAATGTCTCGGATATTTTGTCAGCGTAGCGGGCGAAGAGATCGGGGAAATCGGTGCCGATCATGCCGCCGTGATCGCGCTCCAGCCAGACGGGCCAGACGAAGTGATGGAGGGTGACCATGAGCTTCATGCCGTGGCGTTTCACGCAGTCTGCCAGGTCACTGTAATGGGCTAGTGCGGCGTCATCGAAAGTGCCGCACTCCGGCTCCACACGAGCCCATGCTATGGAAAAGCGGAAAAGCTTGCAGCCGAGGGCGGCAGCGGAGGCGATGTCTTCTTCGTAGCGGTTCCAGAAATCGGTGGCTTCCTTGCGTGGGGTGAGGCCTTGGCAGCGCTCCCATAGATCCCAGACGTCTTCGTGGAGGGGATCGTGGGCTTCTGTCTGGTGGTCGGCATTGGCGGTGCCGAAGAGGAAATTTTCGGGAAACCGCATCGCGTGACTAGCTAAGGTTTTTCTTCAGAAACCGCAAGCCCGGGTATGGCTTGAGCTGATCAGCGAGGGATCTTCAAAGTCTGGCCAAGCATGATGACATCGCTTTTTAGATTATTGGCCTTCTTGATCAATGCGACTGAAGAGCTGTATCTTCTGGCGAGCTTTGTCAGATTGTCTCCTCTTACGACCTTATGCTTGTTGTAAGTGGGTGGTTTCGGCTTCGGCTTTGGCTTCGGAGGAGCTGGCTTTGGGCTTACCACAACAGTCTGTGGCTGGATGACCTGTGGGGTAGGTACCTTGGGCTCGATGACGGGGGTGACCGGGGCGGGTGCCGGCACTCTCTTCACGACTTTTGTCTCAGTATCTTTCTTCGTGGATGGTTTGGTGGGTTTGTACCACTTTTCCGGACTGTTCACCCAGTCCTCACGGTAATTTCCGTTGCTATCGAAAGGGCCGGTGACTGCCGCAACCTCGGGCGCGGATTGAGAGCCGCATTGTGTAAGAAGCGGGAGAACAAGAAACACGGCGAGTATCCGGACTCGGAAGAACATTGACATAAGTATGCTGATTTACTTTGGCTATGCAAAGCATTTAACTGCAATGCGGGATGTTATTCAATCGCGGAAATACCGGACAGGGAAATGACGGGGCGTCCGGCTTCATCTGAGGCGGCGAGATCGAGGACGAAATTTGCGGTGTGATCGTCTAATTCCTCATGATCGATAAGTGTCTGGGAGATTTTCCAAACGCGTTTCTCGGGGATCTCCATGATGTGCGTGTGTTTCAGGTTCCGTGCTTCCGGATCGAGGCGGAGGAGGCCATTGGATTCGTGGAAATCATCCATGAGAGCAGAAAGTTCCGGGATGGAGAGGGTGCTTTGGATTTCCTTGAGTGCGGCTTCGGGGTTTTGCTGGGAAAGCAGTTTTATGAAATTGAGGATGGTGGCGCGGGTGGCTTTCAGGAGGGCGGGTTTGTTTCTGGTGTAGGGGTGGTTTGCCTTTGGTTTTTCTTTTGTGGGGGTGAGCGAGATACCCGCGCTCCGTGCCTGCCATTCATCGATGATGGATGAATCCGTGGTGCGGAGCATTTCCCCGAAGAAGTCCTCGGCTTCCTCCAGCTCAGGGGTTTTCATGGAGGGTGGGACGGTCTGGGCGAGGATTTTATAGACCTCTGAGAGGTGGCGGAGGAGAACAGCTTCGGATTTTTCGAGGCCGTAGGTCTTGATGTAATCCTCGAAGGAGGAGTAGTCCTCAAACATTTCCCTGGCGATGGATTTTGGGCGGACGGAGGCTTCCTTTGCCCACGGATTGCCGAGGACGAATTCATTGTAGGTGGCGTAGATGAATTCCTTGCCGGGCTTTGGATGCTCGACTTGCTCAAGAGCATCCATGCGGGCATCGTATTCGACTCCGTCTGCTTTCATCTGGGCAACTAGTTTGTCCTTCGCTTTGTCGACTTGCTTGCGGACTACCTGGGAGGGATCCTCGACGATGGCCTCGGCCAATGAGATGACATTGAGTGGGTAGGCTGGGTCTTCGCGGTCGAGCTGCGGGATGGCCTCGATGAGGTAGGTGGCGAGGGCTTGGTTAAGCGTGAAGTCTTCCTGGAGGTCTATGTTGAGGCGGATTTTGGCGGGGGTGGTGCGCTCGTTTTTCGGGATGATGGTGAGGATGTTTCCCTCGACGAGGCCGCGGAAGAGATCGAAGGCGCGTTTGCGGAGGGCGGCTTTTTTGGAAGGAGCCTCGTGGGAGCTGCGGATGATTTTGCGGAGGGCTTCGCAGCCGTCCTCTTCTTTGCGGGAGAGGACGTTGAGGAGCATGCCGTGGCGCATGAGGAAGCTGGAGGTGAGTTTTTCCGAGGGGGCGTCGATGAGTTTCCGGAAGGTGTTTTCATCCCAGTTCACGAAGCCTCTTTCGGGTGGCTTCTTTTTCATGGCTTTGGATTTGCCGCCTTTTGCGGCTGCTTTTGCCTCTGCCTTGATGTTGTCGATGACGTGGGGCGGAGCTTGGGCGACTACATAGCCGACGTTGTCAAAGCCACGGCGTCCGGCGCGTCCGGCGATCTGCTTGAAGTCGCGGACGGCGAGGGTCTTGGTGGACTGGCCGCCGTATTTGAAGAGCTGGGTGAAGACTACGGTGCGGATGGGGACGTTGACGCCGACGCCGAGGGTGTCGGTGCCGCAGATGACTTTCAGGAGGCCTTTCTGGGCAAGCTTCTCTACCAAGGTACGATACTTCGGAAGCAAGCCGGCGTGGTGGATGCCGAGTCCGTGGCGGAGGAGTTTCTTGATCTCCTTTCCGTAGGGAGAGCGGAAGTCGGCATCGATTAGGAGGTCGGCGATGGCGGCTTTCTCGTCCTTTGAGCAGAAATTGCGGGACATGAGATCCTGGGCGGTCTTGGCACAGGCGAGCTGCGAGAAGTGGACGAGGTAGATGGGGGCGCGATCCTGGGTGACGAGTTCTTCGATTTTCTCCTCAAGGGCGATGGTCGAGTAATCGAACTCCAAGGGAACCGGGCGGTTTTCGCTTTTTACTAGGACTGTAGTATTTCCTGTGAGGGTGGTGATTTCTTTCTGGAAAAATTCCGTGTCACCGATGGTGGCGGACATGAGGAGGAAGCGGGCGCGGGGAAGGGTGAGGAGGGGGATCTGCCAGGAGACGCCGCGTTCGTGATCCGAGTAGTAATGGAACTCGTCCATGATTACGTCATCGACAAGGGCGGACGCGCCATCGCGGAGAGCGAGGTTTGCGAGAATTTCAGCGGTGCAGCAGATGACAGGGGCGTCGGCGTTCACGGTGGCATCACCGGTGATCATGCCGACGTTTTCGGGGCCGAAGGTGTCGCAGAGGGAGAGGAATTTCTCGTTGGCCAGAGCCTTGATGGGAACGGTGTAGTAGGAGCGGCGCTTTTGGCAGATGGCGAGGAACTGGAGGGCGAGAGCAACGAGGGATTTTCCCGAGCCGGTGGGGGTATTTAGGATGACATTGTTCCCGGCGAAGAGCTCGAGGATGGCTTCCTCTTGATGGTCGTAGGGGGTGGTGCCGCTGGTCTCGAGGTGTGTTAGGAAGGCATCCAGGATATCGTCGGAAGACGGGTTTTCAGGAAGAGTCGCGGGAGAAAGGGTGGGCATCTGGGAGGACTCTAGACTCTAAATTTCAAACTCCAAGGAAGACTGATGGGGAAAGGATTCGAACAAAGAAGGGGGTGGGCTAATTTGTTTTTCGATAAAGCTGTTTACATATGTAGTTAGTTATGTCTACAAGTGTAGTCATGTCGGAGGTCAAGCGTATTTCAGAATCGGAGTGGAAGGTGATGGAGGTGGTTTGGGAGGGCTTTCCGGTGACGGCACAGGATGTGGTGGCGGCACTGGGCGAGGTGGAGGAGTGGAAGCCGCAGACGGTGAAGACGCTGCTGGGAAGGCTTGTGAAAAAGGGCGCGCTGCGGGCGGAAGCGGAGGGGAATCGGTTTTTATATTTCCCGATAGTGGAGAGGAAGGAGGCCGTGATGGCAGAGACGGATTCGTTTTTGGAGAGGATCAGCCGCGGGTCTTTGACGCCGATGCTGGCGCAGATGGTGAAGAGCAGGAGGAAGCTCAGTGAGGAGGAGATAGATGCTTTGCGTGATTTGTTGGATGGGAACGAAACAAAGAAAGGAGAGGAACAATGAATGTCTGGATGGAGAATCTTTTATTCGCCTCACGAGATGCGGCGGTGCTTTCGGTAGTGATCGGGGTGGTGGTGCTGTGTTGTGGAAAGTATATTCCGGCAGGTTGGCGGCATGGTTTATGGTTGCTGGTGGCGGTGAGATTGGTGATGCCTGTTTTGCCGAGTAGTCCGGTTTCCTGGCAGCGGATGCTGGTGATGGACGAGGTGCCCGCAGTAGTTAGTGAAGTCCCGTTGAAGACGGATGAAGTGATGCAGGTCGCTGAGCTGGAGCTTCCAAGTCCGGGGGAGGTAGGCGAATTTGATTTTGAGAGGATGGGAGCGGCTGCGTCTTTGTCCTCGGAGCAGAGTGACGCCCCGGAGATCGTGGAGGATAGTGGGTTGGGGCTGTGGGAGGTTTTGTTTGGGGTGTGGTTGTTTGGAGCGGCTTTCTTTTTATGTGCGGGAGGTTTTTTCTCGTGGAGATTCTGGAGGAGACTTGAGAGTTTCCTTAGTCAGGATGGGAGTGAGGAAGGGTTGGGGGAGTTTCTGGAAAAGCTGGGAGGTGAGCTTGGTCTGAAGGAATTTCCTGCGATTAGGGTAACTGAGGCGGTGGAGGTTCCGGCGTTGTTCGGGGTGTTTCGTCCGAAGGTTTTGATTCCTCCTTCGGCGTTGAAGCGGCTTTCTGAAGCGGAGCTGCGGCTGGTGCTGATGCATGAGCTGGGACACTGGAAGAGACGGGATCTTTGGGTGAATTTTTTACTGGTGGTTTTACAGGCGGTGCATTGGTTCAATCCGCTGGTATGGTGGGCGTTTCACCGGGTGAGGGTGGAAAGTGAGAGGGCGACAGACGCGTGGGTGCTGAAGAGGGCGGGGGCGGATCAGGCGAGAAATTACGGGGAGATGCTGCTCAGGCTTTTGGAGGGGAGCACGGGGGCGAAGACGGTTTTTTCCGGGATGGTGAGTGTGGTGGAAAGCCCGAAGGATCTGAAACGGCGGATGCTGGGGATCGTGAAATTTTCCGGGAAACGGAACCGGGTGGCGGTGTTGGCTTCGGTGGCGGTTCTAGTGGGATTGGCGACGGTGGGGCTGACGAAGCCGCCGGGGGATGTGGTGGAGACTGAAGAAGAGGTTGAGCAGTCAGAGGCAGGCTTTGAGAAAGAAGCGATCGAGTTTCGTGTGGTCTCAGATGTGGGAGAGCCTGTGGAGGGAGCTGAGGTTTATCTTGAGCTTAGGGATGTTGTGGCTGACCAAGTGCTCGAGCCACTGAAGTTGTGTGGGGAAACTGATGGGGAAGGAGCTATTGATGTCGTATTAGGCTATGATTTGGATAGTTTGAAATGGCTTAGGTATAGGGTTTTCGCGCGACACAGTGAGCATGGCTATGCAGCAAGAAGTGGAGAAGGGCTCAATAAGGAATTTCCTGGTGAACTCCGCATGGCACAGGGGCATTCACTCAACTTCCGTGTTATTGATACCGAAGGGAACCCTGTTGTTGGTATGAGTCTGCGGGTGGCACAAGCTACAATCCCTGAATATTCTAACAGCTTTCCAAGGAAAATTCCTGAATATTGGACTGGAGTGCCCTTTTTACCAAAGGGTTTCTGGGGTGGTGTAACAGACAGCCAAGGGCGATGTACTATATTGGGTCTCCTTGATGGGATTTACTATGTTGATCACAATGATCCGTATTTTGCGCAGTTTCCAGGAGCCCATCATCCTAAATATCAACACAAATCACCTTCGGAGATTGATGAAATAGAGCTCATAGTAAGGCCTGCTTGTTCTGTGCGAGGTCATGTCAGCTTACCTGGGGGAACTCCAATTGCGGGTGCCACGGTAAATATTTTGGAGCATTACCATTATACTCAGGGCGGATGCTCGTATGAGACGGTCACAGATGAAAAAGGGAGCTATGTCTTGAGCCGTTTGCTTCCAGGTGATTATGATGTCAGAGTTTCTTTGAGCCGAGAGATGAGGAAAGAGTGGGTGGCTGACATCAAACCTGTGAGTTTGAAAAGCGAAGAGGAAATTAGAGACTTTGATTTCATCCTTCAGAAAGGAGGATTGGTAACGGGGAGGATCACTCTGGCTGATACTGGTGTCGCTGTATCGAATTATCAGATGGGTGCTACAAGTACTGATAGTGCTTCACCTCTTCACCTTTGGTGGAACTTCACTGATGCTGAAGGCCGTTTCCAATACCGTTTGCCGGCTGGTAGTAGAAAGGTCTATGCTGCGGGACGTGAACCGGAAGGATACACGACAGAATCAGAGAAAGACAGGGGGATGAGCGAAACGTTTGAAGTAGTAGAGGGAGGATCCTACGAAGCAAATTTTGAGTTGATACGGGAAGTTAAAATTGAAGGTGTTGTTTTAGATGAATCGGGTCAGCCAGTGGCTGATGTTAGTATAATATGTTTCGAACCAAGAGACAGGATGTCTAATTCATTTCAGCTAATGAGTGATAAGGAGGGAAGGTTTTCCTTGAAGCTGCCTGCCGGGGTGAAGGTTGCGCATCTGGTGGCGCGATCCGGCCCTCTCATGTCACCACTGGAAAAATGCTATCCTGTGGGCGAAAACGTGGAGCTCCGCTTGCGTGAGGCTTCTCTGAAGACCCTCACCGGTAAAGTAGTCAATGAAGACGGCGAGCCGATCAAAGATGCTTCTATTGTCGTGGAAAGCTCCCTGCCAAGACAATATTTGTATCGCTCTTGGATGCCGGGGGTCATCCTTAGTGATGAAAACGGACAATTTGAGTTTGCCGATGTTTTGCCGGCGGACAGCTACACGATTTTGGTTTCAAAAGGAGGCTATGGTGCGAAACGCGCGACTGTCGCATCAAAGCTAGAGAAAAAGCTCACTTTTGAGCTTGTAGCCCTGCCTATTGCAGTTGGCATTGTTTCCGGAAGGGTTGTGGACTCTTCAGGTAATGGTGTGGAAGGTGTCGGTATAGATAGTGGTAAGATTCAATCACATCTGCTTGGTTTTTCCAAAAGGACGGATGCCAAAGGCTATTTCAAGGTGGGCGGGTTGGTTGAAGGTTGGCATGATCTACGTTTCAAGAAAGCCACGATGGATGGGCAGCGAACAGCTTTTTTGAGAGTGAAAAGTGGCTCAAAAGACGTGAAGGTGGTGCTGCCAGAAGGGCTTAGTAACTGGAAAACTCAGGATGGACTGGTGGATTTGGTGGGCAAGCTTGCACCACCACTCAAAGCTCGGAAATGGTTTCATTCGGATGGGTTGCCGGAAAGAAACCTAGGTAAGGTGCGGCTTATTTCTTTCGTCGGGATGAGAAGTGCGTTGAGCCATTTCCCTAATACTCTCAAAAAATTACAAGGCTTCCGTGAGGAGAATAAAGACGGGGATCTTGAGGTGATCGTGGTTCACGGGGATTGGCCGGAGGAAGAAGTGCGGGAGGTTTTGAAAAGCGATTTTCCTGATTTGAAACTACCGCTTGCGATAGAGCCTGAGAACGGGGCGATGAGTGAGGCGTTCGGTGTGGATGGAACCCTGACAGCGGTGGTGGATCGGGAGGGGAAGGTGGTTTTCCAGGATAGGAAGAACTGGGGGAAGGCGAAGGAGAAGGTGCTGGAGCTTTTGGGGAAAGACCTGGAGGAGTGAAGCCGGCCGGAGACCGGCTCTCCATTATTCCACCGCGGGTAGGAATTCGGGGAGGGTGCCGGGGATGCCGGCTAGACGGGGGTTGGCTTCCCATTGGTCGGTTTTTCCGAGGATGCGTAGGCCTAGGCGTTTCAGGGCTTTTCCGGGGTCTTTTACTTTGGGTTTCGGTTGGGTGAGGCGGTCGCCTTCGGCTTCAGGTTGGAAGGACCAGGAGAATCTGAAGCGGGAGTCGACCATGCCGGGCTTTGCGTCGTAGGCTCTGGTTTCTCCGAAGCGCATGTCTGCGAGCCAGATGCCTTTTGCGTGGGGGCGGGCGATCCACCAGCCGCGTGAGAACCATTCGAGGGTTTGGATTTCCCTCTGGTCTGCGTAGGGGGCGATGGTTTGCTTCTGTTTGGGATAGACCGTCCAACGTATGGGTTTGTCTCCGAACTCGAGGACGGAGCGGTAACCTATCCAGAAGTCATCGCCGGTATCGACGACGGAGCGCCAGAGTAAGGTGTTGAAGGGGGTGGGGGCTTCCATGCGACGGGTGTAGGTGACTTCGCGGTGTTGCAGATCCGCATCGAAGGCGGAGGAGGCGAGGAACTTGAATCCGAAGCTGAGAGCCACGTAGGCGGTGCTGATGCCGAGACCCCATGCGAGCACTTTGGTTCGTTTTTTCTGTTGTTTCTTCGTCCTCAGAAAGGCGAGCCAGACCAGGGAAATGAGAATGGGAAGGGTGTAGAGGGGATCTATGATGAAGAGGTTGTTGAGGGCGATGCGGTTTTCAGAAAACGGCCAGAGGACGGAGGTGCCGTAGACGGTGAAACAATCGATGAGGACGTGGGTGGACCAGACGAGAAAGACGAAGGTGCCAGCGCGTGCGGGTGTGATTTTTTCGCGTTTCCAGAGTTTTGCGAGGGGTTTTGCCAGGAAGATGCTGGCTAGAGCCATTATGAGAAGTGAGTGGGAGGGGCCACGGTGAAACTCAAGGCGATGGGCGGTATCAAGAAGTGGGTTTGCGATGACATCGAGATCCGGGAGGATGCCGAAGAGGAGACCCCAGGCGATGGCGCGGTTTCCGAGTTTTTTGCCAAGGATGGCTTCGCTTACAGCGGCTCCGAGGACGGCTTGGGTAAGGGAATCCAAAATGATTAAATATTAACGGTAAATTCCGAAGTGGAGGCAATGGATGCTGCTATTCGGCGGGTTTTTCGGGATTCATTTCGGTTCCGAATTCATTCCAGAGAAGGCGGGTGATGTGTGAGTCGAGGGCGGTGAGGGGATCGTTGGCGGCCTCCGGGGCGGGGTTGTAGGATGAGGATTTCTGGAGCTGGCTACGGATGAGGTTGAAAACGACTTTCAGGATGTCCGGGCTGAGTGTGTCGGCTTCCTCGGTGGTGAAGGAAAGGACGTCGGTGGATGGTGGGGAGTCTCCGGCTCCGGTGATCCAGATTGCGACCGGGGTGGGTGCGTCGGTTGCCTGGATGGAGCGGCCGATGTTTAGTTTGAACTGGAAGTTGATCAGGCCTGAAGATGCGTTGCGGAGGTCTTTGGTCATCGTCTTCATGAGGCCGGGAAGTTCTTCGGAGAATTTTTCGCCGGTGCCTATGTTGATAATCACGGGGTAGGCTGTTTCCGGGTCGTTGTTCCAAAGTGGGAGAGTGGGACGGAGAAGCTGAATGGCCGAGATGGCGGCCTGGATCTCGGCTGGTTCCGCCTGGGAGAGATCGAGAATGCGCTCGTATGCGAGGAGTGCGCGCTGGAAGGCTCCGGCTTGCTCGAGGGCTGTTCCGAGAATGACGAGTTTTTCCGCACCTTCCGGCGCGCGGTTGGAATAGGTGTCAAGGACGGGTGGCGAGGTGAGATCGCCGAGATCGACTGTCTCGACGACTTCCGGATCGTCCTGGATGATTACGGGATCTGCCGCCGGAATGGGAACCTGGACGGAGATGGCGTCTTCCTGAATGGGGGAGACGGGGATTCCAGCCTGGGTCTGGGTACGAATTTCCTGGAGCCTGGCCTCCGAAGGGGGAGTCAGGAAATCCATGTTCTGCGTGCTTACGAACCATACGATCAAGATGGTGAGCAGGCAGGCAGGGATGGTGATGAAAAATGGTAGGCGCATGATCCGCTGAGGGGAAATATATGCGTGGGGCGGGGGATGGAAACAAAGAAAAACCCCACTGGCTTTTGAACCGGCGGGGTTTTCAGGGAAAATGTGTGATCTGCGAGGATCAGCCGGCGCTTTTTACGAGAAGGGCGCGTTTGCCAACACGCTCGCGGAGGTAGTGGAGTTTCGCGCGACGGACTTTGCCACGGTTTGTGACCTCGATCTTGGCGATACGTGGTGTGTGAACAGGGAATACGCGCTCCACGCCTTCTCCGTAGGAGATTTTACGAACGGTGAATGCGGAGTTGATGCCGCTGCCGCCCTTGGCGATGACGAGACCTGCGAAGATCTGGATACGCTCTTTACCACCTTCCACAACGCGGCAATGGACTTTGACTGTGTCGCCTACGTTAAATTCTGCAACGTCTTCCTTGAGTTGCTCCTGCTCGATTTTCTTGATGATGTCCATGGTGGTGGTTACGGAAATTTATTTTACCGGCAGAGTCTGGAGGGTTTCCGGAATGCGCGGGGCGAGATGGCTAGTGGATTGGGTGCGGTTTTGCAAGGGTGAAGTTATAGAAAAATCGCTGAAGTGAGGAAAAAATGACGGAGAATGGTTGGGGAGCTGGTTTCCCTTATTTTTTGTAGACGGAATCCGGATCGAAGGTGAGGTCGGCCTGAGTGAATTTCAGAGCGGCGGGAGAGCCGGGGACTACCTTGCGGTAGAAGCAGGAATTCCGGCCTGTGTGACAGGCGCCGGCTCCGTTTTGCTCGACCATGAGGATGAGCGCGTCCTGGTCACAGTCTGTGCGGATCTCGATGATTTTCTGGGTGTGGCCGGATGTTTTGCCCTTGTGCCAGATTTCCGAGCGGGAGCGCGAGTAGTAGACTGCCTCGCCGAGTTCCAAGGTGAGTTTGAGCGATTCCTCGTTCATGTAGGCGAGCATGAGTGGCTCTTTGGTGGTGGCATCGATCGCAACGGCGGTAATGAGGCCGCTGGCGTCGAATTTCGGTGCGAAGTCATTGGATTCCTCGATCTGCTTTTTGTCGATGCGCTCGGAAAATGGGGAAGTTGCAGGCATGAGTGCAGATTAACCTCAAATCATGAACTTTAAACTCTAAAGACGGCGGGATTGCTGACGGAAGGTTAAGCGAGAGTAAGGAGGCTTGCGGTGGCGAGTGGGGAGGCTAGAATTTTCGGTATGAGTCGTCGTTCGAGAAGAAAAGGGAATGGTGGGAAGAAGTCCTGGCTGGGGAGAATTTTCATCGGACTTGTTGTGCTGTTGTTAGTGGGTGTGGCAGTGGGATATGTGGGGCTGAGGAAATATCTGCAGAGTGAGGATTTCCGGAAATTCATGTCAGCAGAGGTAAGTGAGGGTGCGGAGGTTGTGGGTGAGTTCGATCGATTTACCTGGGATGGGCTGGCGGTGAGGACTGAGAAATTCGACTCGAAGGGCGAGGGTGAAATTTCCGTTCTGAGGGCTGATGGAATTGAGACGGAAATCGGTTTCGGCGGGGTGAGCCGTGGTGTGTGGGAGGTTAAAAACACACGGTTGAGAAGGCTGGAGATCAGGATTGATACGACGAAGAAGAAGGTGCCCGCGCCGGTGGAACCGAAACCGAAGCAGAAGAAAAAGAAAGTGAAGGAAAAGCAGCCGGGCTGGGTGCCGAAAGAAGCGGAGCTGCAGTCGCTGGACATTGGCGAGGTGATTCTCAATGTGGTGCTGGAGCATGGTGTGTTTTCCGCAGAGGGAATGGCGATCAGGATGGCGCGTGGGGCGGGTGATGCGCTGATGAAGGGAGAGATCATTGGTGGGGTGGTTCGTCTACCCGACGAGAATGTCCCACCGCTGAATGTGAAACGGATCAAGGGGTCTTTCGGAGATGGAAGTCTGTTCGTGACGAGTGGTGAGATTTCCGCATGGCGGGACGGGCGGATTGAGCTCTCCGGCGAATACAAGCTGGAGCCAAAGACATTCGCCTTCGAAGGCGGGATAGACGGTGTGAAATGTAATGAGCTTTTGAGCGAAAACTGGGCGCAAAGGCTGTCCGGGGATTTTTCCACTACATTCACCGTGGACAACCGGTCGGGGGATCTGGTGACCAGCGGGGAAATGAAGGTTAGAAACGGAGTGCTGACAGCACTGCCAATGCTGGATGCCCTGAGTGCCTACGCGGATACCTCAAAATTCCGGCGCGTCCAGCTCAGCGAGGCGAAGACGGACTGGCGGCATGAGGGGGATGTGACATCGCTGACGAATTTCGTCCTGGCATCCGAAGGTCTGGTGAGACTGGAAGGCGAGATGACGATACGGGGTGAGGAACTGGACGGGACTTTCATGCTGGGGATCGCGCCGGGGACTTTGAGGAAAATACCGGGAGCGGAGACTGTTGTGTTCAAGCGGGGATCACATGGATTGCTATGGACGCCGCTACGGGTGACCGGAACGAAGGATGACCCCGATGAAGATCTGACCAGTAGGCTGATCGAGGCCGCCGGATTGAGGATGCTGGAAAATTTGCCGGAGCATAGCGAGGTGCTGATGAAATTCGCTAAAGAGAAACTGGGAGATACGATCGGGGAGCAAGCTCCGGGGCTGATCAATGAAGGGATGAAAATGCTGTTAGAGAGCGAAAAGGTGAAGGATGAGGTCGGTGGATTTCTGAATAGTATTTTAGGAGACTAGTGATTGCTTTGCGGGTTGACGGGTGAATTGAGTAACCGAGTTCTTAAATAAGGAGAGGGGACACTCTTGTCCCCTGTGTTGAAGATAAGAGCGACAGGAGTGTCGCTCCTCCTTACTGGACAGGGTTGGAGGGAGTTGTAGAATTGCCAGGCATGTTTCTGGATGGGAGCAAGGAGATTGAAAGACACGGAGACAAGCTGCCGCATTGGCAGCAGGGGGAGGTGATGCAGTTCGTCACTTTTCGTCTGGCGGACGCGATGCCGAAAGTGAAGCTGAAGATCTGGGCGGAGGAGAGGAAGATCTGGTTGGGGTTGCATCCGGAACCTTGGACGGAGGAAGTGGAGAAAGAGTATCATCAGCGTTTTACGAAGAAACTGGAGGAGTGGCTGGATGCGGGGGAGGGTTCTTGTTTGTTGAGAGAACCGTTATGTAGGGAGGTTTTGGTGGAGACGCTGATGAAGGATCACGGAATGCGGGTAAGGCATCAGGCTTGGGTGATCATGCCGAATCATGTGCATCTGCTTTTCTCGCCGATGTGGCCTTTGGAGAAGCTGATGAAGACGTGGAAGGGTGTTTCTGCGCGCCGGATTGGGAAAGGGAGTATCTGGCAGAAGAATTATCGGGACACGATGATTCGTGATTCGAAGCACTTCGCGAATGCGGTGAGGTATATTCGGAAGAACCCGAAGAAACTGGGGGAGGGGGAGTTCTCGATTTGGGAAAGCGAGAGAGCTCAGGAGATCAAGTAAGGAGTGGGGACACTCCTGTCCCTTTTTCTTACATTACTTAAAGCGACAGGAGTGTCGCTGCTCCTTATTTATTTTTGAGAAGCGGGAAGAGGACTACGTCGCGGATAGTAGGTGCGCCGGTTAGCATCATGACGAGACGATCAATACCAATGCCAATGCCGCCTGCAGGTGGCATGCCGTGCTCCAGGGTCTCGATGAAATCGTAGTCGACGTTCTGTTCTTCTTCGCCGCCGGCCTGGTGCTCCAGGCGTTGTTTCTGGACGTCGGGGTCGTTGAGCTCGGAATAGCCGGGGGAGATCTCCTGGCCGTTGATGATGAGTTCGTAGACTTCGACGGTTTTGCCGCCTGGGGTGACTTTTGCCAGCGGGACGAGCTCGCTGGCGACGCGGGTGACGAAGCATGGATCGAAGGTGTGTTCCTCGACCTTTTTCTCGAAGACCTGCTGGATGACCTCGTAGTCTTCCATGTTTTCGGAAAGCTGGACGCCTAGTTCCTGGCATTTGGCAACGCGTGCCTCCGGGGTGATATCGAAGAAATCGTCACCGGCAGCTTCCTTGATGAGGTCGTGGTAGTTCGCGCGCTTCCACGGTCGTTCGAGATTGATGGTGCGGATGACTTCGCCTTCCTCGTTTTTGTGCTCGATATTGAGGCCGCCGCAGAATTTCTCGGCGAGATGGCAGGTCATTTCCTCGACCATGTTTGCCATTTCCTCGAAATCGGAGAATGCCCAGTAGGCCTCGAGCATGGTGAACTCGGGGTTGTGGCGGCGGGAGATTCCTTCGTTGCGGAAGTTCCTGTTGAGCTCGAAGACTTTTGTGAAGCCGCCGACGAGAAGTCTTTTCAGGAAAAGCTCCGGGGCGATGCGAAGGGTGAGTGGCATGCCGAGGGCATTGTGATGTGTCTCGAAGGGGCGCGCTGCCGCACCACCGGCGACGGACTGGAGCATTGGAGTCTCCACTTCGAGGAAATCACGCTCATGGAGGAAGTTGCGGATCTCCGCGATCATCTTGGAGCGGGTGATGAAGAGGGTGGCGCTGTCCGGATTGCCAATGAGATCCAGGTGGCGTTTGCGGTATTTCGTCTCACGGTCGGAGAGGCCGTGGAACTTGTCCGGCATGGGGCGCAGGGATTTTGAAAGGACGGTGAAGCTGGCGACCTTGATGGTGGGCTCGCCGGTGCGGGTGGTGAATGTCTCGCCTGTGACGCCTAACCAGTCGCCGCGGTCGATGCATTTCCAGATGGCCGCCTGTGTTTCATCGAGGTGCTTGACGCTGAGGTAGCACTGGATGGAGCCGTGGGCGTCTCCGATCTGGAAGAATACTGATTTTCCCATGTCACGCAGGGCGATGATGCGGCCTGCTGTGGTGACTTGTTTCTCCTCAGAGAAATCAGCGAAGAGATCAGCCGGGGAAGTACTTGTCTCGAAGCGTGCGCCATATGGGTCTACGCCGAGTTCGCGGAGTTTTCCGAGTTTTCCCCGACGGACTGCGATCAGTTCGGCTTCGGTGGACTGTGGCTGGGAGTTGGCTTCGCTCATGTGAGGGATTGCTGTAAGGGAGGGAGCTG
>JBPOGC010000004.1:0-44874 GCA_051251795.1 Luteolibacter sp. | reverse complement strand
CCAGCTGTGGGAGGTGGGCTACTGGAACTTTGACAGGTGGGTTGATTTTTGATTTTCTGCCGGGATGCAACCCATCCAGTTTGAGGAGTCCGTGATGTCAATTTTGAGGCGGGAGAACAAGTATGACGGGCAGGCTTATTATTTTCTCAAGGACTCGCTGGATTTCACACTGAAGAGATTTTCAGAAGGAAAAAAGTCTCAGAACCGCCATGTGGGTGGTGAGGAACTGTTGGAGGGGTTTCGTGATTATGCGCTGGAGCAGTTCGGGCCGATGGCTGCGACTCTGATGGAGGAGTGGGGTATCGGGGAATGTGTGGACGTTGGGAAGATGGTTTTCCAGATGATCGAAGAGCAGGTTTTCGGAAAGCAGGAGTCGGACAGTTTGGAAGATTTTGAGGGATCGTTTGATTTGCTTGAGGCTTTGCGGGTACCGTTTTTGCCAAAAGGTTTGCCGAAAGGAAGAAGCGAATTTTCTCCTGCGAAATCCGAGGGTCAGGTCTGAATCAAGCGGTTGATTCGGGAAGCGGGGGAGGTTCCGGGATGTTTGGTGGGGGAGGTGGAATCCACTTTGGGGCTTTCGGGGTGACGTCTGTGTTCCAGGCCAGGTATGTGAGGAGAATGGTTCCGGCGATGGAGCCGAACCCGCAGGTGAAGGCTGCTACGGCACCGACGATGAATGGAGCGAGGCCGGTGATGATGAGGAGGACGGAGGAGGGTTTCAGCTCGAAATTCATGGTGGCGAGCCGCAGACGGGAACGTGCGATTAGCATTCCGATGATACTGTAGGAAGCGACAACGATGAGAACCGAGAGATGGTGGAAGAGTGCCCCGAGAGGTGCCCAATCCGAGGTGGAGGTCATGCCCATGGTCATACCCCCGCCTATCAGTCCCGCGCCTCCGCCGAAGATCGCGGAGAAGAGGAAGAGGATAAAGACGCCGCCTTTTGTAGTAAGGTTTGAGAAGCCGGAGGCAGCAATGGTGCCAGCGGAAAGTATGGCGGCAACGCTGAGGACGGAGCCTGCGTTTGCGAGTTCCTGAAGCCACTCGATACCGCCGATGAAGTAGCGGATGACAACGTAGGGCAGCAGCGAGGTGAAGGTGAGGACGCTGAGCCCGAATAGCATGATGAATTTCCCAAACACGATCTGCCAACGGCTCAGTTCCGTGAGAAGTAGGATCTCGTGGTTTCCCTCGTCGACTTCCTGAGGCATGAGGAGGAAACCGGCCATGGGCATGAGAACCCCACAGACGGCCATGGCTACCCACCAGAAGGCACCGATGTGTTCCGCGTCCCAGAGAAGGGTGGCTATGGTGGAACCGCTGCCACCGGCGAGGTCGAGCTGGAACTCGGCGAAGATAGCCACGGTGGCAAAGAGATGAACACAGATGAACGGGTAGACGAAGCTGGTGCGGCGGAGACTCTGGCGGAGTTCCTTCACGGTCATGGGACCGAGGCGTTCGGGCAGGTCTAAATTCGCGCTAAGAGCCACTGGATTTTCAGGGAAGGATGTCAGCGTAGACGCCGGGATCGCTACCGGGGATCTCTATGGCTCCACAGTTTTTTTGATAAAACTCGCGCGGGCCGACTCCGCCGATGATGCCGTAGGCGTAGCCGATGTCGCGGAGGCCTTCGAGGGCTTTGAAGAGGAGGGCTTTTCCGAGGCCGGTGCCGCGCGCGGCTTCGATCACTCCGGTGGGGCCGAAGAAGGCGCGCTGGGTGGTCTCGTAGCAGGAGAAGCCGAGGATGGTTTTGTCGCGTGTGGCGATCCAGCAGGAGACCGGCTGGCGGGTGAGGGCGACTTCGATTTCGCTGGCCCACTTTTCGGAAAAGTGCTCGCGGGCGAAGTTTGCCACGGTGTGCTTCTCGAAAGCGCGTGCGCGGCGAAGGGTGATACCTTGGGACTGGATGTTTTGATAAAGCTCGGAGGAATCCGGCAAATCATAGAGGCGCACGAGCATGTCGATCATGCGGGTGATTTAAGGCGGGAAGGTGGGGGAGGGGAAGTGGATTTCGTATGGCGGGTAGTTCTGAATGGCTATGGGAAATTGGAGAGCTATCTCCATAGAAAAGGCGCGGCATTGCTGCCGCGCCTTTTTGTGAAGTCTTTTTCGAAAAACCCTTAGAGAGCCTCGTTGACGAGTTTCTCAAGTTTTACGATGTCTGCGGCGAAGCCGCGGATGCCGTGGGCGGTTTTCTCGGTGGCCATGGCGTCTTCGTTGAAAGCGAGGCGGAAGGATTTCTCATCGAGGGTGATTTTCTCGACGGGATCCTGTGCGGCGATTTCCTTGGTGAGCTTTGCTTCGAAGGATTCTTCGGAAGCGGCGAGCTCGGCGAGGAGTTTCGGGGCGATAGTGAGGAGGTCACAGCCGGCGAGGGCGATGATTTCGCCTTTGTTGCGGAAGGATGCGCCCATGACTTCGGTGTTGTAGCCGAATTTCTTGTAGTAGTTGTAGATCGCTTTGACGGAGATGACGCCGGGATCCTTGTCGCCCTCGAAGTCCTGGCCTTCGGAGTTTGCCTTGTGCCAGTCGAGAATGCGGCCGACGAAGGGGGAGATGAGCTGGACTTTCGCTTCGGCACAAGCGACGGCCTGTGCGAAGGAGAAGAGGAGGGTGAGGTTGCAGTGGATGCCTTCTTTTTCGAGGATCTCGGCGGCTTTGATGCCTTCCCATGTGGAGGCGATCTTGATGAGAACACGGTCTTTGGAGATGCCTTCCTTGTCGTATGCGGCGATGAGTTCCTTTGCCTTGGAAACTGTTCCTTCGGTGTCGAAGGAGAGGCGGGCGTCGACTTCCGTGGAGACGCGGCCCGGGACGATTTTCAGAATTTCCAGTCCGAAGAGGATGAGGATGCGGTCGAGGACTGCGTCCGTGAGGGCCTGGCCGGAGAGCGAACCGCCTTTGAACTCGGAAATGGCTTTGTCGATGAGAGGGCGATATTCCTCCTTGTTCGCTGCCTGAAGGATGAGGGACGGGTTGGTAGTGGCGTCCTGTGGCATGAATTCTTTCATGGCCTCGAAGTCTCCTGTGTCGGCGACGACTGTTGTGTGTTTCTTAAGTAGGTCGAGTTGAGTCATAACGTTGGTGTGGTATCAGGTATTGGAGATGAGAGAATCTTAATTTGATCGGAAATTGCGTCAGTGGGATGAAAGTTTCCGGAGCAGAGGATGAAAACGATTCGCTAGGAGAATACCGGTGGTGGCTCCGAGGACATCCGCGAGCCAATCGAAGGGATCGTTTCCGGAGCGGCCTGGTGTGAATGTCTGATGGTATTCATCGAGTGCGCCGATGATGGCAAGGATGAGAACGGGAATCAGAACGCGGAATGCGAGAGGAGCCGAGGTTCCTTTTTTCAGGAGGAAGTAGGTGGCGAGAATGATACCGCCTCCAAAGAAGTATCCGAAGTGGAGGACTTTATCGAGGTGGGGGATTTGCGGGCCACCGGGGGGGAAGACTTTTGATCTGGCAGACAGTCCGTAGAGTGTGACTGCCCAGAGGATGATAGTGGTCAGCCAGAGTTTTGGTTGGCGGAGGAAGTGCATTTGGCTCCGGGCGGCTGGATCTTTCTGCGGCTCAGGGGTTTTTCATTTCCTCTTCGAGGCGCTCGGCCAGCCACTGTTTCATCATGGACTGGTAGTTGAGGAAACGGCCGCGGGCGATGCGTTTGATGCGCGAAAGCATGCGGGGATCGAAGCGGAGAGTGATGGTGGTGGACTCGCGGGAATCCGCTTCGTGGACGGAGGCGACCATGAGCTTGGGGTCGAGCTCGTGCTCCTGCCAGAAGTTGTTTTCGGCTTCCGCGTCGGCGAAGTCCGGGAGCTTGTCCCAAGATGTGATGATTTTCATGGTGTTAGCGGATTTCGTTGTAGTTGCGGTCGTAGAAGCGGCGTTCGGCATCGCCCATTTCGCGAGCTGCAATGACTTTGGCGGTTTTTCCATCGGTGGTGAAAGCCAAGAACAAGTGGCGATCCGAGATTGTGCGACCAAGGGCGTAGTAGCGTGAGGCTCCGTCTTCGCGGTCGTTGTCCGGAAGGAACTTTATGGCAAAGGGGTCTTCGAGGACTTCCTCAAGCTCGCCGGGTTTTATGTGCCGTAGGTCGAAGGGCGTGTTTGTGAGGTTCAGTTCCATGGGGAAAGTGGGATAAATCCGAAGAAGATCCTAAGCATTCAGATACCGGAGGATTTTGTCGAGAGCGTCTTCAGGGGTCAGGTGGTGAAGTTTCTGGAGGACGTCTGGTTTTCCGTGTTCCACGAATTCATCAGGCCAGCCGATGCGCTCGACCGGGGTTTGGATGGATTTTGTGTGGAGATGCTCGATGCAGGATGCCCCGAAGCCGTTTGCGAGAACGTGATCCTCGAAGGTGCAGATGACTTTGCATTTTCCAGCGACGGTCTCGAGGAGGGTGGTGTCGAGGGGTTTGATGAAGCGTGGATTGACAAGGGCTACGGAGAAGCCTTTCTGCTCAAGGAGGTCTTTGGTCTTCTCCGCCATGGGAAAAAATGTGCCGAGGCCGATGAGGGCGACGTCGTGGCCGTCCTGGATGAGTTCGCCTTTTCCCAGCTGGATAGGTGACACTTTTTCGTCAACCGGTGTGCCGGAAATGATGCCGCGCGGGTAGCGGATGGCTGTTGGGCCTTTGTCGTATTTTGCCATCCATTTGAGCATTGCCGCGAGCTCGGCTTCGTCCATGGGTTGCATTTGGATGATATTGGGGATGTGGCGAAGGTATCCGATATCGAAGAGGCCGTGATGGGTGGGGCCGTCGTCTCCTGAGAGTCCGGCGCGATCCATGCAAAGGCGTACGGGAAGCTCTTGCAGGGCGATGTCATGAACGATCATGTCATAGGCACGCTGCATGAATGTGGAGTAGACGGCGAGGAAGGGGCGGTAGTCCTCAGCGGCTAGGCCGGCTGAGAAAAGTGCGGCGTGCTCCTCTGCTATGCCGACATCGAAGTAGCGATCCGGGAGTTCTTTTTTGAAGATGTCCAGTTTGGTGCCACCGGGCATCGCGGCAGTGACGGCTACGATTTTCGGGTCGTCTATTGCCAGGTCGGTAAGGGTGCGGCCAAAGATTTCCGAGCAGGTGGGGGTGGAAACCGTGTCAGTGGAGCCGTCCTCGATCTTGTAGGCGCCGAGACCGTGGAATTTCCCGGGATTGTCGAGGGCGGGTTGGTAGCCGCGGCCTTTCTCGGTGATGATGTGGAGGACGACCGGTTCGTTGAGCGTCTTGAGGTGCTCGAAGGTTTTTACGAGCAGGGGAAGGTTGTGGCCATCGATGGGGCCGAAGTAGCGGAGGCCGAATTTTTCAAACAGGACATTGGGGAAAAGGAGGTTTTTGGCACCTTCCTCGACGCGATGGGCAATTTTCCGGACGGCTTTTCCAAGGACTTTTTCCACGAAATCCGCTGCCGATGTGCGGACTGAGGTGTAGGTGGCATGTGTCTGGAGGGCATTGAAGTAACGGGCGATGGCTCCCACGTTCTTGTCGATGGACCATTCATTGTCATTGAGGACGACGATGAATTTGCGGGTGGTCTCGGCGATGTTGTTGAGGGCTTCCAGGGTGGGGCCGCAGGTGAAGGCGGCGTCTCCGGCGACTGCAACAACGTGGTTGCTCCCGCCAGCGAGATCACGGGCGGCGGCCATGCCCAAGGCGGATGAGAGTGCTGTTCCCGCATGTCCGGCTCCGTAGGCATCGTGCTCCGACTCGGTGCGCAAAAGAAACCCGTTGAGACCTTTGAAAGTACGGATGGTGTCTATGGCGGAGGCACGGCCGGTGAGCATTTTGTGGACGTAGCCTTGGTGCGAGACATCAAAGACGAACTTGTCATCCGGTGTGGAGAAGACGGCATGAAGTGCGATGGAGAGCTCTACGACTCCGAGGTTCGGGCCGAGGTGTCCACCTGTTTTCGAGAGGCATTCGATGAGTTTTTCCCGTATTTCACCTGCGAGGGAGATGAGTTGGGTGTCAGAGAGTCCTTTGAGATCGTCGGGCGAGCTTATGGAGTTCAATATGCCGCCGGTAGATGGAACCGGGGTTTCTTCAGAAGAGGCTGATGTCATTATCTTGATCCGGTTCCGTTTTTACGGAATCCGTTGAATTGAGGGGCGACTGAGCTGTGTGGTCAAGCTCGCCGGTGTTAGACAATGTGATGAGCTCAATGCGTTTCTGGGCGGAGTTTAGGACGGATTCGCAATGTTTCAACAGGGCGGAGCCGGATTCATATTGTGCGACAAGCTTCTCCAGAGGAAGCTGCTCGCCTTCCATGGATTCCACTATGGATTCCAGTTGAGCCAAGGCTTCCTCGAAGGAAAGACCAATGGCCGGTGGAGACGGCTCTTTTTTTTTGCGGGCAGGCATGAAGCTGGAACTATGCGGTGGGTGGTGTAGTTGGATGATCAGTTTTACTCCTCTTCTTCTGAGCGGAGCGCGCGTTCCGAATAGAACACCATTTGCATTCCGACGAGTGGGGCACGATAACTGTAACGGCGCATCACTTCGCTGATTTTCTGATCCTTGTCATAGATCGAGATGCCAGGAGGGTATGTTGCGGTGAATACGGACCCGTCAAGAACGAGCGATGAGAAATCCTTATATTGCGCGGCGACAGTGCTTATGTTCCCGGAACCGTGGGATGACGGAGAGATGAGGATGCCGGAGACAGGTGTATTGAGATCAGCGGCGGAACTCTCGATTTCAACGAAGTCGGTTTTGGTTTGTGGAAGCCAAACGGATACGCGATCCGCATACCAGGCGACAGCCCATGGCTGGTCGGAAAAGCAAATCTGCTTCTCGGAAATCCATTTGTTCATACCGAGATTCAACGCGGGCGCGAAATACGGAGGCCAGTGAGGCACTCCTCCGGAGTCCTTACGATCAAGGCCGAGTAGGACTTTATTGGGGAGTGAAATGAGAAGGGGCAGGGCACTGATGGTGATGATGACGAAATGATGAAGATTTTTTGTCATCGGAATGGAGGAGACGAACGAGAGCTTGCTCCAAAGTATGGAAATAAAGGCCAAACCGTAGGCGGTCATGATTGGTGCGAACAGAAGGTGGATCTGATTCGGATCCAGGGTTTTCGTGGAGATTCCGTAGAGGGCAAGACCGAATGCCGAGAAGGCAAACATGGCGAGTAGTGCCCAACGGAATCTTGCAATGGAAGCTCTCTTGAAAGGGTGTAGCAGGGATATGAAAAATACCGGGGCTACGATGATACCAGCAAGAAACGGGATGATACTTGTGGTCTGAATGAGGGTGTTACGGATGAGGTTGGAAAATAAGCCGCGGTTCAGAAGATTATAGATATCGAGATCGCTGTTTCGCATGACGATATCTTCATTTCCGCCGCCAATCCCGTTATAAAGGGTGAGGAAGGCGACTCCGAATGGAGTTCCCGAGATACCTGCGTTTCGCAATAGAACGAAAACGCAGGGAATGGCGATTGTGGCCAGGATCGAAAGGCCAACGATTCCCCGTGGTCTGAATGCGATAGCGGCGAAGATAATGTACGCGAGTGCGATCCAGATGGTGAGGAAGTGAGTCATCGCCAGCAAGGTGAAGAACACCCCGGCGATGATGGCAGGGGCGAAAGGGACGCGTCCTTCGGTGGAGTCCTCGATAGCCCTGTAGACAAAGTAAATGGCGCAGGAGAACAGCAGAAGCATAAGCATCTGGGGAAGACCACTCAGGGAAAAATCCCAGAACGTCTCGCAAAAGAGCATCAGGATCGCGGTAACGGCAGCGATTTTCGTATCGAAAACCCGGGAGACCATAAGGTAGCTGACGCCAATCGACATCAGGAAACAGAGTGTTGAAACCATCGCGATGACACGATCCAGCGGGAAGACCATTTCATCCTTACTCATTTTCCATTTTTCCGAGTCATCCGCTCCGATGAGCTTGAGAACGGCGGCGTTGAGCAAAGGATTGAGAGGGGAATGATAGGTGTCTTGAAAGCCAGTGAAAGGCAAGGAACGATCCTGGTGGACGCTTGCCTGCTCATATGCGGCCGGGCGGATGAATTTGGTAACATAACCATTTCCACGGGAAATTTCACGGGCGATCTGCGCCTGGTCCATCGCTTCGGGGGAATTGAGGCCGCGGAAAAGCAGGAAGAGGTTTCCCAAGGTCAGTGCGAAGAGTGCGACAACGAAAAGGGATCTGCGAATGACGATTGCAGGATCGAATTGATTTTTTGAGTTGTTCATACGAAATGGGGGGAGGGAGGGGTAAGCTATCTCGTGGGAAACTTAAAGACCTAGTTCCTTGATTTTCCGCTGCAAAGTCCGGCGGCTGATACCTAGGAGCTCTGCAGCCTGGGTCCGGTTCCCTTCGCTTCTGGCGAGGGCTCCACGAATTGCGTTGTTTTCGAGTTCATGCAAGTTGAAATCACCGGAAGCGACAAGGGCTTTTGACGGAACCTCGGAGGAGTGGGTGTTTCGTTGTCCGTTGTTTTCCAGAAATCCGGGAAGATGTTCGAGTCCGATGGAATCGCCATTGGACATGACGACGCCGTGCTCGATGGCCGTGCGGAGCTCGCGGACGTTGCCCGGCCATGGGTAAGTGGTGAGTTTTGAGAGGGCTTCGTCGGTGAGTGGTTTGACCGGGCGCTGGTTTTCCTCGGCGAATTCCTTGAGGAATTTGTTTGCCATGAGAACTACGTCCTCGGGTCTCGTGCGGAGAGTGGGCATTTTTATGGAAACCACGTTCAGGCGGAAATAGAGGTCTTCGCGGAATTCTCCTTCGTCCACCATCTGGCGGAGATCACGGTTGGTTGCGGCGATGAGGCGGACGTCGACTTTGAGGGGGGTGTTGGAACCGACGCGCTCGATGGAGCGCTCGGAGAGGGCGCGAAGGAGTTTTACCTGGGTGGCGGGATCGATCTCGCCGATTTCATCGAGGAACAGGGTGCCGCCATCGGCTTGTTCGAAGCGGCCGATGCGGCGTTGGCTGGCGCCGGTGAACGAGCCTTTCTCGTGGCCGAAGAGTTCCGATTCGAGGAGCTGTGCGGAGAGGGCGGCGCAGTTCACCGTGACGAGCTTCGCAGCGGGGCGCCCTGAAAGATGGTGGATTGTGTTTGCTACGATTTCTTTTCCTGTGCCGGACTCTCCCTCAATGAGAATGGTGGCGCGTGTGGGGGCGACTTGCTCGATGAGATCGGTAACGGCCTTGATTTCAGGTGATGTGCCGATGATGCGGGAGACGCTGCTGGTTTTCTTGACCTGCTTGGTGAGCTGGACGTTCTCGGTTTCGAGGGTCTTTGAGCGGAGAGCCCGTTTGAGGAGCATTTCGACCTCGTCGATGTTGAGCGGTTTTGTGACGAAATGGAATGCGCCGCGGCGCATGGCCTCGACGGCGGTATCGACGGATCCGTAGGCGGTCATCATGAGGATGACAGGGGGAGAGGAGAGCTTCTCGGCGGCATCTATGAGATCCATGCCGGAGTCTCCGCCGAGTCGGAGATCTGTAAGGAGAAGCTGGATGGACTCGCTTTTGAGGATGTTGAGTGCCTCGGAGTTGTTGGCGGCGGTGTAGACCTCGAATTCCTCTTCCAAGGCACTGCGGAGGCCTTCGCGGGTGGCGCGTTCGTCATCGACTATGAGGAGGGTGGGGAGCATTCAGTGGAAACTTTAAATCTTAAACTCCAAAGCTCAAGTGTCGATGGTGGGCGAGGGGAGCAGGCGGGGGGTGGGCGCGGTGTGGGGCAGGTGGATGAGGATGGATGTGCCTTGGTCTGGCTGGGACTGGATCTCGATCTCGCCGCCGTGCTCACGGATGATGCGGCGGACGATGAGGAGGCCGAGGCCGGTGCCGGAGGATTTGGTTGTTTTATAAGGCTCGAAGAGGCTGCCCATTTGCTCGGGAGGGATGCCGGTGCCATTGTCTGTGATGGCGATGAGGAAATCTGTCTCGGTGGAGCGGGTGCGGATCTCGATGAGGCCGTTTTCCCCGGAGATGGCCTGGTAGGCGTTGCGGATGAGATTGTAGAAAACCTGCTGGAACTGGTCGGGATCTATGAGGGCGGGTGGGAGCTTTTCCGAGAGGTCGAGATTCACGCCGATGTGCCGGGAGGCGATTTCCGGTTCGAGGAGGGTGAGGGTCTGATGGAGGATTGCGTTTAGATCACGGGCTTCACGGCTGGGTGTGGTGGGGCGGACCGCGTGGAGGAATTGTTTCAGGATGGTGTCGAGACGCTGGATTTCCTGGCGGGCGGTCTTGAGGTGTTCGAGGAGTGGCTTGCTGTCGCCGGGGGGGAGCTTTTTAAGTTTTCGGTTGAGGAGCTGGAGGTGGATGTCTAGCGAGTTGAGGGGGTTGCCGATTTCGTGGGCGACTCCTGCTGCGAGGAGGGTGAGGGCGTTGAGGCGCTCGGATTCGAGGTTTTCCTGTGTCTCGGCATGGGACGAGGTGGTGTCATGGATGATCATAACGTGGCCGAGAGGGAGTTCGTGGTTTTTCGCGTCGTCAATGGGGGAGAGGTAGAAATTGAGCATGCGGTGCTCTGGGTAGAAGATCTCCAGATCACGGGAGACCGCTTTGCGCCGCTCCGAGAGGGAGATGGTCTCGATGCCGCGGATCTTTGAGGTGATTTTTTCTCCGAGGGAATCGGAGGGGTCGAGACCGAAGAACTGGCATGCGGCGCGGTTGAGGAACATGATTTTCCCCTCGGGATCTATGATGATGAGGCCTTCCTGGAGGGCTTCGAAGACGTTTTCCAGAAAGCCTTTTTCCTGGATGAGCCTGGTGACGATTTGCTGGACCTCACCGGGTTCGACGCGGTCGAGGCGGGCTACGAGTTTGTCTAGGAAACCGGACTTCACCTGGATGTTGTAGACTTTAAGTTTTGAACTTTAAACTTCAAACGGTGGTTTTGGTTTTTGCGGTGAGTTTTTTGGAAAGAGTTTGCGTGAACAGGGGATGCTGTTCCAAAATTTCGGATATGAATCGAAAACTCAGAATGGGCATGGTTGGTGGAGGGCGTGGAGCGTTTATCGGGGCGGTGCATCGGATGGCTGCGAATCTGGACGGGAAGATCGAGCTGGTGGCGGGGTGTTTTTCTTCGGATCCGGAGAAGTCGCGTCTTTCCGGTGAGGATCTGTTTCTGTCAGGAGACAGGGTTTACTCGAACTTTGAGGAGATGGCTGTGAAGGAGGCGGCCTTGCCTATCGGGGAGCGGATTGATTTTGTGAGTGTGGTGACACAGAACGCGCTGCATTTCAAGGTGGCGAAGGCGTTCCTGGAGGCTGGGATTCACGTGGTTTGCGAGAAGCCTTTGGCTATTTCCAAGGCGGAGGGCATCGAGCTTCAGAAGCTGGTGGATGAGAGCGGATTGGTGTTCGCACTGACTCACAACTATACGGGCTATCCGATGGTGAAGGAAGCGAAGGCGATGGTGGCGGACGGGAAGCTTGGGAAGATCCTGAAGATCGTGGCGGAGTATCCGCAGGGATACGGGATCGCGGACTACGAGGAGGCTTCGGCTTCAGATGGGAAGATTTCCAACTGGCGGATGGATCCGAGTGTTTCCGGGGTTTCGAATTGCATCGGGGATATCGGGACGCATGCGGAAAATCTGGTGCGTTACATGACGGGATTGAAGCTGGAGGAGATTGCGGCGGATCTGAACACGTTTGTTCCGGGGAGGGTTCTGGATGATGACGGATCGATGCTATGTAGATATGAAGGGGGAGCGAGAGGGGTTCTCTTTGCCTCCCAGATTTCCACCGGAGAAGAGAACAATCTGAATATCCGGGTGTATGGATCGAAGGCTTCGCTGGAGTGGCATCAGGAACATCCGAATGAGCTGGTGGTGAAATACGCGGACAAGCCGCGTGAGATCTGGAGACGGGGGAATTCTTACAACGGGGAGATTGCCCGGAAATACACGCGATTGCCGTTCGGCCATCCGGAGGCGTTCATCGAGGCGTTCGCGAATGTATATCTCGCGGCTGCGGAGGCGATCGGGGATGCGATTGAAGGAAACTTCAAGGGGGCGGATGCTTACGATTTCCCCAACGTAGCTGACGGGGTGACTGGCATGGCATTCATCGAGGCGGCTGTGGAATCCTCTGGAAACAATGCTGCCTGGACACCGGTGGGGTGATTTTTTTCTCCGGGAGTTACGGATTGACTGTGGGGGTGAAGCTGAAACGATATTGAACGATGATACGAATCTTGAAAATCGCTCTGTTGGTCATGTTTGCTGTGTCGCTCAACTCCTGCGGGACTTTGGGGAGAAGTGCGGGAACCTTGGGGAGAACCCTCGGGAACACGCTCAATGCTCTGGGAGGCTACTAAGTGGATCAGGTGCTGCCGTTTCCGTCAGGGTGCGGTGGCCGTTTTCTGCGTGTTCTATTTTCAGCCACTTTGTGTCCGGTGGCATGATGGCGGGGAACATGTCGGCCCACTCGCAGATGACGATGGCGTTTTCATCGAGGATTTCGTCCCAGCCTAGGTTGATGAGTTCCTGCTCGGACTTGAGCCGGTAGAAATCAAAGTGAAAGATTTTTGGTGAGCCTTCCAAGTATTCGTTGACGATGCTGAAGGTGGGGCTGGTCACGGTGGCTTCCGGGTCAATTTTCCCGATGAAGCCTTTTGACCAATGGGTTTTCCCGGTTCCGAGGGTGCCGATGAGTGCGAAGACATCACCTGCTTTTGAATTCGATGCGAACTCTGCTCCTAGTTCCATCATCGCCTGGGCGGTATCGACTTGGAAGGTGCTCATGGGTTTTTCTTGAAACCGGTAAGGACGGCGCGGACATCGCCGATATATACCTCGGCACGGAGCTCAAGGGGGATGCGGTCTGCATCATCGGTGAGCCAGAGGGTGACGGGGCGTTTGAGTTTTTTGTAGGTACGGAGGGCACCCGATTTCCTGTCGATTTTCTGCATTGCGAAGCTCATGCGGAGGGTATCGCGACCCATGTGTTTTTCCTTCGACTCGACTTTTACCTTGAGGAGGTAGGGGCTGGTGAAGGGGAGTAAAAGGAGTGTGTATTCATCGCCGGGGGCGAGGCGCTGGCTGCGGATTTTCAGGATGGCGGAGAAGAGATCGTGCGCCTGTCCGTGACCGAAGACGAAGGCTTGGTTCGAGATGGCTTTGGTTTTCAGGTCGGTTGTTTTTTCTGTGACCCTGGTTTGCGAGGATGAGTAACGGTTGGTTGTTTCCACGGACTCTTCCTTGCCTGTTTCAGTGGAGTTGAAGTACTTCGAGTCGAGGGATTTCGGGTCAATCTCCGACCAATAGCTATGCGAGTAAGGAAAGAGCGAAGAGGCCACACCGATGCTGCTGGCGGATGATTTGATGACGAATGAACCGGGCTTTTTCACATCAGGTGGTGAGAACTCCATGCGGAGGGTTCCGGCCTTGAGCATACCTTTCCAACTGAGCTTGAAGTCCAGGGTGGAGGAGGGGATGGGTGGATGGGAGCCGGTTTTCAGCTTCGAGATTTCAGCTTCCCATGCTGGTGCCGCGGAAACGGGGAGAGAGAGAAGAGTTATGGCCGTAAAGAGTCGAATCATGTTCATGAGACTTGTTTGGGGCGCTGTGATTCAAAAAATCTCACTACGCATGGGACATGAACTGGAAATCGTCTATTCTTCAAGCGGATAAACCGGCATCGCCCGTGGAGGGAGGACTCCCGGGTCATTCTCAGGCGGGTAGGATGCTCTCTGGATTTCCCTTTCGGAAGGGATGGGAAGGGGGCGGAAGTCTTCCGAGTGGGAATCGACCTGAAACTGAAGCTTCATGACGTCGCGGTTTGTTTCGGCGAGTTGGTCGAGAAGATCATTGTTTTCCGTCTTGAGGGTCTTCAGCTGGGCGAGCATTTCCTGTAGGACTTCTGTCTGGACGTTTGTCTCGTCCGAGGAAGGCGCGGGAATGGGGCGTGAGGTATCGCGGTGGACAACTAGTAAGGGACTTTCAGAAAGCTGAACCGGAGGGCTTTCCAGAAGCATGGCCGGGGATGAATTTCGGATGGGAGTTTCCGGGAGGCTGACCATGAATTGCTCGACAGACCAATAGTGGGCGATTCCCGCAGCCATCATGGCCGCGAGGAGGGTTCCGCATAAAATTGGTGGAGCTATATTCATTCCTTTGGAGTTTCTACTGGTTCCGGAGCAGGCTTGGGAAGTGAAGCCAAGAGCGTGTGGAGGTCTGAGAGGGCGTTTCCGAGTTTCTTGGAGTCCTCATCCAGTTGGGTGATGGAATCGCCTAGTATCGCACTGACGGTATTGCTCTGGTTATAGCCTTTGAGTGCATCGAAACCGGGCTCAGAGACGGAGAATGTGTTGTTGCCATCGACTTCCGCGGCAAGGACGTGAGGGGGGATTTTCACGGAAATGAAAGTCCCCGGGGCGATTTCGATTTCGCGTTTGAAGGCCGGGGCGTGGTCGCTGGTGGCAAGGGTCCAGTTCTGTGGTGTGGTGGAGAGGAGCTTTACTGGGAAGCTGGTCTCAAGTTTCACATCCTTGGGGTTGATGTCACCGGTGCCTTTGCGGATGGACTCGACACGGATTTCCAGGCCGGGCTCCGGCATGTCGCGGTTTGGCAGCTCTTCTGCCGGGAGTTCCGGTTCGGCAGGGGGAGCCGCAGTTGCGGGTTTGACCATTATTGGTGCTGGTTTCTCAAGCAAAGGGGTTGCGGCTGGTTCGAGAACGACTGTGACTTCGTTTTCTTTTTCAGTGCCGCCTTGTTTCATGCGGTTGAATTCCTCGATGGCCTTACGGACGTCATCCGAGGGAACCGGTTTTTTCCCCGCCGGTATGCTCTGTGCGGTGGCGCATATGCAGAAGAGGTTTCCGATTGCGATGGTGCGTGTGAGTTTTCCAATCATTGGTCTGTTGTTTGGAGCTGGATGGAGTTGGCTGCTTCCATTCTGCGAGGTGCCAGGGGGCTGTCCTGCTGGTTGGATGGCAATGAGGGGCTGTCCGCGCGGAGTGCCTGGACGGGTATGGATTTCTCCATGAGATTGTTCCAGTCCTCAAGCAAGGTGGTTCCTTCTTCCCTTAAGTCGCGTGCTTTCAGTTGATATTCAGAGAGGCGGCTGAGGAGGATGCGTGCCTCCGCGGCTTCCTGCTGTGACCAGCGGAGATTGCGGCTCTGGTATAGGACTGGAACGTCTAGGACGATGCGGCTCATGTCACCGGTCGGGCTTTTCGCGTCGAGAATGTGCTGAACCCGCACGTTGGTTTCCTCGAAATCCGAGGCAAGCGGGGAAGCCGGTGGGACATTGGTGAGGGAGGCGGGTGTAGGCTCGCCAGGGAGCACGCTGGAGTCGGGGATGATTTTTTCCGACGGATCGGATGGTGATGTTTTGTCTGTGACGAGTTCCTGCTTGATGATCCGGGTGGTGCTTGTCGAAGGCGGATTCGGGTTGGAGACGATGACGGGCTTGGTGATGTATGCGAGGCAGAAGGTGGCTGCGACAGTGGTGCTGGCAAAAAGCAGCCAGGGATAGAGTGTCCGGACGGAGCAGTGTGTGATCTTTTTGTTGGAAACGGAGTATGATCCCGGATCCGTTTTCAATGGCAGGGACGGCATTTCACGGGGAGTGTCTTTTTTGACATCAGGTGTGGGAAGCGGTTTCATTGCTGTTTTGCTGTCTGTTTTTCCATGGGTACGGCTGCGACGGCGTAGCTGACGATCGTCTGATCGGAAACTCCCGGAAAGGTGGTGATTGTCAGGGATTCCTTGGAAAGGCGAAGATGCCGGAGAGTGCCGCGTGTAATGGTTTTCGCCTGAAGGCCGGGTGTAACTTCGAGAGCCCCCGACGTGGAACGCTGTTGGCCGATACCATCGGAACGATAGATTTCAAAACTCGTGTGGGAATTTTCATCTCCCTCCGGTGAGACGCGCACGGTGATGCCGTCCGTGAAAACATGCAGAGCCATGGTTTTCATGGGAATGGGAGTGAGCTTATCACCGGTGACTTTGAAGTATGATTTCAACAGATAGTCACCGACGTGCCTGAACTCGGCGGCATGGCCGCACGTAGAGAGGAGGAGGGTGGCGAGTATTGCGGTTTTGAAAATCATAGGCCTACATCCCAGAGTGAGTCGTTGCTGCTGCCTGAAGGGTCGTAAGTTCCTCCGCTTCCGTCATCGATCACTGGTGGGCTTACATCGACGCGAATGCTGAGTGTCTGATCTTCCAGTGAAGTCACAGTCGGCAAAGCAGTTAAGTTGCCAGTCAGGTATGGAATGATCTGGCTATCAGTGATGGCGCTGACCGTGGTGGTGGGATTGTCCGCGAGAAACATGCGCTGGGCGACATATACTGTGTGAAGTTCTTCTGCCGCGGTGCGTGCAAGTTGCCACTCCTGGTAAGCGCGGGAGACAAACATGCTTAATCCGAGGAGTGCAATCATCAGCATCAAGACGATGGATATCTCGATCAAAGTGAAGCCATTTTGGGGCACTCGACGGTTCATGGGGATTACTTAACCTAACCAAATATTCTTGGAAAGCTAGAAATACCTTGGAATCGTGTGAAATCAATGGCCGGGCGTGAAGAGGATCTTGCCGTTTCTCTGCGGGGAATCGAGGGAGGAGAAGGCATTTACGAAATCCGGGAGATCGAACGTGGAGTCGACGGTTTGCCTGATTTTTCCGGATGAAACCAAGGAAGCCAAGGTGCCGTAGGTTTTTTCGAGATCAGTCCGGGACGTCTCCTCCATCCATCGAGAGACCCAGAGGCCGCAAATATGGAGGTCTTTAAAAATCAGGGCGCCATTGGGGACAGTGACTGGTTTCTTCGCCATGGCTCCGTAGGTGATGTGGGTGCCACCGTCGCCGAGGAGTTTCATGAGGCGTAGGGCGCTGTCTCCGCCGACGGCGTTGAAGGCGAGTTTTATGTTTCCCTTTCCCAGGGTTTCCTTTGCCTCGGAGAATCCTTCTGCAGTATCCGGGAAGACTTTCGTTGCCCCGAGAGCGATGAGATCGGGAGTGAGGCTTTCGTTCCGGAGAAAGCAGACGGTTCTGATTCCGAGCGTTGCAGCAAGCTGGATGACACATTGGCCGACACCGGAATTGGCAGCGTTGAGTGTGACAGTATCGCCTTTTTCCAGAGTCTGGAAATGGTGGAGGAGAAGCCAGGCTGTGGCGGGGTTTACCTTGAGCATGGCGGCCTGGAGGGGATCGATAGCGGATGGGACGCCGATGAGGTTTTCTCCGGCGGTGACTGTGTGAGTGGCCCAGGTTCCGATTTTTCCGACAGGGATGACGTGGTCGCCCGGGGAGAATTTTTCCGAACGGCTTTCCAGGATTTTCGCGAAGCCCTCCATTCCAGCTGTGGATGGAAGGGTGGGTTTTATGCCGTAGGTGCCTTCTATATAATTCAGGTCTGCGGGATTGATTGGCGAGGCCAGGATCTCGAGGAGGACTTCACCCGGAGCGAGCGTTGGTAGCTCCGAGGATTGAAGAGCCAGGACTTCGGAGGGTTTTCCGTGGGAAGAAAAGGTGAGTTGACGTGTTTGCATGGGCGATGGGATTGATTTTGCTTGGCTGGCAATGACGGAGGCTCTATCCAGATGCCGCAATGACACGCTCTTCCATAGAACTTTCCATCAAAATCTTCCTCGTCGCGCTGATCCTTGTGTTTATCTGGGCTGTTGTGCAAGTGGTAGGGATGCTGGTTTAGGGTCGCATTGGCCGGTGTGGATTGTAACACTGCCTTCCTGTGGGTAGGTTTCGCCCTCTGATCCTCGCTGTGGTGGTCGTTAGGTTCTTTGCGAAGATGGATCCATCGATGTTCGTGCTTGTGGCGTTTGGGGCGAGGACTTGGTTCATGATGTTTTTCGATCCGAAGTTGATGGTTTCAGCCTGATAGAAGTTCCGCTGACATTGATAACGATATCGGTTGCACCGTTGGTTATGAGTTCAATCTGTTGAACAAGGCTATTTCCAAAGAGGTCTGCGGTGTTCAAAGAAAACACAGCTAGGCCGTTGGCATCTGGCGAGGCATTCAATTCGAATGAACCGGGCATGGCCGGGCATGCAATGAAAATACTGAATCCAAATTATATTAGGCAACTTAATGTATTATTGATATTTAAAGTCAAGTTCCCTGGTTTTTATCAAATTAGCTCAGCTGCGATCGGATCCACGAGGGGTCTCCCGATCTGCGTCAGCCGGAGATGGGTGGCTCCGATAACAAGCAGATTTTCCGAGGCGAGGTGTCTGGCTTTTTGAAGTGGTATGTCTCCGAGTAGTTCGATCGGGATGCCCGTGGTCGTGCGGAGGCCGAGGGCGATTCTCTCTATGCGGCGCTGGGCTGGGGAGAGGGTCTCGGTCTCGTGCAAGGCGTGGCCAATGGACGAGACCTGGCGGACGTAGGCTGCGGTGTCCGGGATGTTTTTTGTGCGGGTGGATGAAATGGTGGAGACGGCTGAAGGGCCTAGGCCGAGGTAGTCATTGCCTTTCCAGTAGCCCTGGTTGTGGATGGAGTGGTGGCCGGGGCGGGCGTAGTTTGAGGTCTCGTAGTGGTCGAAGCCGGCGGCAGTGAGGAGTTTTTCCGCGAGGTGATAGTGTGTGGAGTCAGTATCTTCGCTTTCCTGGTAGGTGCCGTTCTGCAGAGAGTCAAAGAAGGCGGTGTCTTCTTCGTAGGTAAGGTTGTAAGCGGAGATGTGATCCGGGTTCAGGGAAATGGCTGTCTGGAGGGTTTGTTCCCAGTCGGCGAGGGATTGGCCGGGGATGGAGAACATGAGATCGATGTTTATGGAAGGGATGCCGGCAGCGCGGAGGGTTTCCACGGAGGCGGAGGCCTGCTCCGGGGAGTGCTCACGACCGAGGGTTTTCAGAACGTGTGGGGTGAAGGACTGGATGCCGAGGGAGACCCGGGTAACGCCCAGGGACTTGAAGAGGCGGGCTTTTTTCAGGTCGAAGGTGGCGGGGTTTGCCTCAAGGGTGATTTCTTTGAAGAGCGAGAAATCGAAGCTGGTCCGGAGGTTTTTGAAAAGTGTTTCCAGGTGCTTTGAGGAAAGCATGGATGGGGTGCCGCCGCCGAGGTAGAGGGTGGAGGGAACGTCCGACACAGAACGCTGTACATTGGATGTTGAAATGTCTTTCGTGCGATTTTCTGCCTCGGTAGAGAGGGCTTGTATGAATTCACCGATGTTCGAATTGCCCGGGGTGTGCTTGTAAAAGGAGCAGTAGGGGCAGATGCGGTGGCAGAAGGGGATGTGGAGGTAGACGAGCAAAATTCAATTTTCAAGTTTCAACCCCCAATTTTCAAGGAAGGGTGCTGTGGACTCGCTGGATGTATTTTTTTGCAGCCTCAAGGGTGGTTCCGGCGAGGTTTGCCTCGGGTTTTGCGAAGGGGGGGACGAACCACGGGTAAGAGCCAAGGAGATCCGTGACCACTGCGATTTCGCCATCGCAGGTGCTTTTCCCGCAGCCGATTCCTATGGTTGGGATTGGGATTGTCTCGGTGATTTTTTTCGCGGAGGAAGGAGTGACTGATTCGAGAACGATGGCGAAGACGCCAGCCTGGATGAGTGCCTCAGCACCTTCGAGGAGGGCTTTGGTTTGCTCAGGGGTTTTGCCTTTTTTGTGATATCCGCCTTCTTGCAGGACGCGCTGGGGCAGCATGCCGAGGTGGCCGCAGACGGGAATGCCGGCGGAGGTGATGGTGCGGACTTTTTCGGCCTGGCGGATGCCTCCTTCAAGTTTTACTGCATCGGCTCCTGTTGCGATGAGCTGTCTCGCTGTGTCGAGAGCCTGGGCGGGAGTGTCGTAGGTGTTGATGGGGAGATCCGCGATGATGAGAGCCTTTGGTTTTGCCCGGGCTACTGCTTCCAGGTGGTGAAGAATGTGAGAGAGGGTGACGTGTGTGGTATCCGGGTAGCCGAGGACGACCATGCCGAGGGAGTCTCCGACGAGGAGGACGTCGAGCCCGGCTTCATCAAGCAGGCGGGCCATGGGATAGTCGTAGCAGGTGAGTGCGGTTACGGAACCGGATCCTTTCTTCCCGGAGATGATGGCGACTTTTTCTGAGGAGGTCACAAGGTGGTGGGATTTTTACTGAATGAAACGAAAGAAAAAGCCTCCGTGAGCGGATGCTCGAGCGGAGGCTGTTTTTACCATGAAAAATGGCGACCCGTAAGGGAGTCGAACCCTTCTTGCCAGGATGAAAACCTGGAGTCCTAACCGATAGACGAACGGGTCGTTAGTCGCGGTGCGGGGGGCAAGAAAGCTGAGGTGGCGATTTGTTGCAAGAATTTTCTGTAGTGTTTTACGTTTTTTTTCCCGGAGGTGAAAACGGGAGGTGTAAGATCGCCCCCACTTTGGCTTGATATGTGGGGTCTGGCGTGCATTGTCGCGCCCCCGTTATGGCTGGATCGACCTTCAAAGCATTACCTGGTTTCCGAGATTTCACACCCCGTGAGTGTGCGGTGAGGAATTATTTGTTCGAGAAGTGGAGGAGTGTTGCGAGGAAATGCGCGTTTGTGGAATACGAGTCGCCGCTGCTGGAGGATACGGGATTGTATTTGAAAAAATCGGGTGGCGAGCTTTCCGGTCAGCTTTTCCGGTTTGAGGATCAGGGTGGGCGTGATGTGACTTTGCGTCCTGAGGTTACGGCGTCTTTGGCGCGGATCGCGGCGGCGGAGCAGAGGCAGTATCCGAAGCCTCTGAAGTGGTTTGAGATTGGGCAGTGCTTCCGCTATGAGAAGCCTCAGAAGGGGCGTGGGCGCGAGTTTTATCAATTCAATGTGGATATTCTGGGGGAGGTCGGGCCTTGGGCGGATGCTGAGCTGATCGCGCTGGCGATTGAGACGATGCTGGCATTCGGCTTTGTGGAGGGGGATTTCGTGGTGCGGGTTTCGGATCGGAACGCATGGGTGAAATTTGCCGGGGACAGGGGTGTGGAAGAGGAGCGGATGAGTGACTTCCTGGGGCTGGTGGACAAGCTGGAGCGTGAGAAGACGGAGGTAATGGAGGAGAAGCTCTCGGCTTTCGGGGTTAAGCTGGAGGAGGTGCGGGCGTTTGTGGCGAATCCGGAAAATGCTTCGGAGGCTTTTGGTGTGATTCTGGACGATCTCTCGGCGCGGGGGTTCGGTGAGTTCGTGGAGCTGGATCTTTCGATCGTGAGGGGGTTGGCCTATTACACGGGAGTGGTGTTCGAGGTGTTTGACTCGAAGAAGTCGATGAGGTCTGTGGCAGGTGGCGGGCGCTATGACACTCTCGTGAAAACAATTTCCGATGGTGCTGTCGACATGCCGGCGACGGGGTTTGCGATGGGTGACTGGGTGATCCGGAATCTGATCGAGGAGACGACGCACGCTGCGATGCAAATGGAGGTTTGGCTGCAACGCAACGCTGCTAGCTGTGAGGCGTATCTGGTGGTGCCGGATATGGAGTTTCGCGGTGAGGCTTTGTGTTTGGTCACGGCTTTGCGGCAAGCGGGTATCTCGGTGGACATGTCGCTGGGGCAGGTGAAGGTGGCGAAGCAATTCCAGGCGGCGGAGAAATCCGGAGCGAGATTTGCAGTCGTGATCGGCAGTGAGCTTCCTGCGGTGACAATCAAGATACTGGCCAGTAGAACCGAGGAGCTTTGCGATGAGAGCGAGCTGGTGGAGTGGATGATGAACCGGCTGACGGAGCCGGACGGGCCGTTGCTAGCGTGAATTTTTTTATAACCGCAGATGAACGGGATGAACGCAGATGGAAGGGATGGGATTCATGCTTCGGAAACGGAGCGGATCATCGGTTGTGCGTTTGCCGTGATCAATTCGATGGGGCATGGATTTCCTTTGTTTTACCGTGAAGTGAAGGTTGGTGAGTATATTCCTGACCTGATAGTATTTGGTAAGATTGTTTTGGATAAGAAGACCATTCAGCGGATCACCGATCATGAAGTGGGTAAAATGTTGAATTATCTTCGTGCTACGAATCTTCCTGTCGGCCTTATTCTTAATTTCAAACACGCGAAACCAGAGTTCCGCAGGGTGGTGAATTCCTCGCCATCGCCAATATCACTTCACTAACAATCAAATTCATCTGCGTTCATCCCGTTTATCTGCGGTTAGACTTTCTCCAATATTTTCATCATGCGTACTCATCATTGCAACGAACTCAAAGAAGCCCACATCGATCAATCTGTAAAACTCGTGGGTTGGGTAAACTCAGCGCGGGATCATGGCGGAGTGATTTTCATCGATCTGCGTGATCGTGAGGGATTGACCCAATGTGTTTTCAGGCCGGAGGAAAATGCTGAGGCGGCTAAGCTGTCCCACACTTTGCGTGAAGAGGATGTGGTGCAAGTGTCTGGAAAGGTCTCCAAAAGGCTGGAGGGTGCTGATAACTCGAAGATGGCGACAGGTGCGATTGAGATCGTGGCATCCGACCTGAAGATCGTGAACAAGGCGGATGTGCTTCCGTTTCAGCTGGACAAGGAGCTTTCCAACGAGGATCTGCGGATGAAATACCGCTATCTGGATCTGCGCCGGGCGCGGATGAGCAAGAATATCCGCCAGCGGAGCAAGATTACTTCCGCGGCACGCAGGTATCTTGATGACTCCGGTTTCTATGAAATCGAGACGCCGATCCTTTCCAACCCGACTCCGGAAGGTGCACGGGATTTCCTGGTTCCTTCACGTTTGAACCCTGGTAAGTTTTACGCGCTTCCACAGGCGCCGCAGCAATACAAGCAGCTGCTGATGGTGGCGGGTGTTGAGAAGTATTTCCAGATCGCGCGTTGTTTCCGGGATGAGGATCTGCGTGCGGACCGCCAGCCTGAGTTCACGCAGATCGACCTTGAGGCGAGCTTTGTGGATCAGGAAGAGATCATTTCCTTGGTTCAGGGATTGCTGGGCTCGATGTTCAAGGGAGGCCTGGATGTGGAGATTCCGAAGGAGTTTCCACGGATGACTTATGCGGATGCGATGGACATTTATGGCTCTGACAAGCCGGACACGCGTTTCGATATCAAGATCACGGATCTGGGTGATGTGTTCGCCGGGACTGAGTTCAAGATTTTCAAGAACGTCCTTGGTGGCGGCGGTGTGGTGCGTGCGATCAATGCGAAGGGATTCGCGACGATTACGACGGGGCAGATGAACCGTCTCAACGAGATCGCCGTGCAAGCGGGTCTCCCGGTGAAAAACCTGGCATTTATCAAGCTGGAGAACGGTGAGTATAAAAGCCCTCTGTGGAAGATTTTCACCGATGAGGAAAAGGCCGCTGTAACAGCGAAGATGGATCTGGCGGAGGGCGATATCGTGTTCTTCGCGGCCGGCTCCCGTGAGAGTGTTAGCACGATCCTGGGCCGTGTGCGCTCCGAGTGCGCGGTGATGATGGGGCTGCTGAAAGACAACAAGGCCTTCAATTTCCTATGGGTGGTGGATTTTCCGCTGCTGATGCAGGATGAGGAAAGTGGCGAGTGGGTGGCGGTGCATCACCCTTTCACAAGGCCTCATCCGGATGATCTTGAGAAGCTGGAGAACGGGGATTTTGCGAACGTGCGAGCGGTAGCTTACGACGTGGTTCTGAACGGTTACGAGCTGGGTGGCGGATCGATACGGATTCACGAAAAGGAGCTTCAGGCGAAAATGTTTGCGGCACTTGGGGTAAGCCCGGAAGAGCAGCAGGAAAAATTCGCGCATATTCTGGATGCGTTCCGCTATGGCGCGCCGCCGCATGGTGGTCTGGCGCTGGGCTTGGATCGGATTGCGATGCTTGTCTCCGGTGAGGAGAGCATCCGTGAGGTGATCGCTTTCCCGAAAAACAACAAGGGTATGGATCTGATGGCGCAAAGCCCTTGTGAGATCGGGATGAAGGAGCTTCGTGAGGTTTACGTGCAAAGCACCTACAAGAAAAAAGCTGAAATGCCGAAAGAAGAGGGCTGATTTCCCATTGTGTTTTCTGTCAAAACTTCTTTTAGCTTTTTCCGATCAGCTGCAGTAAAATGAATCAGTGACTGAGGCTAGCGATGATACAAAAGCGGTAGAGAAGCGTTCCTGGGGCTGTTTCGGCTGGTTGTGGCGTCTGACTGCTATCGGCTTTTTGGTTCTCGTCGGTTTGCTGGTCTGGGTGAATGGCCCGGGGATGCGATGGCTGGGGCCGAAGGTAGCCAGGCATTTCTTCGAGAAGGCAGATATGGCTGGCGATCTACGGCTTGGAGGAACCTTGCTGGGTGGGGTGAACATTTATGATCTGGAGATCAAAAGTCCTGAGGGAGCTCTGGAGCATGTGGTGGTGAATCGGCTGGAGACGGATTACAGGTTCATGGAGGTGATCAAGGGGAAGGTGAGGGGTGTTTCCGGGAATGGTATCAAGGTGGGTCTGAGACTCATCGAAAAAGAGAAGGTGGAGGAAGACAGTCCACCGCCGGATTTCGCTGGGATTGGGGAGACGCTGGAAAATCTCCGGGCGCAGATCATTCCGGTGGCTGTGGATTTGCAGGATGTGAGTTTTTCCGCAAAGAAGGATGACAATCTGGTGGTGGCGCTGGGGTCGACGAGCTTGGTGCATGTGGCTGGAACGGATTTGATCGAGCTGAATCTGGGTGAGGTGACGGACTCGAATGGGAAGCGCCTGGAGTCACAGGATGTGGATATCGTGTGGGATGAGCGGCGGCTTGCGCTCGACAAGCTGGATCTTCTGCCAATCGTGGGAATCCGGGATTTGGAGATGAATCTGCCAGAGGACGGGGAGGTTTCGGCTTCTTTGGATGTGCGGGTGGATGAGTCGGTATTAAGTATCGATGTGGGAAAGGGGATAGAAGATTTACAAGTGGATCTACGAGAGGGTGTGCTGGATTTCGTGCCTGTCATGGAGGGGCTCGGTGTGGAGATTCCACTGAAGGGCCGGTTGACTTCGCTTTCGGTGGAGATGAGGAAGTTTTTCCCGGAGTGGCAGACGGCGATCGGTTCTGCAGAGCTGAGCGTTGAGGGATTTTCCTGGGACGGCTGGGACGTGGCCAAGGCTACGCTCGGAGCGAATCTGAACGATGGTGATATTTCCCTGGAACTGGTGGGTGATGTGTTCGCTTCACCGTTGACGATCACGGCTAGCACGGAGTTTGAAAGGCAGGCGCTAGAGACCGAGGGGTTTAAAATGGGTGGGATCTCGGGTGATCTGCGGATCGGGAATCTGGACGACGTTTTGCGCGGACTGAATACGAAACTGGAGATGGGGGCGAACTTCACGGAATTTCCGAAGAGTGAAGTCGCCGGGCCATGGAATCTGGATCTTGAAGGAGGTTTCGGAGGAGCCGGTGCGGATCTTACGATCAAAGCCAAAGAAGTGGAGGCGACGCCGATCCGGATCAAAGCGACTTACGCTGACGACAAGGTGACGGTTAGCAATTTGGATCTGGACGGTATTTCAATTTCTGCAAACTACGATGTCGCTAGTAGTTCTTACAACGGGGAAGGAGCGATTGAGGATTTTACCACCGCTTCCATTGATCCTTGGCTGAACGGAGCCGGGGTCGAGCTACCGGGAGATGGAATTGTTTCGCTGAAATGGAAGGGGGAAGGGGATCTGAAAGCGAAAACACACGGTGGGTCAGTAGCAGGCCTGAATGCGAACTGGGATCCGAAAGACGTGGAAGGCAATCCGCCACAACCGCCGATCTCCGCCACAGGTGACGTGGAGTATTCCTGGCCACAACAGGTAAAGGTCACGGATCTGGTAGCAACCACGCAGGGGCAGAAGATTTCACTCAACGCGCAATTGGAAGATAACGCGCTGAACCTCGAGAGACTGAATTGGATGGATGGTGAAACCGAACTTGCTTCCGGCTCAGGCAAGCTGCCCGTTCCGGAGGATTTTTCGAAAGTGAAGGAATTCATTGAGAACGACACGCGACCCTTGGATCTGAGGATCGAGACACAAGTCATCCCGCTGACGAAGCTGAAGCCGTGGGTGCCGGGTCTGGACTCGCTGGATCCTTCCGCTACCGGGAAGATGGATATCGCGGTATCGGGGAGCCTCGCCAATCCTGAGGTGCTGGCTGACATTGCGATCCGGGACATCAGTGTGCAGGGGCGGACGGATATTCCGAAAAGTGATCTGACCTTGAAGATAGAGGCGAAGGATCAGGTGGCTAAAGTTTCCGCAGAGGCGGTGGCACCTGACTATGCGCCGGCGGTTCTGAATGCGGAGATGCCTTTCCTTCCGAAACGATGGGCGGAGAATCCGGAACTGGTGAAGAGCGCTCCGGTGAAAGCGCGCTTGGATTTGCCGAATCTGAATCTTTCCCGCTTTCAGTCGCTAGTGCCGGATACGGAAAGTCTGAGCGGAGTTGCTACTGGAAACATAGTGGTCGGCGGGACGGTAGGAGAGCCTGTGGTGAATGGCAGTATCAAGCTCACCGGAGGTGGGGTGGAGTTTGGCAATGAGATGATCCCGGATTGCAAGGGTATCAACCTTGAAGTGGAAGCGAATCTTCAGACAGTGAAACTGACCGGCGGTATTTCCAATGTCGAGGGAGGAACGGTGAGTCTAAATGGCGGGCTGAATTTGAAAAATCCATCCGGAGAGGGTCTCGGGGATCTGAACCTGAGCGTCAGCGGGACGGGTCTGCCTGTCCTAAGGAACGAGTTCCTGATCATGCGAGCGAACGCGGAGATACGCGTGGACGGGACGATGGCGAAATCGGTGGTCAGCGGGACGGTGGGGATCGTGGACAGTATTTTTTACAAGGACATGGATCTGATCCCGGTGGGTAAACCCTTTGTCGAGCCTAGTGCGGCGGCTCTTCCGAGTATCGATGCGAAGAAGAAAAAAACTGAGGCAAACACTTCATCGTCCAGCCCATTGGCGGACTGGACAATGAATGTGGCAATCAAAACTATCGATCCGATCCTGATCCGGGGAAACCTAGGCAAGGGAGAGGTGGATGTCGGCCTGAGGATCGAGGGGAACCTCAGCGATCCGAAGCCGAACGGACAGGTAAGAATCAGAAACACGAAAGCGCGTCTGCCTTTTACCACTTTGGAGATCCGGGAAGGTTATCTGAATTTCACACCTAAGACGGGGTTCGACCCGGTTCTCGACATACGTGGGTATGCGGATCCCCGGCCTTACCGCGTTGAGATCTATGCTTACGGAAACGCTTCCAATCCGCAACTTCTGCTGACCTCCCAGCCGCCATTGCCGGAAAACGAGATCATGACTCTGCTGGCGACTGGGACAACGACCGAGGGACTGGAAGACTCGCAAGCGGCTTCCTCCCGGGCGACGCAATTGCTCATTGAGGAAATTCGGCGCGGTCGATTTCTTTTCGGAGACAAGCTGAGGCCGTTTCTCGGAGTTCTGGACAATGTGGACTTCAGTATCGCGGATTCGAATCCGTATGACTCGGATTCCTACACATCGGCGAACGTGAAACTAAGTGACAAGTGGTCGGTTTCCGCCGGCATCGGAGAACAGGGTGACCAACGGGTGCTCGCTACATGGAGGCTGCGGTTCAAATGAAATTTTACGGTAAGATAGGGGTAGGCGCGGTACTGCTCATCGGGACTTGTGTGGTGGAAGCTGCAGAGATCGAGATCGAGGGTTTAGAAGGCAGAAGCGAGGCGGAGATCTTCGCTTTGATGGGTGACCGCTTGGAATATGTCCGGGAAAAAAAGGCGAGTTTGTCCCGGGCTTATGACGCGGTGTTTCTTATGGAACAGATTCTGGAGGGCGATGGTCACAAAGGGGTCAAGGTGGAAGCAAAGGTTGTTTCTTCGGATCTGATCCGGCTGATTGTTGATGAAGGTCAGAGGCTGACTCTGGGAAATGTGAATATCATAGGAGACGGGGATCCCGAACGTCTGGCGGAAATCTACGCACAACCGGCGACTTCAAGTGTCGGGTTCGGTGGTGGCAGCCCACCTTTCCGCGACGAGGATGTGGAAACGGGTCTAGGCTTTGTCGTGGCTGAGTTGAAATCGCAGGGATACTGGGGTGCCGAGGCGGTTCTCAAGGAACAGCGCACAAACAAGGAAACAGGTGAGGTGGATGTGGACGTCCGCGTGAAACAGGGCAAAAGATTCAAGATCGGACGCGCATCGGTCAAGAGCCCGGACGGGCGCGGCCTGAAGCGGGTCGCCACCACGGCCGAGCCTTTCATCGGACAATGGGCGACTACGGAGCAGGTAAACAAGCTGCGTGGAGCGATGCTTGAGGCCTTTACAAGCCGGGGTTATCCGGATGTGAAAATTTTTATGGGTCGGCGGCTTGTGGGAAGCACGTATTATCCGGAATTTGAAATTGTGCTGGGAGTCCGGGTCAGACTGAGAAACGTGACAACGGAGGGCTTGAAGAAGACGAGGCCAGAGCGGTTGAGACGTATGATCGAACCACTGGAAGGGGAATGGTATGACGAGGCGGCGATGAATGAGAAGGTAAAGGAATTGCTGGGGACGGGCGCTTTCAAGTCTGTCAGTGCCGAGAAGGTTGTCGTCGGGGATAAGGTGATAGACGCGAACCTCCAATTTGAGGAGGCGAAGGCGCGCGAGATCAGTTTTTCAGGCGGATTCGGGACATTTTACGGCCCTCTTTTGCGCTCGGTTTACAGGGACAATAATTTCCGAGGAAATCTTGAGAGTTTCTCGGTTGGTCTGGAACTCAGCGGACGTGGAGCGCTCGGTGAAATCAGGCTGATAGATCCCTGGTGGTTCGAGACGGATATTTCGAGAACCTACCGGCTCTTCTCTCTTATCAACGCCTATGATGGTTACAGCACCATTGAGTCGGGTGCTGAAATCAGTTTGAATTATGAGGTCACGGATCACTACTCGATGGATCTGGCTCTTACCTATTCCTACTCAGTTGTCACGGAAGACGGAATACCACTCCGGCTGCTGGGAGAAGAGAGTTACAATCATCTGAGATTGAAGTTCGAGCAGAGCTTTGACTACCGCGACAGCCCGATCCTCCCCAAATCCGGCTGGCACCTGGACATTCCCATCGTTCTGGGAACGGTTGCCGGGGAGGAGACGATCGGCTACTCCAGTTTCGGCCTTGATGGTGGATTTTACTATCCGCTCGGGAAAACCTACCAGTTCGGCATCGGTGGATTTGCCAATTACATCATGTCTTCCGAAGAAATTCTTGATCTGCCGGTGGATCTCCGAGCCTTTAACGGCGGTGCGCGCAGCGTAAGGAGTTTTCCGGAAAGGGAACTGGGGCCGAGTTTCGATGGTGATCCGTATGGTGGCCAGTTCAGCTGGGCGGTCAATACGGAGCTCAGCCGCAAGATCAACAGCAGTGTCAGCCTGGTGGGATTTGTGGACGTAGGTGCTGTCGATGGGACTTATGAAGGGCGACGTGAGGGCGGTGTGGAAATCGCGGCCGGACTAGGGGTTCGGATTGATCTGCCAATCGGTCCTGTGCGTCTGGAATACGGGCACAACCTCACACAAGATGACGCCGAGCCGAGTGGAACCTGGCATTTTGCGATCGGAGCGACGTTTTAAGTACTTTTGACCAGGTATTTGGAGAAGGGTGTTTTTCAGAGAGCTATGACTATGGGGAAGCGATTTCCAAGATAGACAGAATAGCACATATTGTAGAGATAGGTGGATTGTCCAAAACGGAAAATGGCGTCGCAAAAGGCCTTGTCGAAAGCATCGAAACCTACCGTATGCGTCTTTGTATCTGAAAGCTTGAGGCCTATTATTGCGTTCTTCCGGGAATGGGTGCGAATTGATCAACTTTTCCGTTGCTTAGGCGGGAGAAGCCCGATACATCCGTGCACCGCGCACTTGCGTTTTAGGCCGGCTTAGCTCAGTTGGTAGAGCAACTGATTTGTAATCAGTAGGTCAACGGTTCGAATCCGTTAGCCGGCTCCATTCAAAGCTCGAATGGAAATATGTATTGAGTGGTGAATGAAAACCGTTACCGGGTGTTCATCATAATGATTCCGAGGCAAACGGAACTAGCTATACCAAGCGGATTGTAAGACCTGAAATCCAGGCCGAAAAAAGCCAGGCAACACATTCCCGGAGGAGATGGTGCCTGGCGTAATGAAAAATTAATGGGTAAGTAAGCGGTCGCTTACTTGGTGTATTCCACTGTTGGCTCGATTTGCTTGAACTGAGGGAGAGGGCGCAGTGGTGGGGCTAGTGCATCACTGGTGCAGCAACCGCACGAGGTGGTGAAAACTGCGGTTGCAACGGCGATTGCGGCGAGGATCAAGCGGGTCATAGTGGTTTTGTTATATCGTTTTGGGTTTTATTGAAAAGGGAATTGATCGAATTGATCAAAAAATCCTTACCCGCCAAAAATTGAGCGGGTAAGGAATTGAAATGCCTTACTTGGCAGGAGCTTGGTAAGCAGGTGCTGGGGTGGATGTTATTGGCGCGCTTGGGCAGCATGAAGCAGCGAAAAGAGCGGCAACAGTAGCAACGATAGTAAGTTTGATAAGGTTCATAGTTGTTTAGTATGTTGTAATGGTTGTTGTTACGGGGGGTGTTGAACCCCCCGCGTCGGGGCGAGGTTAGCGGTAAGTGTCTCGGCTGCAAGGGAAAATGAGTGGCTTCCGAGCAATACGAATTGACCGTGAGTGTGGCTGGTTTAGGATTTTTGCAATGGCCGCAAAAAATGATTCCAAGCCTTTTTTGGAAAGCTGGCTAGGGCGAACCAGAAGACAGTTGGCCCGTAGCGGGACGCTATCAGAACTGGCGATGATTCTTTCCAGTGAGGATGGTCTTGGACAGGCAGTGTGGAGGGGGAAGCTGCAGCGGATTCTGGATGGCTCCGAGGAACCGGGCTTCGATCTGGTTACGAGAATCGATTCCATTCTGTCGCATCCGGCAGCTCCGCAATTGAGCAATGAGGAGCAATCCGAGCTTTTTGGATAAGGTTGATTCGTGTTGTTAACACTTTGCCGCGGGCTAAAGATCAGGAAGAAATGAATTTCTGGTGTTTTTCGTTGAATTCCAAGGTTCTTTAACTAAGCCTCTTTTCTTAAGAAGAAGTCTGACCCCAATGGCGATTTCGACATCATTTTCTCTATATTATTCACTACTCGATGCATCGTCTTTCTTCTGCCGCTATTCTGAGAAAATTCCGCGTTTCATCATTTCTGGTTCTTATCACGATTTTACTTCCACCAGTTGCGCTAGGGTTTCTGGTTTATGGGGTTTTATCGAATAAGCATGAATGGATGGTTTATGCGGCAGCTGTGGTAGCGGGTTGGATTCTTCTCACTATAGTGAATTTTGTAATTAGCAGCCGTTTGAAATGTCCGCTGTGCATGGTGCCCCCGCTGTTGAACAAGAGCTGCTCAAGGCATAGGAATGCGGTGAAAATGTTAGGGAGCTATCGTCTGAAAGTGGCGCACTCGATCATTTTTCGAGACAGTTTCCGCTGCCCTTACTGTGGTGAGCCTACTGCGATGCAGGTTCGGAAGAGGCATCATTGATGTCGTTTCCCGAGATTGTAATTTATATAATACGGGGCTGCTGGCATTGTCAGTTGCACAAGGCGTGTGGGATGGCAAGCTATGAGCCTAAAGCGAATGATGACTACGGAAGAACTACAGGAAAAGATCGCGGAGAGCTCGGCATGGATTGGCGAGGTGAAATCTGAAATGGCGAAGGTGCTTGTCGGGCAGGAGGAGCTGGTGGACAGGCTGCTGGTCGGGCTGCTGTGCAATGGTCACATTCTATTGGAAGGTGTGCCTGGTCTGGCGAAGACGCTGGCGGTTAAGGCGCTTTCGGGCTCGCTTTCAGCGTCGTTTGCGAGGTTCCAGTTCACGCCGGACCTTTTGCCTGCGGATCTGGTGGGGACGATGATCTATCACCCGCAGGATGCGAGGTTCGAGCCGAAGCTGGGGCCGATTTTCAACAATCTGATTCTGGCGGATGAAATCAACCGGGCTCCGGCTAAGGTGCAGTCCGCGCTGCTGGAGGCGATGCAAGAGAAGCAGGTGACATTGGGCGATACATCCTACCCGTTGCCGAAACCGTTTCTTGTGTTGGCTACGCAGAACCCGATCGACCAGGAGGGGACTTACCAGCTCCCCGAAGCGCAGCTGGACAGGTTTTTGCTTAAAGTGAGTGTGGGCTACCCCGGGAAGGATGATGAGCTGGAGATTCTGAACAGGATGGCTACCTCGGCTCCGTTGTATGAGACGAAGAATGTGGCCACTCCCGAGGAAGTGAGCGCTTCCCGCGATCTGGTCAATGAGGTCTACATTGACGAAGCGATACGGAAATACATTGTGGAGCTGATTTATTGCACGCGTTTCCCGGTGAAGGTGGACGCTCCTCTGAAAAACTGGGTGAGATCCGGGGCATCACCGCGGGGGACGATCAATCTGGCGCTGGCCGCGAGGGCGCGGGCGTTCATGGCGGGTCGCGCGTTTGTGACTCCGCAGGATGTGAAGGACATGGCTCCGGATGTTCTGCGCCACAGGATCCTGCTGACCTATGAAGCGGAAGCGGAGGGGATTACGACGGATACGATCATCGCGCGGATTCTTTCCAAAGTGGTCGTGCCGTAAAATCTTTGTTGTAAAACTTTTTTCAGATGACCGAAGAGCAGCAAATCGAGGAAATGATGGCGCGGATCCGGAAGCTCGAGCTTAAAGCTCGGCGGCTGGTGCGCGAATCGTTTTCGGGTGAGTATCTTTCTTCGTTTCGGGGACAGGGTCTGGATTTTGATGATTTTCGAGAGTATCAGCACGGGGACGAAGTGCGTTTTATCGATTGGAATGTGACGGCCCGGATGAACGAGCCTTTTGTTCGGAAGTTCCGCGAGGAGCGGGAGATGTCGGTGATCGTGGCTGTGGATGTTTCCGGATCAGCGGATTTCGGGAGCAGTCACCTGAGTAAGCGCGAGCTTTCCGCTGAGGTGGCGGCGATCCTTGGGTTCAGCGCGTTGCAGAACGGGGACAAGGTGGGGCTGCTGGTGTTTGCGGAGGAGCCTCTGATGTTCATTCCCCCGGAGAAGGGGACAAGGCATCTGCTGCGCATGATTCGGGAAATACTGATGGCGAGGCCGGACAAGCCAGGGACATCTGTAGCGGCGGCTTGTGATTCGCTGGTGAAGTCGCTGAAGAGGAAGGCGATTGTTTTCATGATTTCCGATTTCCATGCGGACAACATGGACAAGCCTCTGGGCAAGTTGGCGCGGAAGCACGAGGTGGTCGCGCTGCGAGTGAATGATCCGCTGGAGGAGAATCTTCCGAAGGCCGGACGCGTTGTGATGGTGGATCCGGAGACGGGTTTTGAAACGCTGGTGAACACGAATAACAGCAATTTGCGGATGGGATACAGGAAGCTGATGAGGCGGCAGGCAGAGGGCGCGGCGGCGATTTTCAAGAAACATGGTATCGACTCGGCAACGCTGTTTACGGACAGGGATTCGCTGCCCGAGCTTCACAAGCTGTTGAAGAAGCGGGGCAAGCGCAGGAAATGAGTGATATGGAGGGAAAGGAGAATGTATTCGAGCTTGTGGAGTCGCAGGATGCGCTGGATTCCGTACCTACGTGGCAGGTGGAGGTCTGGTGGTTCGTTGTGGCGGCAGGGGCGCTACTGGTGATTTTCGGGTTGGTTATGATACTGCGGAAAAAGGTTTTGGTGGATGGTTCCCCGCATTTAAAAGACGAGGCTTACCGGAATGCGAGAGCAGGATTTCAGGAAGTGCCGCAAGGGAGTGTCCGGGAAGAGGCTGTGTCGGTTTCGATGATTTTGAGGAGGTACTTGGCGGATTCCATGGGAGAGCCGGCGCTGTATGAGACTCATGAGGAATTTGTGGGCAGGCACGATGGGCTGAAGGGACTGCCAGTGGTACTGAGGTCTGATGTCGGTTCTTTTTTTTCACAACTGGCTGCTTGGAAATATGCTCCGGAGGAGGCTGTGGTAGAAGGAATGATGCCTAGGGAACAGGGGCTTGGACTTTTGGAAAGGATTCACAAGGCGTGATAGAAGATTTCATAGAGCACTTCCGTTTTGCACAGCCGGGTTGGCTGTTGTTGCTGGTGCCTGTGTCCTTGCTGATTCTTTTGCGGCGCGGTCGCGGTGCTACGGGAGCTGTAGTATTTCCGAACCTGGGTGTCTTGCTGAGCCTTGGTAGCAGGGTGAACAGGTTGGCGTGGAATGTGGGTGTGCCTCTGCTTTTTGTTTCCCTGTTTTTTGCGATACTGGGTATGGCGCGGCCTGTCTGGAGGAATGAGTACCAGAGCCGGGTGGCGAGTGGTATCGATATTGTGATGGCCTTCGATGTGTCGCTTTCCATGGACATCAATGATTTCCGCAAAGACGGGAGACCGATGCGAAGGATCGACGCGGCGAAGCTGGTGGTTGATTCGTTTATCGAGAAACGGACTGATGACAGGATCGGTCTGGTGGCTTTTGCAGGGAGGCCTGTTTCCGTCAGTCCGATCACTCTGGACCACGATTGGCTGAGGCAGGGGCTGGATGGTTTGAAGCTTTTCCGAAACAACGAGGGAACAGTGGAGGAGCAGGGAACTGCGATCGGCTCCGCATTGGCAACGGCGGGCACCCGGCTCGACAACCGGGATGCGAAGAGCAAGATCATCGTGCTGATCACGGATGGTGCGAGCAACTCCGGGAAGATCTCTCCGCTGGATGCAGCGAAGCATATCAAGACGCTGGGTATCAAGGTCTACACGGTGGCGATCGGGACGAAAGAGGGGCGTGTCTCGGGCAGGATTCAGATCTACCCGCGTCAGGAATTCGATCTGCCTACGTTGAGCAAGATCGCCAGCGAGACGGGTGGGGAGCATTTCTGGGCGCAGAGCCTTGAGGCTTTGGAGGACAATTTCCAGACGATCGACAATCTAGAGAAAACGGAATCGCGGAGTATCACGGTAACAGATGACAGGGAGCTTTTTGGCTGGTTTGTCGGGCTTTCACTGCTGGCGGCGATGGGTTATGCGATATATATGTGTGTGAACCGTGCGGACAACTGACTATGAATTTCCAATCCCCATACTGGCTTTTGGCGTGTATCACTCTACCGATACTCGCATTGGCTGCCGTGCTTGCAGTGCGGTTCGGGAAACGTCCGTGGGAGCAGTTTTCCGCGGAGCGGCTGAGAGGAAAACTGGTGCGTCGCGCGCATCCGCTGCCGGGCTGGCTGGCGTTCGGCTTTGCGTTGGCGGCGATCTGTGCATTGGCTTTCACGATGGCCAGACCCCAGGGGGATGCGGGGTATAAAACTGAGAAAATCTCCGGGCGCAATGTGATGATAGCACTGGATCTCTCACGAAGCATGAGGGTGAAGGATGTGGCACCGGATCGGTTGGCTCAGGGAAAAATCGTGATCTATGAGCTTCTGGAGAAACTGCAGGGGGATCGGATTGGGCTGATAGGATTTGCAGGTACGGCATTTCTGAGCGCGCCGCTGACGATCGATCACGCTGCTCTGAAGGAGACGGTGGAACAGATTGACGAGGAATGGGTGTCCATGGGCGGCTCTGACATTTCCCTGGCTGTGAAGCTGGCGACTGACACGCTGAAGGAGACCGGACAGAAGAACAATCTACTGATCGTGATCAGTGACGGGGAAGATCATGAGGGGGATCTGGATACGATCATCGCGGACGCGGAGAGATCCGGGGTGACGATTTTCGCGATAGGGGTGGGGAGTGAGGATGGGGGATTCGTGCCTCACGAGGATTTTCCGAATGGTGAACTGGTGGACCGGGCGGGAAACAAGATTCTCAGCCGGTTGAAACCAGATGTGATGAGGAAGCTGGCGAATGAAACCGGCGGGAAATATGTGATGGCGACTGGAAGCGGAGACATTCCCACGATGATCGCGGCGGCTACGGCAGGGATGGAGTCTTTTGAAATGGAGGGTGGGAAGACAAGGATCGTGATCGAGTTTTTTCAATGGGTGTTGCTCCCGGCGATTTTCTTTCTGATGGCGTCAATTTTGAGTGGCACCCGGTGGCGTGGGATCGGGCGGGCTGGGGTGGCGGTTGGTTTTCTGATCTTCGCGCAGAACGGATTGGGGGATCAGGCAGGTGATGCGCGGGAGGCATTTGCGGATGGGCGCTTTGACGAGGCACGGGACGGGTTTCGTGAGCTGGCGGATGAGGGGGAGGATAGCGAAAGCGCTTTCAAATTCCGGCTCGGGGAAGGGCTGGCCGCATATGAGGGCTCCGATTTTCGCGGAGCGAGATCCGCTTACAGCGAAGCGCTGCTTTCCGAGGACGGGGAAGTCTCAGGTAAGGCTCATGAAGGAATGGGGAACACGCTTTTCCAATTGGGATGGATGGGGCTTTCCGGCAGTGAGTATGGCACGGGTGAGAATACTCCTGACCTGGAGGAATTCGAGAAGTTGGTGCAAGATCAGCTGAAGCGGATGGGTGAGGAGGAAACGCCGGAGAGTGGTGAAACGAACGGTTACATTCGCCTGGAGGCGATCATCGTGAACTGGGCTGATGCAATTTTTCACTACAAGTCCGCCATTTCCAGGCAGAGCGACAGCGGTCTCGCTAAAAGAAATGGTGCCCTGACGATGAAATATCTGAAAAAGCTCGAGGAAATCCTCGATGAGGAGCAGCAAAACCAGGAGCAAATGATGCAGCAGATGGAGGGCAAGCCGCAACCAGGCGATGGCGAAGGGCAGGAGGGTGAAGGGGACGAACAGTCCGAAGGCAGTGGTGGTGACAGTGATGAAAACGGCGAAGGTGGTGACGGTGAGGAGAAGGACGAAGATGGAAACAGTGGCAACGACAAAGAGGATGAAGATGAAAAACCCGATGACAAAGATGCCGATGAAGGTGACAATCCCAATGAAACTCCAGAGGAGAAAGCCCGGCGCATTCTTTCGGAGAACGCCGATGTGGAAAAAGGTTCACTGAATCCCGGCCGCAGAGAATTTCGCAGACCCGACAAAGACTGGTAAGATATGAAGCCCTTAATAATAAAATTTTTCGCCTTCGTCCTTTGTTTTGGCGGGCTGGCCAACGCCTCTGTCAGGACGGAGCTTGGTTCCCGGTTCCTTGCGCGCGGGGAACAGGTTTTCCTGGAAGTCCTCGTAGCGGACAAGCGGGCGGATGCGATTCCTGCGGCGCCTGTTATCGAGGGGGTTTCTGTGGATTTTTTCGAGATGGCGCAGCCACGTCTGCTTGCCGGACGACGGCTCGAATACCGCTACCAGTATATTCTTTCCAGCTACCAGGTGGGTAGGCACACGATTCCTCCGATAGTGGTATCGGTGGGTGGTGTAAGGATAATGACGGATGCGGTGGATTTTGAGGTGTTTGACCCAAACGAACTGAAATGGCAGGAGGCGAAGGGCGATCCGGCCAAAGGTTTCGATGGCTTCCGCTATGCGTGCATTCTGAAGGTTCCGGACAAGGATCTGTATCAGAACCAGTCTTTTCCGGGGGAAATCAAGGTATACATCCCTGATGGCATTGGACGGCAAGTGGTGGACTGGGGTGTGCCGGAATTTGAACGGGACGGGCTGGCCGTGTGGCGCTTCGAACCAGGGAAGACCCGTGGTTTCGCGAGTCTTCTGGGCGGGGATTTCATGTCGCGATCCTATCCTACGACGATGACTGCGATCCGGAGCGGGCCGGTGGAGATCGGGCCGGCTACGGTGAGGATCATTTATGGAAAGCGGGTGTTCCGTGGATTCAATGACCGTGTCAACGTGCAGACGACTCTGGATGTGCCGAAGCTCTCCTTCGAGGCAAAGGAACTGCCCGGGGGGGCGCCTGCGGGTTTTGACAACGCGGTGGGGAATTTCACGCTCGGAACTGCGATCAAGGAAACGGATGTGACCGAAGGTGAGCCTATCGCAATGGATATCGTGGTCTCAGGAAAAGGGAATCTGGACAATCTGCGCTCGCCAAGGATGACGGACGAAAGCGGTTGGAAAGTATATGACGCCTCGCCGAACCAGCGGGGTGAGGAAAGGCGCGAGCTGAACGGAACGGTTGTCTTCAGTCAGTTCATCAGGCCGCTGGAGATGAAGACTCAGATTCCATCCTTCAAGCTGGTGTTTTTCGATCCGGACAAGGCTGCCTATGAAACTGTGACGACGGAATCGATCCCACTGGCTATGAAGCCTGCCTTGGGTGGAGGGGTGATGCTTTCGGGGCCACCACAGGCGGCGGGTCTGCCGGTTGAGCGGATGTCGGATATACTCGCCCTGATGGACAATGGCAATCTGCTTCAATCGAGAAGCTCCAAGATTCCCGGATGGCTGGTGCATGTTTTAGCAGGCGGGATTGTATTGTTTCTGCTGGGTCGGATCGCTTGGATACGTTATGGACATTTGCTTGAGAAAAATCCGAAGAAGATGGCTCTGAAAAAGGATATTGCGGAACTGGCGAACACTCCTGCTGAAGACGCGACACGTTTTCTGAGAGCGGCGGGTGCCTTTATCGAAAAATGGTTCCCTACAAAACAGGGAGAGGAATTGCAGGAAATCATGGAGGAGCGTGACCGGATCTGCTTTCGTGCGGACAAAGGCTCTGAGCCGCTTCCGAGGAGCAGACGTGATCAGATTCTGAAGAGTCTTCGTAAGGCTTCGGCCGGTCTGGTAATTGTTTTCCTGTCCTTCCTGGCGATCACTCCGGCGGAGGCCAACGAGGTGCAGACCCTTGCGGAAGAGGCGTATGATTCCGCCAGGTATGAGGAGGCGGCAAAGGTCTGGCTGGATGCCGGGCCGTATGAAGAACTCTCGGCAGACACCCTCTACAACATCGGAAACTCATGCTACAGGATGGGTGCTCCGGGACAGGCGGCATTGTATTTCCGGAGAGCCCTGGTGCGGGATTCCAATCATGAGGAGGCGCGGCAGAACCTTCGTTTCATAGAGAGGAAGTATGGATCGATCACAGTGGAGAGACCGGCTTACCAGTATGCGATCGGGAAGGTTCCGTTGGGTCTCTGGAAGAACGGATTCTATGCGGGAGCGTGGTTGCTGGTGATAGGGCTGCTGGTTTTTCCCGCTACAAGGCCGGGCTCCAAGTGGAGGGTGGCTGGCGTTTCCGCATTCGTGCTGGCTCCGCTCATGATCTCCGTCGGGGCGCTGGGGTGGAGATATTTTCCGAGTGACGCGGCATTCGCAGCTGTTGAGAAGCAGGCGGTAATCGTCGGTGACAAGGTGGTGCTGCATACGGATGCGGCGCGGACTTCCGCGGAAGTGATCGACGCGCCGCCCGGCTCGCTGGGGGAGGTTTTGAAAAGATCCGGGAAATGGATCTATCTCGGATTTGCAAGCAAGACCCGCGGCTGGGTTCCTGAGGGTTCGGTAGAAATGGTGATCCCAAAAGAAAAGCCGGAAGCACCCAAACTGAAGAAATCCGAAGCCGATGGCAGCAGCGCCTGAGCTTATTGGAAACGCCGGTATGGCGTGGCTGGCGAGGCGTGATGGCACTGTCGTGGTGGGACACGGGCCTTTCGTCTCCTCCGATGTGATGCCGGAGGATGGTGTTGCGTTTTACAAACGTGACTTTGCTTCCGTGGACGGTGGGTGGTGGCAGGTGCCTTCGAGGTTTGAGAGGCTGCCGATCAAAGAATTTCAAGCCCGGTATGCGGGGGAAGCTTCGCCGAAGATCCACTGGGAAATGCCGGATGCGATGCCGTTTTCCATAGTTTTCCAAGAGGTGACAGACCGTATACGGCAGGGGATGATTGAGAAGACGGTTCCTGTGGTTACGGAGAAAGGGCACTTTGATGGTGTCGGAATGAGTGGGATCGTGGGGGCGATGGCGAGGCGGAGCGCTCCATTGCATTCATATGGTTGGGTCTCCGGTGATCACGGGTTCGCCGGGGCTACTCCGGAGCTTTTGTTTTCACTCAGTGGGCATCGTCTGGAGACGATGGCATTGGCCGGGACGGCGAAGCAGGACGACGAGGAGGTCTTCGGAGTGGATGAAAAGGAGATCCGTGAGCATGAGTACGTGGCACAGACCCTGGTGGCGAAGTTGCTGGATCTGGGGAGTCTGAAACGGCGTGAACGCGAAATTTTGAAACTCGGTTCCATCGTTCATTTCCTGACGGGTATTTCGGTGGACTTGGAGAATGAGTTGGAGCCAAGGAGGCTTTTGCGGAGGTTGCATCCCACTCCTGCGCTGGGTCCATTGCCGCGCACGGATCAGACGATGGCGATGCTTTCCGAGTGGCGGGAGAGGCTCGGGTGTCCTGCTGAATTCGGCGCGCCATTCGGGGTATGGGACGAGGGCAACTTCGAGGCCGTTGTCGCAATACGCGGGATCTGGTGGCAAGGGAACAGGGTTTTTCTCCCCGCAGGTTGCGGTGTGATTGAGGCTGGCAGGCTGGTGAACGAATGGCGCGAGCTGAGGCTCAAGAGGGAGGCTGTGAAGGGGTTTCTAAAGTCTGAATCTTGATCGATTCAGTTCAATCGGAATCAGCAAAGCCTTCCACGCCATCCAAGACGATTCGCTCCCGTTCTTCAGCTCCTCGTAGAGTCAGCTCCACGTTTTTGAACCGAATGTCTTTCGCGTGGCGGATGTAAGCACCCCAGGCAGGGAGGACGCCGAAGAAATATTGCTCGGGATAGCTTTCGATAATTTCGGGAACCACTCTTTTCGTATCCTCGGCGGTTCCATGGCCGGGGTAGGAAATCTTTATATTCTCTAGGGTGATGTTTTCGACGTAGTGCCCTGGAATGCCTGATATCATGATCGGGCCGGCACGTGACTTTTCATCATCGGTCACACCCGCGCTTTGATCGGGTTTGCGGCTTTTATACTCCGCTTTGACGGCGCTTTCCCTATCTTCGATGGTCACCTCAGCTACCAAATCACTGATGCGGATGTTTCTGATCTTACCGACGGGAATTTCCTTGGTTGAGGAGTCATCACCGGCACGGCGCTCGAAGTCATGCGCCCGGTTGCCCAGACGGATGAAGATCGGGCTGCCTACGTTTTTCATAACGATTCGGGAAATTTCGATGTTTTCGAGAATCCCTCCATCCACCACTTGTAGTTTGATTGCCCCCATTGGGCTGTCGTAGAAATAGCAGTTCGTTACCTTCACATCGATGAAGCCACCACGGGATGAAGAGCCGAACTTGAGGGCGGCGGTGCTGCTCGCCACACGGCAATTTCTAACAACGATGTTCCGGCAAGGATTTCTTGAACTCTTCAGACAAATGGCATCATCACCTGAATCAATATCGCTGTTTTCGATCAATACGTTTTCACAGCCATCCAGATCGATTCCGTCATTGTTGTAGTTGTTGTTCCGCATCCGGATGGTGACGCCGGTAAAGTGGATGTCTTTGCAATCGATCAGGTGAATGCCCCAAAATGCCGGGCGTTTGTAGGTGACTCCGGAGAAGGTCAGGTTTTGACAATTGTCCATGCGCAGCAGGCGGGGACGGATGCCGTTGTTCTTGCCCTTGATTCGTTTGCGGGGGAAATTGATGAAACTTCCCCGTCCATCGATTGCACCCAGTCCCTCGATGGTGATGTCTGAGGAATCTTTTGCGTAGATCAGGCAATGGGCGCTGCCTTCCCGGGGATGGTCCAGATCTTCGGTAGGGTAGTCTTTGATGTCAGTGCTACCCAGCAGTTGCGCTCCATGATCGAGAGAAAGAGTCACATGGCTTTTCAGGGTGATTGTTCCAATCACAAAATCTCCGCTTGGCACTCTCACCGTGCCTCCACCCGCTGTGTGGCAGGCATCGATTGTTTTTTGAAGTGCTTCGGTTTCAATGACCTCTCCGTTGCCGACCGCGCCATAGTCCCTGATATTGAAGATTGAGGCTCCGGACACTGTAAGAGGTAGGAATCCAGAAAGTAGGATAGGTAGGATTTTTTGCATCATTGTTGGATTTGTGGTGCGTTTTCTTTCTGGAGATCGATGTTGTGAGTGTAAGTGGTCCAGCCAAGAGCCGTGATTCCGACCCCTACGCAGAGCGGCAAGACTACAGTGAGTATGAATATGCCGATCCCAGTCAGCCCGACTCCGAAGAGGGAGGTAAACAAAAGCATGGCTGTCAGTCCCATTTTGGTTAAGGGCAGGGGTTGTTCCAGATGGAGTCGTAGGTGTAGGGAGAACCGGGGGTGATCCAGACGGCTCCTGTGTAGAAGCGGTGGTCCAGATTCAGGGTATCGATTTGCTTGATTTCGGATTCGGTAAGCTGGATGGAAGCCGCCTGGAGATTTTCTTTCTGGCGAGCGGTGTTGATTGATTTTGGAATGGGGACGGTGCCTCGGTTAACCGCCCAGGCGAGTGAGATGGCCGCGGGAGTTGTGCTGTGGGTCACGGCGATTTCTTTGAGAACTTCGGTGGTGAAAATGTCCGGGGTGTCTGTGGATTTTTCTTTTCCGGAACCGAGAGGGGCGTAAGCGGTGACGATGATGCCGTGCTTTTGGCAGGCTTCAATGAGCGACTTTTGGGTGAGGAAGGGATGGGCTTCGATCTGGTTGAATTCCGGGGGATGATTGGCGGTTGTCATTAGCTGCTCGATACGAGCGGCGTTGTAATTGGAGACTCCGATGTGGCGTGTGAGATTTTTTTCCAGGAGCTCTTCCATTCCTTTCCAGGTCTTGGCGAGGGGGATTTCTTCGAGCGGAAGGAAGTCGTTGTCACTTTCGGGGAACTCGGTGCCATTTCTGAGAGCTACGGGCCAGTGGATGAGGTAGAGATCCAGGTAGTCTAGACAAAGGTCGGAAAGTGTTTTGGTGATGGCCGGGAGGATTTCGTGTGGTTTGTGGCTGTCGTTCCAGAGCTTCGAGGTGACCCAGATGTCCTGACGTGAGATTTTTCCGGAGGAAAAGGCTTCGGTGAAGGCCTGGCCGATTTCCTTTTCATTGCCGTAGATGGCTGCGCAGTCGAAGTGGCGGTAACCGGCATTGATGGCGCTGAGTACGGCTTCCCGGACTTCGCCGGGTTCTGCTTTCCAGGTTCCGAGGCCTAGGGCGGGGATCTGGTCGCCGTTTTTCAGGGTGGTGGATGGGGTGTTCATTCGGCGGGGATGGATACGGCTGCGGTTTCTTCGAGCTCGGCGCGATGGACGGTGATCTGTGTGAAGGGAATGATCCAGCCATGCTCGTTGCAGACATCAACGCAGACTTTCTGGATGTTTCGTTTGATAGGGTTGAACCTCTGTGCGGTGGAGCCGGCAAAGTCTGCAAGGACGACGTAGTCCAGAGACGATGCTGCGGCGGACTGGAACTCGACCTGGATGGAGCGGACGGCATCGCGGCCGTAGGTTGAAATCAGTGAAGAGGTGAGGGCGTTTTTAAATATTTCCGGGATGGTGGTGGTGCAGTCCACCTGGTGCTTGTAATCGATACCGAATGTCACAGCGACGCGGAAGCCATGGGAAAGATTGCGTGGTGCGAGGGCAAGGAAATCCGCCGTGGGGTATGTTTTCAGGCTGCCTCCCAGCTCCAGGACGACGACTTGGTCAGGTGTCTGGATTATGGTTTTCCCGAAGGTGTCATCGGAGAGAACCATCCAGTCATCCACTTCAGTGGGAAACCAATTTTCCTTTTTTGCAAGAGGACGGGAGATCATGTCCATGACATTGCGGATGGGTATGCGTAGGAGTCCTCCCTGGAGGTTGGGATTGGTGAAGGTGGTGTTGAATCCGAGACGGGAGACTTTCCAAGGAAGGCCTTCATAGATGACGCGCTCGTCCTCGCGGACTGAGCCCAGGTTCAGGATCATACGAATCTGTTCGAGGTAGGGGGGGATGGCTGTTTTACCCGCCCACGCCACACCGATGAGGAAAATGATGACGAGTGTAAGCAGAAGCCAGTCGCCGCGAAGATAGAAAACGAGAATGATACCCAGCAGCGCAACTAGGATGGAGAGGAAGAGCGCGATGAGATCCGAGATGCGGCTGGTGAAGTTTTTGGTGCTTTTTTTGTGCGCGGGGCTGATGCGGCGGATCAGGGCATAGATTTTCCTGGTGGCAAAAAAGCCGGTCGCCGCAGCCAGAATTGCGTACAGGAGATTCATTCCGCGACTTTTGAAGAAAGCACTGAACCCGTCGGACATCTTTTCCCATATCGGGCGCTTGTCTTTTGTGTGCTCGGCTATCTTGATATTGGTGACGGCGATTTTGCTGGTGGCCTCGGACTGGCGACCTTCCCAGATGCGGCGAGTCGAGTTCAACTCCTCTTCAATTACGGGATTTTCGGTGGTATTGATGAGGTCATCAATGCTCTTGAGGACTTTTTGGGAGTTCCGTTCGCGTTTTTGCCAGAGGGCGAGGGAGTTGCGGAGGCTTTCGAGTTGGCGTGGCTCCGCCGTTGCTTCCCGCCAGCCTGAGAGGACGGGCTGAAGAAGCTCGGTGATCTGTTCCTGAAAGCTTTTGTTTTCTGTTATAATGTCGTCGTATTCGGCTGCTTCCGCACCACCCACAACGTTGCGGAAATTTTCCCTCAACTGCTCGATCCGGAGTTTCTGGTCATCAATGCGTTTGATGATCTGTTCCCTGGTATCTTCCGAGGGTGCGCTATCGCGTTCCCGCTGGAGAACAATCAGGTCAGCCAGTGCGTCGGTGAGGGGCTTTGCAATGACGCGAAGGGTGGCCAGTTTTTCCTCTTCGGAAATCGCTTCGGGGGTGGTTTTCGGAGGCGTTTCCTCGGCGAGCAGACCGGAAAGCGGTAGGAAAAGAAGAAACGAAAGCAGAGACCAGCGCATACGGAGATTCTGGACGTATATGGTAACTGGCGCAACTCCTTGATCGCGGGTGCGTGTCAAAGAAGGTTTTCCGGAAGGATTTTCACTAGCTTTTTGATCGCGTCGGCCTGATGCCGGTTTGCGATGAGTATGGAGTCCTTGGTCTGCACGACTATAAGGTCATCGACTCCGAGAAGTGCGATGTGTTTGGCAGGTGTGTCGTTGAAAACGATGTTGTTCTCCGAATCAAGTTTGGTGACGGCGTGGTTGGTGCGATTGTTCTCGCCGCAGTCAGTCAGGTATTTCGCGATTGAGATCCACGAGCCGACATCGTCCCA
>JBPOGC010000039.1:0-20202 GCA_051251795.1 Luteolibacter sp. | reverse complement strand
AGATCAAGAGGCAGCATCCGCGCATTTCAATCCATCCAGCGCGGCGGAGACGATGCCTCCGGCGTAGCCGGCTCCCTCGCCGCAGGGGAAAAAGCCTTCGATTTCCGGGTGCTGAAGGGTAGTGGGATCACGTGGGATGCGTAGAGGCGAGGAGGTGCGGGTCTCGAAGCCGAGGAGCAGAGCCTCGCTGGATGCGTATCCGCGGATCTGGCGGTTGAAGAGATTCAGCCCTTGGCGGAAACGACCGGTAATGCTTTTGGGCAAGAGCTCGTGGAGCGGTGCGCTGTTGAGGCCGGGGAAGTACGATGTTTCTGGTAGGTCAGAGGAGATTTTTCCTGAAACGTAATCGGCGACACGCTGTGCGGGGGCGACTTGTCCGAGCGTTTCGTTTCCGCCAGCGGTTTTCGCGGTTCTTTCGATGTTTTCCTGAAACTCCAGCCCGGCGAGGATGCCGTGCTTCGGGATCAGACTGGCGATGTCTTCCGGCTCGATGGTGGTGACGAGTCCGGAGTTTGCGAACGGGGAATCGCGGCGGGAGAGCGACATTCCATTGACCACGACCTGGTCATCGGACGTGGAGGCAGGAACGACCCAACCGCCGGGGCACATGCAGAAGGAATGCACGCCACGGTCATCAATCTTCGTGGCAAGACGGTAGCGGGCGGCGGGGAGAAGATCGTGACGAGGCTTGCCCTCGGGGATGTTGTATTGCTGCCTGTCGATGAAAGGCTGGGTGTGCTCTATGCGGAAGCCGATGGCGAAGGGCTTGTGCTCCATGAGGATGCTCTTCCGGGCAAGGAGCTGGTAGATATCACGGGCGGAGTGCCCGGTGGCGAGGATGGTCGCATCCGCCAGAAACTCCCTGCCATCCGCTGTGACCACTCCGTTTGTTTTCCCGGAGGAGAAGAGGAAGTCGGTAACTTTCGCTCCGAAATGAACCTCGCCACCGTGATCGAGGATGCTCTGGCGAAGAGCTTTGACAACGTTTGGCAAAAGGTTCGAGCCGATGTGCGGATGGGCGTCCGTGAGTATTCTCTCGGGCGCACCGTGGGCGACAAGGATGCGGTAGATTTCCGCCACCGGCCCCCGTTTCGTGGCGCGAGTGTAGAGCTTGCCATCCGAAAATGTCCCCGCCCCACCCTCGCCGAAGCAGTAGTTCGAGTCCTCGATGACGCGGCCTTCGCGGAGGATGGGCGCGAGATCGAAACGGCGTGCGGAGGCGTCTTTCCCTCGTTCAAGGACGATGGGTTTCCGGCCATTTTCCAGACAACGCAATGCGGCGAAGAGACCGGCAGGCCCGGCTCCAATAATCAGGACGCTCTTAGCATCCATTGGGAGCTGCGGGCAATTCCAGACTGGTGCAGGCTCGTCCGGCAGTGGCTCATCGATGGAGACTTCCAGCCGCAACTGGACTTTCACCTGGCGCTGGCGGGCATCGATGGAGTGCTTGCGCAGTTTCATCCCCTTGATCCGGGATGGCTCCACATCGAGCATTTTTGCCACCGCTTTGCGCCTGGCTCCATCCTCTTCGGAAATTTCCAAAGGCAGAACGATATCTAGAACGTGAGGCATTACATCCCCTGTTTGCTACTCGCCGAGAAGTTTGGCGATTTCCTTTTTGTTCAATACCGCATAACAGCTCGGCTCAAGATCACCGAGCCAGAGATTTCCGATGCGGACGCGGAGCAGTTTTGTCACCTTGTAGCCGAGAGCTTCGAGCATGACGCGGATCTGACGCTTTGCCCCCTGCTCAAGGACGATCTTGATGCGGCGGGATGAAATGCGCTCGATTTCCTTCGCCTTCAGCCTGCCCTCTTCGGTGAAAATCCCGTTGAGAAACTGGTCAAGGTGGTGGTTCTCAAATGCTTGGTTCGATGTGACGAGGTATTCCTTTTCCACCGATTTCGATGGGTGCATTAGCTGCTGGGAAAGGTCGCCATCGTTCGTCATGATTAGCAGACCTTCGGAATCCGTATCCAGCCTGCCTACGTGGTGCAGAACATGCAGGGCGTGTGGCAGTAGATCATAAATCGTTTCACGACCCAGTTCATCGCTGCGTGTACAGACGTAGCCGCGTGGCTTGTGAAAAATAATGGCGATCTCTTCTTTCGGGATCACCCGCTTTCCATCCAATCGGACATGATCGGATGGAGTTACCCTCGTAGCGAGCTTGATGCATGGCGCACCATTCACTTCCACACGGCCTGTCTCGATCAGCTCTTCGCAGCCACGGCGTGAACCGATGCCGCATGACGCCAAGTATTTGTTGAGACGGACTCCCTCTGACATAAATAAATAAAGATACCGAACCCTAAGGCTCGGGTGTTGGGAGAATCTACCGGAAGAAAATCCGGCGGAAATCAGCCCTCGTGCTTGGTTTTCGGGAGACCCACAGGGGACGCGCCCTTCTTCCATTCGCCGCGCTCCTTGAGGAGTTTGACGCGCTCGAAGCGTTTAAGGACGGAGCGTTTGCCGCCGACGGTGGCTGAGGATTTGAGTGAGTTGTGCTTGGACATCTGAAAGCGTGGTAAGACGGTTGGGGCGCGGAAGCTATGCGCCGTTTCCCGGTGTGGCAATCCGAAAATGGACTTTTTATAAAAAGTTGCGGCGTCTCTTTCCGGAAATTTACGAATCCCCATTATTAAAAAGCCATAGCGTTTCAAAACCGCACCGGATGACCCGGAAACCGCAAACACTCGCCCAGATCGCCTCATTCCGAAAAAGGTGATCACAGAATGATCTATCAGCCTCGCTTTTCAGACAAACGGACTCAGAACCTCCGCCTCCAGCCGAGCTGGATGGAACCAAATTCCTGATTGTCACTTTGCTCCTCGAATTCATTCGTCCTGATGGTCTTTGAATAGACGATTTCAAAATTGTGTATGCCCAGCCCCGCTCCAACGACCACTTCCCCGACAAACGGCTCTGAACTCACAGAGGAACTCCAGTTCTGAAACAGCGAGCCGTCCAGCGTGATGTCGTGAACCACGGCCGATCCCCTGACCCCTGTGAAAACATAGACCGACCACAGATCCTTGTTGCCCTTGCTCCCTTTGAAAAACTGGTTCGAGTAAGCCCCGAGTTGCAACCTGGGGATCGAGTAATCATTTGTCAGATTCCATCCCGCGCGGACAAGCCCGCCCACATGAGCGGCTGTCCGGAATGTTCCCACGGCACCACCGAATTCATAATACCCGTCCAAGCTGAAGTTTCCAGCCTCCCAGCCATCGAGAAAGCGCAGTCTTCTCTTGTGGTTCAGAATCAGGTTTGCCGTCACTTCCTCCTGGAGCTGGCTATCCCATCCATTGAAAAAAGGACTTCCGGAAATGTTATCGTGGACGAAATCCTGTGTCTCCTCACCCAAAGCCCACTCCCCGGTCACACCTATGCTGAAGGACACGGTGGAAAGCGAATTCTCGTCCCGGACATTGATGGAAAACTCAGTCCCCAGCCACGCGGCATAGGGTCGCTGCCCGGCAGGTGCCAGTCTCTGCAAGGAATCTTCCGGGGTGTAAAGAAACTGCGTCAGCGAAGCACCCCACCCATACTCCAGCTCACCTTCGAAAGATGACAGGCGCTCGAAAAATTTGTAGCCCTTGCTGTTTGGGTCTCCTGAAAACTTGAGCAGCTGATCCCTGAGAAACCCGTTCCCTTCTCCCCGGTTTAGCTTTCCGCCGACAGCAATCCTCACCCCGCTGGTATAGTCCCGATCGGAATCGGCGAATAAATCGTTATCGAGCTGAAATGTCCAGTTGTCCACACCGCAAATGCCCGCACCACCCTCGCTGCCCACTAGAAAATTTCCGAAGTCCTGAGAGAGCCCGAATCCGCATGTGGAGAATACGGCAGAAATAAACCACACTGTGACTTCGGGTTTGGCCATAAAATACCAAATCCCAAAACCTCCATGAATACTCAAGAACCAATTGCCCGCACAACCCGGCACTCCGCTGCCAAATCCTCCGGAAATCCTGTCAGCCTCACGGCTTGATTGTCACCCGGTCGCCCACCTGCGTCATGTAAAAGAGCTTTTTTGCGCTCGCCATCGGCACCCTGATACAACCGTGGGACGCAGGGTAACCCGGCACATACCCGTAGTGGAAACCGAAGTCCGAGCAGCTCAGACGCTGGAAATAAGGCATTGAGGAGTTGTAGATGGAAGAGGTGTGATGGCGGTGCTTGTCAGTGATCACAAACTCCCCCTGGCGGGTCCGGTAACCTCTTTTTCCTGACGAGACCTTGGTGCTGTAAATCTCTTTTCCAGTGGCATCATACACGCGCGCACGCTGCTCACTGAGAGTAAGTATGATGTGGCGCTCCGTAGTCTCAGGATTCTGGCCGAGAAGGAGCCGCATCATCGGCACATCACTGCGGCGGGAGGCGAAATTGATCGGCCAGGTGTAATTCACCCGCGTGTAGGTGTTTTTCTTAGCCCCGGCATCGAGCAGATGCTTTGCGGAGGCCAGCTCACCGGAGTTCGCGGCCAGCATCAGCGGAGTGATGTTCCTGTCGCGCTGGAGATACCATTTCATGTCCTTCGAGGGCACGTGATCGAGGAAATCCCTGCTCACCGGCCTCACTGCAGGAGCGTTTGGATCGGCTCCTGCGGCCAGTAGCTCGCGGACTGTTTCCGGGTTTTTCGTCACGATGGCGAAGTGCAGCGGCTTCTGCTTTTCAGGAAGGAAGAGATTCGCTTTTGCCCCGTGACGCAAAAGCAAGGCGGCCAGCCTGTCATTGCCAGCGCGGAGGGCGACGGAAAGCGCGGTTTCCATCCCTGGTACCAATGTGAAATCAGCCTTGGCACCGCGTTTCAACAAATACTTCGTAGTCAGATGATCGCTTGTGCAGGCCGCGTAGAAAACGGATTTTCCAGGCTCGTGGCCATAATCCAGAAGGAGATCCAGCCAGCCGGTTTTCTTGGAGAGGGTGGCGATCTCAGTCAGAAAAAGCCCGCTGCTACCAGGTCTCTTCTCACGCGTCCCCTTCTTCAGGAGCATGCGTGCGAGCGCGAGGTTGTCCGTGTGAAACGCAAGCCGGAGAGCTGGCTCCCACTCGGGGCCATCCAGCATTTCACCGGGTCGGAGAATTGCGCGGAGGACTGCGGGATCACCACTTGCGATGGCCGTCTCCAACGGAGTCAGACCGTCCGGACTGCCGGGGTGGCACAATGGATCCGCGCCGATCGCCATGAGCTGCGGAATGAACTCGATGTCCTTTTCGGAAATCGCTTTTTCAAGAAGTGTCCGGCCGTCTCGGGTAGGGAGATTCGGATCCGCCCCCGCTGCCGCAAGTGTGGGAAGAATGCCTTTCCAACCGTTTTTCAGGGCAAGCGCCAAAGTCCCCCGGCCGGCGGGATCGATCGCCCCCGGATCCGCCCCTTCTTCAATCAGAGTCGTCACCAGATCCTGATGTCCCGAGTTGATCGCTATATGTAACAGGGAAACCCCCTCCGCATCGGCCGTATGCGGATCCGCGCCGGCCTTCAGCATGGAGCGGACAAACGCCAGCCGCCCGTTCCGGATGCACCACGGAAGGATTTTTTCGCCGTCGGGCATACTTCCCGCCGGACTTGCACCCGCTTCGATGAGTTTTTCCACCATCGGCGAATCCCCTATGGCAATCGCAGCGCCAAGGATGTCCACGCCGTCCGGATTTGAGGAATTCGGATCCGCGTTTGCCTCCAAAAGCTTGATCACAGTCAGCGGACTCTCGTTTTCAACGGCGATCCTGAGAGGCGTGAAGCCCCTTTCATCACGCTGCTCGGTATGGACTTTCACCGCGAGAAGCCAGTCCAGCGTCCTCTGGTCGTCCGCTGACACGGCCTCCACCAGCGCACGACCGCTCGGCTGGATCCCCGCCCGCGACAGCTGCCTCATCGCACTTTTCTCAGGCGAGTCACAAGAAGCCAGTAACACGACGGCAAACAGAGCTAATATCCGGAAAACCGACCGGCAGTTTTGTAACACATAGCGCACAGTTCCAGAGGCTGCAGATTTTTTTAAAAGAATCAAGTCACTATGGGGATTGTTCAAAACTGAAGGCTGGCGAATAGTCGTTTTCACATGAAATTAGTGAAACTGCTCGCAAATCTTGGATACGGTTCCCGCAGAGAGGTGGACAAGCTCATCCGCAGCGGCGTGGTCACTGATGAAAACGGCGAGCCTCTGGGAATCAAGGATACCGCGGAAATCGAGGATATCAGAGTCATCGGCGAAAAGCTCGATCCCGTCGCCCCGCTGCTCATCGTCCTCAACAAACCCGATGGATTCACATGCAGCACGGAAGACCCCGGGGAAACGGTTTACGATCTGCTCCCCTATCGCTTCTCCAAGCGTAACCCCGGCCTCAACCCGGTAGGCAGACTGGATAAGAACACCCGGGGCATGCTTCTGATGACGGATGACGGAAAACTCCTCCACCAGATCATCCACCCGAAGTCCGGCTGCACCAAGGTCTACCATGTCTGGCTTGACCGCCCGCTCTCTGGCGACGAGGAGGAAAAATTCGGCTCCGGGGAATTTCTTCTGGAAAACGACCCCAAGCCCCTCCTCTCCGCCGGCTTCCAGGCTCTCGGGGAAAAGGAAGCCCTCGTCTCCCTGCACGAAGGCCGCTACCATCAGGTGCGCCGGATGTTCGCCGCCACCGGGAACCACGTCACGGATCTGAAACGCGCATCCATCGGCGGATTGAAATTGCCCGAGGATCTCGATGAAGGCGACTGGCGCATCCTTTCCACCGAGGAAAGGAACGCGATTTTCTCGAAAGATTGACCAACCTGCAGACTGGGGTAGTTTTCCCCCGTCATTCCAAACCACCAACAATCATATATACCATGTCCATCAAAGTAGGCGACAAAGCCCCTGATTTCACCCTCGTAACAAAAACCGCGGACGGCCCGCAGATCGTCAAACTCTCCGAGGAAATCGGCAAATCGAACATCGTTCTCCTCTTCGTCCCCATGGCTTTCACCAGCGTGTGCACCACCGAGCTGTGCGATATTTCTTCAGGAATCGATGAATACGAAAGTCTCGACGCGAAAGTCTTCGGCATTTCCGGCGACAGTCCGTTCGCTCAGGAAATCTGGGCACAGAAAGAAGGAATCACCATTCCGCTTCTTAGCGATTACGAGCACGACACAGCCAAGGCATACGGCATCGCTTACGAACAATTCCTTCCCGATGCGAATCTCATCATGGGCGGAGTCCCAAAGAGATCCGCCTTCGTCATCGACAAATCCGGAATCGTTCAATTCATGGACGTTCAGGATCACCCAAAAGATCTCCCTGATTTCCAAGGAGTTAAAGACACTCTCGGCAAGCTTTGAAAGAAATTCACTTAGTGCAACTTTACTATTTACAAACCCATAAAAATGTGGATTCTCTTCGTATCCTCAGCGAGAGCCAGGGCGATTGAATCTTCCGGGGGGAAAGTTTAATTGCCCTGAGACAGCTAGGTAATGTAAGGCGCGAATCTGGTAACGGATTCGCGCCTTCGCTTTTTCCCAGCCCCTTTTTTTCCCTGCCGCTCCCCCTTCTTGGATTTCTCAGAATCCCTTTTCATCCGTTCAGCAGACTGAAATCCTCTCTCCCCGCTTTTGGAATCTTTGGCTCGACTTCGAAAAATCGGTTGCCAAACCCACAAAACCGAAAAGTCTCTTTTTTGTTCTTCCGAACATCATTTTTCTTGCTGCCGATCTGTTCATTTGAAAGCATCCGCCCATGGCAACGAAACCAACCAACACAGAAATCGCAGGATCGGAAAAACTTCAGGAAGCACGCAAAAGGAACCTCGATCTCGCGATCTCACAGATCCACAAAGAGTTCGGCGAAACCGCCATCATGCGCATGGGCGATGAGCACAGGGTCGATGTAGATGTCATCCCGACCGGCAACCTCCTCATTGACCGCGCGCTCGGCGTAGGTGGTTTCCCACGTGGCCGGATCGTGGAAGTCTACGGCCCGGAATCCTCCGGTAAAACTACCCTGACACTCACCGCCATCGCCCAGGCACAGAAGCGCGGAGGCCTCGCCGCATTCATCGATGTGGAGCACGCCCTCGATCCGCAATACGCCCGGAAGCTCGGCGTAAACCTCGACGACCTCCTCGTCTCCCAGCCATCCTCCGGTGAGGAAGCCCTGCAGATCTGCGAAGCCCTTGTCCGCTCAAACGCCATCGATGTCGTCGTCCTCGATTCCGTCGCCGCCCTTGTGACGAAACAGGAACTCGCCGGTGAGATCGGCGATTCCACCGTCGGCGCCCAGGCACGTCTGATGAGCGCTGCCATGCGCAAGCTCACCTCCCTCATCTCTAAGGCAAACACCGTCTGCATCTTCACCAACCAGATCCGGGAAAAAATCGGCGTCATGTTCGGCAGCCCGGAAACCACCCCCGGCGGCCGTGCCCTCAAGTTCTTCTCATCCGTCCGTGTCGATATCCGCCGCATCGGCCAGATCAAATCCTCCGACGGAACCGTCATCGGCAGCCGCACCAAGGTCAAAATAGTCAAAAACAAGGTCGCACCGCCTTTCACCGAAGCGGAATTCGATATCATGTATGACGAGGGAATATCCTCCACAGGATCACTCCTCGATCTCGCCCTGGAATTGGAAATCATCCAGAAACGCGGATCCTGGTTCTCCTACGAGGGAGCGCAGCTCGCCCAGGGCCGCGATGCCGCCAAGGACGCACTGAAAGCAGACCAAGCACTCTACGATGAAGTAGAGGAAAAGGTAAAAGCCGGCATGGAGGCCGCCAAGGAGGCGAAAAAGAAGAAAAAGAAGTAAGGGACCGTAGGTTTCAACCTAACAAGGACAGCGGGCTTCAGCCCGCTGTTTTCAGCTCGTCCCTCACCCTCTTCGGCAAAGACCCGAAAACCAGATCATACGAATGCCTCACCAGCTCCTTCACCAGGGCCGGGGGAAGCGTTTCATCCAGGATCAGCGTATTCCAGTGCCGCTTGTTCATGTGGTAACCTGGCAGAACCGCCTCGTATTCTTCCCGTAATTCCACCGCCCTCTCGGGATCGCACTTCAGGTTCAGCCGCACCGGCTCAGCCTCCGGCGAATAAAGCGCGAACATTTTTCCGCCGACTTTCTGCACGAAAGCTTGCGGGCCAAAAGGCATGGACTCCTCGACATGCGGCAGGGAAAGCAATAAATCACTCAGGACGGAAGGTGACATGGCTCCAGATTGCCGTACACTGGAAAAACTTCCCAGAAAATTTCGTGGCAGGAGCCTGCCCCGGTTTTATAGAAAGCCCACTCACGGCAAAACTCGGCGGCAGTATGCAATCAACAAAGCATGAGAAAAAACCTCATTCCTATCCCATTCCTTTTCCTGCTCCAGGGAATCCTCGGCGCGACCCTCGAGCTCGGCTCCCCGTTTTCCGAGCACATGGTTTTGCAGCGCGGAATGTCCGTGCCGATTTGGGGGAAAGCCGATCCAGGCGCGAAAATCACCGTCACCTTTTCCGGCCAAAAAGAAACCGCCACCGCTGCGACTTCAGGAAAATGGAATCTCGAATTACCCCCCCTTGCCGCGAACGCCACACCAGGGAAGTTCACAGTCACCTCTTCCTCACAAGACCAACCCATCAAGTTCTCCGACGTCCTCGTCGGCGAGGTCTGGATCTGCTCCGGCCAGTCCAACATGCAATTCGCAGTCGGTTCCGTCCCGGAAATCAAAGCCCTCACCCCGTCTGCCAAAAACATCCGCACCTTCGAGGTTCCCCGCACGGTTGCCCTCACCGAGCAGGAAACCATGGGCGGGCAGTGGCAACCAGAGATCCCGGCTAGCGCCGTCGCGTTTGGCTTCGCTTATTTCCTGGAAAAGGCAGGCAACATCCCCGTAGGCATCATCCACACCTCATGGGGCAGCTCCGGCATCGAAGCCTGGGCGCCTCGCGATATGACCCCAGTGTCCCTCATTTCAAAACCATCATGGAGGAGTTCGATGCGGACGAAGAAACCCAATCGAAAATCAAATCCATCCTCGAAGACCCCAAACCATGGTCAAGACAAGACGACGTATTCCTGCGCCGCCAGCCGAACATCCTTTACAATGCTATGATGAAACCGATCGCATCCTACGCATGCCGCGGTCTCGTCTGGTATCAGGGCGAACGGAACACCCAATCCATGCACGGAATGATTAAGGATCCGTGGTTCTCCAGAAACTCCGGAATGCTCCTCTACGCTGACACACTCCAGAAATGGATCAAACGCTACCGCCAGGAATGGAACCGGGATGACTTTGAATTCCTCATCGTCATGCTCCCCGGCTATGGCGGAGTTTTAAATTCAAGCCCGGAGAAATCCCAACTCCACCCCGCCTCACACTCCTGGGCATGGATGCGCGAATCACAGCTCAAAGCCCTCGAACTCCCGCACACCGCCGTCGCCAACACCATCGACCTCGGCGACATCAAAGACCTCCACCCGAAAGACAAACTCCCCATCGCCAAACGCCTAGCACTCCTTGCCGCCAGCGAAACCCTCGGTCAGAAAATCGAAGCCCGTGGCCCCGTTTTCAAGAAACTCGAAAAGAAAGGCAGCTCTCTCATCGTCCACTTCGACCACGCCGAAGACCTCACAACCACCGACGGCAAAGCCCCTACCGGCTTTTGGCTCGCAGACGTCTCCGGAAAATGGTTCCCGGCGACCGCCGCCATCGAGAACGGAACCATCGTTCTCATCTCGGAAAAACTCGAAAAGCCTCTTCACATCCGTTATGCCTTCGCCGGCAAGCCGGAAGTAAACCTCGTCAATGGTGCCAAACTCCCCGCCTACCCCTTCCGCACAGACCCCTTTCCTCCGTAAGAAAACCATGCTCATCCTTGCCCTAACCGGCGGCATCGCCACTGGAAAATCCACCGCAGTCCGCCATTTCCAGGAATTCATCCCGGACATAGTCATCTTTGATTGCGATCTCGCCGTCCGCCAGCTCCTCGCAATCCCGGATATCATTTCCGAGCTCACGAATCTTTTCGGAAAAGAGATCCTGGATCCGGAAACCGGGAGCATCATCCGTAAAAACCTCCGCCTCCAGGTCTTCGGAAACCCCGAGAAACGCAAGCAACTCGAGGATGTCCTCCACCCCCGGGTCCGGCAGGAATGTCTTGCCCTGCGTGACGAAGCTGCTACAGAAGGCGCGCGGTGCTTCCTCGCTGACGTCCCGCTACTCTTCGAAAACGGCTTCGATTTCGGCCAGTCCCAATCGATCACCGTCTCCACCTCACGCTCCACACAGGTCGAAAGACTCAAAGCGCGCAACGACTGGGACGATGCCCTCATCGAATCCGTCCTAGCCTCACAGCTTCCCCTAGAAGAAAAATCCGCACGCGCCGACATCGTTTTTTGGAACGACGGCGAACCAGACACACTCAAAGCGCAGATCCAACGCTTCTGCCGCATTTTCCCACCACTTTCCATGCCCGACAAACCAGAAACAGATTCCCAGGAAACCGAAGACCAGACGACAGCCACAGCCGTCGCACCGGTTGCCGAACCCGAGGCTCAGAAAAAAGAGGAACCCGCTCCCTACCCCGTCCCGGAAGCCATCGACCTCAACGAGTTCCGCCTCAAATCCCTTTTCGAGCTTCAGAAAATCGCCAACGAGATCCCACCGAGAATCCAAGGCGGCATCACGAAAACCCAACTCATCTACGAGATCATCTGCTTCTTCGTCGCAAACGGCAGCAACGTCACCTGCGAAGGCGTCGTCGAGTTCGGGAAAGAGCACTTCGCCATGATCCGCGATCCACACCGCTCCTTCCGCCAGTCCCAGGACGACATCCACATCGGCGGCCCCACACTCGCAAACGCGAACATCCGCAACGGCCAGCTCCTCAAGGTAAAAGTCAGACAACCCGTCCAGCGCGACAAATACCTCACCACCGAGGAAATCCTCGAAATCGAAAAGAAACCCGTCGCCGATTGGAATCTGCCAAAAGACTTCGACAAGCTCACCCCCATGTTCCCGGACGCCCGCATTCACTTGGAAGGCGAAGGCTCGGAATACCTCGGAGTGCGCGTCATCGACCTCATCGCCCCTCTCGGAAAAGGCCAGCGCGGCCTCATCGTCGCCCCACCACGCGGCGGCAAAACCATCCTCCTCAAGCAGATCGCAAAATCCATCAAGGCGAACAACCCCGAGATCGAGCTTGTCATCCTTCTCCTCGACGAGCGTCCCGAGGAAGTCACCGATTTCGAGGAGACTGTCGAAGTCCCCGTCTTCGCATCCACCTTTGATGAAACCCCGAAACGCCACGCCCAGGTCGCCGATCTCGTCATCGCCCGCGCCCAGCGCATGGTCGAGCAGGGCACCCACGTCGTCCTCCTTCTGGACTCCCTCACCCGTCTCGCACGTGGCCACAACTCCGCCATGCAGGGCGGCCCCATCGGCTCCGGCGGCGTATCCCCAGCCGCCCTCCAGAAATCACGGAAATTCTTCGGCACCGCCCGCAACATCGAAAACGGCGGCTCCCTCACCATCCTCGCCACCGCCCTTGTGGAAACCGAATCCCGCCTCGACGACGTCGTCTTCGAGGAATTCAAAGGCACCGGCAACATGGAAGTCCGGCTCGACCGCGAGCTCGCCGAGCGCCGCGTCTTCCCCGCCATCCACATCCCGCAATCCGGCACCCGCAACGACGACCGCCTCTATCACCCTGACGAGTTCGTCAAAGTCATCGACGTCCGCCGCCAGCTTGCCGGCCTGCCAATCGGAGACGCCATCCAGACCCTTCTGGACAACTTGAAACCCACAAAAACCAACGCCGAATTTCTCCTCAGAGGCCTTCGCTGACCGTAAGAAGTGGCAGCCTCCCCCGGTATTCCATCACGAGTAACACCCATGAGCACCTCCGAGCCAATCGTCTGCAAACCCACCCCATGGTTCCTTCTCCGAGCCGTGGCCATGCTTCTGATGTTCAGCGTCTTCGCAGTTCTTTTCTACAAGGACGGCACCACCGGCTACCGAGAAAAAAATCTCGAATACTACCTCCACGCCAGTTTCAAGACAGCCACCGATGCCTTCGCGGAAAAGACCAACGCAGGAAACCTCACCCCGGAGGAGTGGACCGCTTTCGCAAAGGAACAAACCGTAGGCGTGCCGGAAGATCGCTCCGTCCTCCCCAAGGACACGAAATTCCCCATTCCATGGCCGGAAATCCTGACCGATTTCGATCAAATGAAACCCCTCCAGTCACACCTCCTCTGGCAGGAATATTCCGAGGAAAAAAAATACAGCGCGACCCCTCCCGAAGAACCCTTCAGCGCCAAGAAAATCGGAGAACAAATCATTGTTTTCTACATCTGCCTCGCTCTGGCCCTGGTCACAGCCTTCTTCCTCGCACGCACATCTTCCCGCTCCATGCGCGCCGATGACGAAGGCATCAGCACCCCGAAAGGTGCCCACATCCCTTACTCGGACATGAAAACCCTCGATCTGCGCAAGTGGGAAACAAAGGGCCTTGCACTCATCGATTACGAAGGAACGGCAGGCAGCGGGCGTGCCCGTCTCGACGGCCTGACCTACGGTGGATTTAAGAAAGAGAAAGGCGAACCTGCCGAGCAACTCATGAGAAAAATCCGCGGACATTTCTCCGGAGAGATCATCGAATATACCGAGGTCACTGAAACAGAAGATCCCGTCGAAACCAAGGAAGACGCATAATTAGCCTTGTGCGCGTTTTCATGGTTGCCAACATATCCCTCCAAACGCTACCCGTTTTCAACACCAACTCATAACCAACCAACAAATGTCAGACAAATCGATCGAAGAACGCGTAAAAGATATCATCGTTGACCAGCTCGGCGTCAGTGCCGACCAAGTCACCTCAGAAGCGAAATTTGTCGAAGATCTCGGCGCTGACTCCCTCGACACTGTCGAGCTCGTCATGGCTCTCGAAGAGGAATTCGACGTGGAAGTCCCAGACGATGAAGCCGAGAAACTCCAAGCCGTCAAAGACGTCGTCTCCTTCATCACCAGCAAAGCCTCCTAAGTAAGAGTTTGCCTGAAGATTTTCAGAAAAGGGTGGGCACCGGAAGGTTCCCACCCTTTCCTTTGCATTCCATCCACACTTAGGGGATACTCATGGAACTCCACAGTTTCAGAACTCCAGTCCCCGACCAGAACGATGCCTTCCCAAGACGATATCCAGTATGCCATGGAAACCACACGTGTCCTCCATGAGCCGGATCATCGCATCCAGACATTCGGAGAGACACGCTTTGAGTTCCAGCTTCTCAGCGAGCCCATGGATCAGGTCGGGAAAGTCAGGATCCGCACCGGCGAGGTGGAGGCAATGAAGCCCCGCATCCTGCGTCCCGAGCCCTATCGCGATATCGAGCTCGAGGGCTTCGATGATAACGCCCGCGCCCGTCTCGATGCCCTTGTGGAAAAACTCAAGGAACAGGGCAAAGACCTCGCCTTTCTCCAATACGGCTTCCGTTTCAAAAAAGGCGCCGTCAACGAAGAGTTGGTTCACGACTCCATCGAGGATGTCCGCGAACGTGTCATGGAAGACATCCGGCGCACCGGCAACCCCTCACTCGCCATCATCGAGGGCGTCGATGACACATGGGAAGTCTCCATCCTCAAGTTTTCATTCGAAATGATCCTCCGCTCCCATGAAATCAACGCCTTCGATTTCAAGCGGAAAGGTCTCATTTGAAAATGCCCCCACCCTCTCCTGACAGGAATTTGAACACCCGAACATGAGATTCTGGCTCGCAGTAAAAATCATCGCAGGTCTTACAGTCGCGGCGGTAGTGACCTTCACCAGCATGTTCACCTACCACATCGCGGTGAAGCCACTAGGCGGCATCTTTGAGAGAATCGTTCCGGAGCCCGGCACCGTCCTCAAAGTCGAGAAGGAAGAGGATTTCGCCAAAGCCCTCGAATCAGCGGAAATGCCCGATTACGAGCCGGGCAACCGCGCTTTCATCAAGGCCAACGACCTTGTCGCCATGGGGCGCCTCACCGAGGCCAGGGAGAAACTCATGGGCATCGTCAACGTTTACCCCACCTCCACCATCGCGCCCAAGGCACGCCGCATCGTCGGTGAAATGAAGCTCGACGAAGTCCTCTCCAGCGATTTCTCCGAAGGAAAATCGACCTACAAGGTCAAATCCGGTGACTCCTACTACGCCATCGCCGCACGGGAAAACACCACTCTCGACATGATCATGTATCTCAACCGCATGATGGAGCTCCCCAGCCTCCAGCCCGGAGACGAGCTTATGCTGATGCCCCTGGACTACCGCATCCTCATAGAGCCTCACAAAAAATCCCTGTCACTCTGGGACGGCACCACCTTCGTCTGCGAATACACCATCCTCAACATGGACGGCATCACCCTGAAGAACAGGAAAACCACCATTTCCACCCGCCGCTCCACCCTCGACGGCAGAACCGTCTCATCTCTCGCGAAAAACTACCGCGCCGCCTCGAAATCCATTCAACTGAAAAGCCCCGTTCTGGAGATTTTCCCCTACGACCCGGATGACGAGACACCTCCTCGCGGCATTTTCCTTCGCTCCACAGACATCGAGGAGCTATTCCTCCTCACCCGTTCCGGAAACGAAGTCGAAATCCGCACTCCTAAGAATTAGCCCTTTTCCATTTCCTTTAGGGAGGGTTTCCCAATACCCTCTCGAACCCCAATCTCTCCCTTGAAATTTGAAAGTTAAAAAACATGCAGCTCCTCGAATTTGAAAAGCCCGCCGACGAACTGGAGAAGGAAATCGAAACCCTTCGTGCCAAAGCCGCCGAGCAAAACCTCGACCTCTCCGAGGAAATCGCCACCATGGAGCGCAAGCTCGCTGAAACGCGCAACGGCATCTACCAGAACCTCACCCCGTGGCAGCGCGTGCAGATCGCCCGCCACACCCAGCGCCCCTTTATGCTGGATTACGTCTCCCTCGCTTTCAGTGGTTTCTCCGAGCTCCACGGAGACCGCCACATTGGTGACGATGCCTCCATGCCCGGCGGCTTCGCCATGCTGGGAGACAGGAAATGCGTCGTCCTCGGCCACCAGAAAGGCCGCGATACCAAAGAAAACCTCAAGCGGAACTTCGGCTCCGCCCACCCGGAGGGCTACCGGAAATCACTCCGCCTCATGAAGCTCGCGGAGAAATTCTCCATGCCCATCATCGCCCTCATCGATACCCCGGGAGCCTTCCCCGGCATCGGCGCGGAAGAACGCAATATCGCCGAGGCCATCGCCTTCAACCTCCGCGAAATGATGCTCCTCAAAACTCCCATCATCGCAGTGGTCATAGGCGAGGGCGGCTCCGGCGGTGCACTCGGCATCGGTGTCGCAGACCGCGTCATCATGATGGAAAACGCCTACTACTCCGTCATCTCCCCGGAAGGCTGTGCCGCCATCCTCTGGAAACACCGCAAACACGCCCCGGAAGCCGCCGAGGCCATGAAACTCGTCGCCCCGGATCTTCTCAACCTCAAGCTCATCGACGACGTAATCCCGGAGCCAACCGGTGGAGCCCACCACGACCACAAGACCACGGCCGAAAATTTCCGCTCCATCATTTCAGGTCACCTCGATCACCTCTGCAGTCTCCCAACAGACCAGCTCCTCAACGAGCGCTACGACAAGTTCCGCAAGTTTGGCGAGTGGAACCAATAATAACATCTGCCCCACTCTAGCTGGCACATTACCCCCGCCTTGCCAGCACCGGCTCGCCCCTCGTGACTTCATTGCCGTTCCGGCCTGATTCTGTTCTGCTTGTTTGAAGAAATCTCACAGAACTTTCCCCATGAAAGAACAATCTGAAGCCACATGCTGTAGTTCCGGGCCACCCGAGAATCCGGCTTCCACAGAGAAAGCGGGATTCACCTACCGCCCCATCATCGCCATCTTCTCCGTAACATTCCTCATGGCCGTATCCATCGGCTGGAGCGGCGGACTCATACATATCCTGGAACTCTTCATCGCCATCAGCATGTGCGTCTTAGGCATTCAGAAACTCCAAGACCTCTCCGGCTTCGCTAAAAGCTTTTCAAATTACGATCTCCTCGCTGCAAAAGTAAAACCCTACGCCTACCTCTACCCCTTCGTAGAAGCGGGAGCAGGCATCCTCATGCTCAGCCACACCCTGACCTGGCTAGCCGCACCCGCCGTCCTAATCGTCAGCACCATCGGAGCCATCTCTGTCTTCAAGGCCGTCTACATTCAGAAACGCGACCTAAACTGCGCCTGTGTAGGCGGGGGCAGCAAAGTCCCCCTCGGCTTCATCTCTCTCACGGAAAACCTCATGATGATCGCCATGTCCATCTGGATGCTGGTGAAAATGTAGAAAGGAACCGTGATTCCGAAATCGCGGTTCCTCTCCCAAAAAACCAGACAGTAGCGAAACACCTATCACAACTTACTTGCATTAGTAATTAGTGCAAGTAAGTTGCGTTAAATGAGCGCCGCAAAACCTCCCAAAACCACCGCATCACTCTGTGACCTCCCGGCTGGTCTTCCTCAAAAAATGTTTTTTGGGGCAATGGACGAAGCCGTCCCTCCACGGATCACCATGCGCCGCCAAGTCACCGGCGCAGACAATGATCCCGGCATAGCCACCGATCTAGGGCTCCATGACGAAGCGCCAATCAAAGTCCCGGAAATAGAAGACCCGAAACGCGAAAAGTCCCGCATCCTCAAACGCCTTCTCGGCCTCCTCGGCGAGCACGAGCGTTCCGCCCACCGTGTCGGCATCAAGCTTTCCCACACGGATACGAAATCCGTCATCCAAGCCCTGCGCCAGCACGCTCTCACAGGCACCTCACCCGCCTTCCAGTGTCAGGACGAGATCCGCCAATACGTTCTCGAAACCCTCTTCGCAGAACTCGTCGAAGAGCCCAGCAACATCCTCTACACCACCCGTACCGGCGAGGACACCATGCGCTACGACGCCATGAAACCCACCTTTTGGATCGAATGCCTCGATCTCTTGGAAAAAACCATCACTGAATAAATCATGCACACTTTCCGTAACTACTACGATTGGCGTAGCACTATCACCGGTGCCTGCGGCCTCACCCTCACCGCTGCCTACTGCCGCGAGCGCATCGCCGCCCTTGGAGATTCGCAAACTCCAAGCACCAAGTCCTTCACACACACCTACGGGGAGTCCTATCTCGCCCAAGTCATCTCCTGGTTCCAACAGGCAGAAAGCGAGGCCAGCGAATGATCACTATGCCCGAAAACATCAGGCCGCTACCGATCACCAAGCCTCTACTCCTACTAACCGGGTTCCTTGGAGCTGGGAAAACCACATTTCTCCGCGCCCTTCTAGCTGCCCTCCAGCCATGGCAGATCCATGCCGACGTCATCCTCAATGACTACGAAAATGCTCATCTAGATGCCGAAACCTTGCGCGATACCGCAGCTTCCGTAGAGGCCATCGCCGCCTCATGCGCCTGCTGCGAGGGGCTTGATTTCCTTATCGATCTCTCCGTCTCCGCCAGCACCTCACGCAACGACCTCCTCTTTATCGAAGTCAATGGCACTGCCGATCCTATACCTCTCCTAGAATCCTTCATTCTTTTGGAAAGTAAACTCTGCCGCAATCCCCGCTGGCAAGTCTGCGTGCTCGATGCCCGCCACTTCGGCCAGCGCGGAACCTACCGCTCACTTGAAGAACTCCAGTTGGAAACTGCCAGCCACTTCTACATCAGCCACTCGGATGATATCTCCAGTTTAGAGAGAAACAATCTCTACCAGCGCCTCCGCGCCATCAACCCCACCGCTAGCGAGACCACACCCCGGCTCATGGCAGAGGAACTAGCCAAGGTTGCAAGCCGTGACATGCGCCTTCTGCTCAACCGTCAGCCTCCGACCCGCCCCAGCCTCTTTTCATCCATCAGCCACAGCACCGGTCACGCTTCAACCCACCAGTTCACCGGCTGTCAGATTCTCCTTCCGAATTGCCTGAGCAGCACCGCTATCTGGTCATGGCTTGCCGCTCTTCCTGCTAGCGTCATTCGCGCCAAAGCCCTCGTCGCCACAGATGACGAGCCGGAGATCCGCAGGCTCTTCGAGCGCGTCGGCCTGGAAATCATGGGTGATCCGTTCGAAGTCCCCATCAGCCCGCGTGTCCCGGCCTCCGCCATCCTCATCGGCCCAGACCTAGATCCCGCCGCCCTCCTGGAAATCACCCGCCGCGAACTCGGCGCAGAGTGCGACCTGCCATCCTGAGCCATGGAACACCATCACCAAGTCATCGTCGTGGGTGCGGGTCCGGCTGGCATAGGAATCGCCATGGCGCTGCGTCAGTGTGGCATCGAAGACTACCTCATCCTGGATGCCCGCGCACCCGGTGCTTCTTTCTCCGCATGGCCACCCACCATGCGTATGATCACCCCCAGCTTTTTCTCAAACCCCTTCAGCCTTCCTGATCTCAACGCCATCGATCCCCACACTTCACCTGCGGATTTCCTGCGCACCCAGCACCCCGGCGGACAAGGCTACGCCCTCTACCTGCAAGCCATTGTCGATGACTTCACGCTTCCCGTCCGCAGCGGAGTAAAAGTCACATCCTTGGAAAAAACACACGAAGGCTTTCAGCTGGAAACCACCGCAGGCCAGTTCACCTCCACCATGGTCGTCTGGGCAGCAGGCCAGTTCTTCTACCCGAAATCCCTCGATTTCCCCGGCTCGGAAACCGCCATCCACGCCTCTAAGGTCACCGATTGGTCAGCTCTTACTGGCGATGAAATCACCATCATCGGCGGATACGAAAGCGGCTTCGATGCCGCCATCAATATCGCCCAACTTGGCAAAGACGTCCGCCTCCTCTCACGCGGCGAGCCATGGGCCACCGATTCCCCTGATCCCAGCCGCAGCCTCAGCCCCCGTACTTTAGAACGTATCCGCTCCCTGCGCGAAACACCCGACGCAGGAAAAATTGATCTCGTAAAAAACGCCGATATCCACCGCATCGAGAAACAGGAAGACTGGTGGGTGCTTTACGATACAGACGATATCCCCATGGTCTGCCACAGCCAGCCCGTCCTCGCCAACGGTTACGATGGCAGCCTCCCGCTAATCGCCAAGCATTTCGAGCTGGAAAACGGTCACCCCATTTTCAGCGAAGCCTGTGATGAAAGCACCCTCACCCCCGGGCTCTTCTACGCCGGCCCAGAGCTGAAACATCGCAACAGCCTCTTCTGCTTCATTTACAAATTTCGCAG
>JBPOGC010000038.1:0-20351 GCA_051251795.1 Luteolibacter sp. | reverse complement strand
TGGTGGGAGTCATTTGATAAACTGGATGGTGGCGGGGACTTGGCGGTTGCTCTTTTTGCCGCCGAGGACGCTAAGTTAGAGAAGTTTGCTTGGGTTCCGGGGGCTTTGGTTTTGGGCTGGGTTGGGCGCGACTTCGGAGTCGCGGTTCCTTTCCTGGGGCACTGGGGCGGGCTGGAGTGCGGGGGTTGGTTGAAAGGAGTTGGAAACTCCTTCTCCATATTTGATGGGGGTGGACTTGGGGAAGAAAGGGATCTTCTTTAGGTAGAGGAGGAGGGCGTGGTAGTGGATACCTAGGATGATGCGGAGGGTGAGAAGGGGGTATCTGATTGTGAACCAGGCCAGGCGGGTTGTGGTGAGGGGCTTGCGGGTGCCTTGGATGTTCGAGAGGAGGGTGGGGGTGCCTTCTGTGATGTTGTCGATGTGGATTTGCCAGGATTCTCCGGGGGTGCCCAGGCGGAAGTTAAAGGAGTCGTTGGGGTCTGAGAAGGGGGAGACGTAGAAGTCCTTTGGGATGAGTTTTTTCCACTTCGGCTCGGTGGCTGTGGGTGGGGAGACGGGGTATAGTTTCATTTCCCGGAAGGTGTTTGTGACTTCCGCTACGGCTGTGATGGGTGTGCCGAATTTACTGTGGATGTAGTAGAATGAGACCGGATTGAAGGAGTAGCCGAGGATACGAGGGAAGGTGAGGAGGGTGATTTTTGCGTCGGATGGGATGGGGATGTTTTGGGTGGAAAGCCAGTCGGTGAGGTTTTCACGGATTGATTTTTCCGGGTCTGTGTGGATGTGATCCTTGTTGTGGAGGGAGAAGAGGTTGAAGCGGTTTTTTGAGAGGAGAGGGGATTTCGGGAAGTCATCGAGGTCGATGCAAAGCATAAAGACCCGGTAGGTGAAGGCGTGATTTTTTGGTGAGATGCGGGTGTGGCCTACGGTGCATTCGTAGATGGAGTTTTGAACCGCCAAGGACGCCAAGTAAGAAGAGTTTTCCGGGGCTGGGTGTTCTTGATGCATGAGTTGGTTGGGGTTTGATTCGCGGCGAGACGCGGGACGCGGCAGCTACGTCCACGGGTCTCGGTTGAGTATTGTCTCGCAGAGGCGGTGGGCAGACCAGATGCCGTCTTCGTGGAAGCCGTAGCGTTGCCATGCACCGCAGTAGTAGTGGTTGGTCTTCTGGCCGGCAGTGTGGAGCTCGGGGATGCGGATCTGGGCGGCGATGGTGGCGGTATCGAAGATGGGGTGCTCGTAGGCGAGGGAGTGAATGATTTTTTCCTCGGGAATGCCTGGGGGTGGGTTGATGGAGACGAAGTAGTCCTGCTTTTCGGAGACGTGCTGGAGGGAGTTCATCCAGTAGTGGGTGGAGTGGGTTTCGCGGCCTTGGTGGGTCTGGTCGACGCGGTAGTTCCAGGAAGCCCAGGCGCGTCTGGTGTTGGGCATGAAGCGGGGGTCTGTATGGACTGCGGCGGTGTTTGGCTGGTAGTGGAAGGTTGAGAGGATCTCCTCTTCGAGGACGGTGGGTGAGGCGAGAAGCTTTAGGGACTGATCGCCGTGGGAGGCGAAGATGATTTTGTCGAAGGTGTGGGAGGTGCCGTCGGCGAGGGTGACGCGGTTTTCGAGGACGGCCTGGACTGGATTGTCTTTGACGATGCGGTCGGTGAAGGAGGCGGTGATTTTTTTCACATACTCGCGGGAGCCGCCGGTGACGGTGCGCCAGGGGTGCTGGGTATCTAGGCCGAGGAAGCCGTGATTGTGCCAGAAGCGCATGAGGGTGCGGGCTGGGAAGGTGTGGATGCGTTCAGGTGTGGATGACCAGACGGCGGCGGCCATGGGGGAGAGATACCAGTTGAGGAAATCTTTGCCGTAGCCGCGTTGGGTGACGTATTCGCCGAGGGGTAGATCTGCGTATTGCGGTTTTTCCAGTTCCTCGACGGTCTCTTTGTTGAAGCGGTTGATCTGGAGGAGCATTTTCCAGAAACGGAGGGAGAGGAGGTTTTTGCGCTGGGCGAAGAGGAGGTTGAGCGAGCCGCCGTTGAACTCGATCCCGTTGTGCATGTGCTGGACGGAGAAGGACATTTCGGTGGGCTTGGTCTCTACCCGGAGGTCTTTGAAGAGGCGGGTGAGGTGTGGGTAGGTGACCTCGTTGTAGACCATGAAGCCGGTGTCGAGGGGGAGTTGCTTTCCGTCTTCCGGGACTTCGACGGTGTTCGAGTGGCCGCCGATGCGGTTGTCTTTTTCGAAGAGGGTGAGGTCGTATTCGCGTTTTAGGAAGTGGGCGCAGGACAGGCCGGAGATACCTGTTCCGATGATCGCGATTTTTGGTTTAACTTTCAAAATTCAAATTCCAACTCTCAAGGAAGAGGTTTGGGTTGTGGAAGCTTTACCGCCAAGGACGCGGAGTTCGCCAAGTTTTTTCTATTTTAAGGGGAGGGATTTTGCTTCCTGGATGACTTTTTTTGGCACGGGGCGGAGATCCCAGACGAGGCGGAGTTTTGAGAGGAGTTTCAAGAGGTAGTATGTGGGATCGATCTCGTGTTTCAGAAAGCCCTGGCGGGTGGAGTGGGGGTAGCGGTGATGGTTGTTATGCCAGCCTTCGCCTAGGGTGATGAGGGCTAGGAAGTAGTTGTTGCGGGAGTCGTCATCGGTCTGGAAGCGGCGTTTTCCCCAGACGTGGGCGAGGGAGTTTATGAATAGGGTGCCATGGAGGAGGACGGTGGTGGAGATGAAGAATGTCCAGATGAAGAATTGCCACATGGTGGTGCCGAGCGAGGGGGCGAAGGTCTCCAATGCCCAGCCGATGGCTAGCATGAGTGCGCCGAAGGCGAGGGGGACGATCTGGTCGAAGCGGTTGAGCCAGACGAGCTCTGGGAATTTCACGAGATCGGGGATGGCCTTGTAGTTGGTAGGGAAATTTTTCTTGGAGGTTAGCCAGCCGATGTGTGACCACCAGAAGCCGGAGACACGGGGGGAATGGACGTCTTCTTCTTCGTCCGAGTGCTTGTGATGATGGCGGTGGGTGGCTGCCCACCAGAGGGAGCCGCGCTGCATGGATGAGTTTCCGATGATGGCGAGGATGAGCTGGAAGTAGCGGGAGGTCTTGTAGGTGCGGTGCGAGAAGTAGCGGTGGTAGACGCCGGTGATGGCGAACATGCGGATGAAGTACAGGGCTACGGCAGCGATGACTGCGACGGGGCTGATGCCGACCCAGAAGACGATGATGCAGCCGAGATGTAGAAAAATGAAGGGGAGGGTACGCTGCCAGTCTACCTTATCCGGGAGGGTGGAAGGGTCTGGCGCGCCTTCCGCCTGGTAGTCTGAGTCCCACCACTGGCCGATGAGCGTGAAGATGTTTTTATTAGTTTTGGTCATTTTCCGGATAGGAGAAATCTTTATTCGAAGCGACGGCGTATGGTTTCGATCATGCCGCCAACGACGGGGATCTGGCCGTAGATGTTCATGCCTGAGTCCCAGAAGTCCTGATGCATGGTGACTTGGCCGGAGTCATTGAAGCGGATCTGGCTGATGCCGACGGAGTGGACAGGATTGCCTTTGTTGAGTTTCGGGGCGCTAAAGACCATGGTCCAGCGGATGTAGTGATCGGTGCCTGAGAGGAAGGTGTCGTCGATGGTGACCTCGTAGGTGGCCATGGTATCGGCTGTCTCAAGGAAGTAGGCTTTGATTTCGTCCGGGCCGGTGTGGGTGACGAGGGTGTCGTTCAAGTAGGCGTCCGGGGCGTAGACTTTGGCGGTGTTTTCCTCGACGTAGGTTTTGTCGCCGATTTTCTGGAGAAATGTGGTGAATGCGGCAAGGCCTTCGGCCTGGTCTCCGGGTGCGGCCTGCTGTGAGGTGAGAGCGGATTTGTATTCGTCGACGCGTTTTTTGGTGTCCGGGTATGGGGTGCAGGCTGGAATGATGATTGCGATTGCCAGCAGGACCAATAGAAGGATCGGGATGGCCTGTAGGACGATCTTGAGAGACATGGGGAATCGTATCACTCTTTTGGGGCTTCGCTAGGGGGTGTTCTGTGTTTCTATTTTTAAATGACGGAATACTGCCGGGGCAGGAGTAGGCGACCCAAACGAAGAAAAGGAGCTGGAAGGGGAGGCGTGCGATGAGGATCCAGTGGGGGATTTTCATTTCCGGCCAGCCGTGGATGGCCAGGTGGATGTTTGCGGGAAAAACGGCGATCAGAAGGAGGATGAGGCCTATGGCGGCGGGTTTCCGGGTTTTCGCGAAAAGGATGCCTACGCCGCCTACGATTTCGGCTGTGCCGGAGATGATATTGAGTAGTGAGGGGGCGGGGAGCCAAGGGGGGATCATGGAGATGTATAGCTCTGGGGCGCGGAAGTGGTTTGCGCCGGCCAGGATGAAGGTGATGGCTAGGATGCTGCGGGAGAGGGTGCGCATTTTGAAACGGGTTCCTTGGGTTTTGTTTTTTTAAACCACGGAATACACTGAATACACGGAAGCTATGGTTGTGTTTTTTTGAACCACGAATCTTTTTTCTATGGGTTCTGGTCTAGGAAATCGATGGCTTTGTGGATGGCCTTGGCGGGGAATAGGTGGGCTAGGATGTGTGAGCGGCCTTGGATCCAGCATGTTTCGTGGGGGATTTTTTTCTTCGAGTTTCTGAATGAAGGCTTCTGGGTGTTCTGCAGGAACCAAGGTGTCTTTGGTGCCGTGGTGGATGAAGACGGGTGGGCTGTTTCTGGTGACGTGGGTGACCGGGGAGGCTTGTTTGTAGAGGTTCGCGATGAGGGGTTTTGGCCAGGCTTCCGGTTTGAAGGTGATGTCTTTTTGGACGGAAAACTCCGTTGATCCGGGACTGGAGGCCGAGAAAATGGTGGAGCCGCTCAGGCAGGAGGCGACGGAAAGGATGATTGCAAAAGGGCGGAGCATAATTCCCGGGAATCTGAGAGGGGATGGGAAAAATGCAAACGGGAGGATGAATGAGAGAAGTTTGAATTTCTGTATTTTGGGGAAAGACATGAGGTTATCGGGATGTTAGTTTTTTCCCGATGGCTGATGACGAAAAACCCGTTGAAGAGAAGGACGATCCGATCACGAAGGCTTACGCAAAGACGCGGAAGAGCCTGATCGCACGGCTGGACAACTGGGAGGACCAGAAAACGTGGGATGAGTTTTACAAGACGTATTGGAAGCTGATTTACGCGGTGGCGATCAAGTCCGGTCTGAGATCCGAGGAGGCTTTCGACTGTGTGCAGGAGACGATTCTTTCCATTGCAAAGCAGAGCAAGAAGAAGCTCTACGATCCGGATCAGGGCTCTTTCAAGACGTGGCTGATGAATATGACGCGCTGGCGGATCACGGACCAGTTCCGGAAACGTAAGAAGGATACGGCGATGGCCGGCGGGGGCTGGGATGATGAGCGGAAGACGGCGGTGATCGACAGGATCGAAGACCCGAACGGGGATGTGCTGGGCCGGATCTGGGATGTGGAGTGGAAGAAGGGAATTGCGGACGTGGCTCTGGAGCGGGTGAAGGCTCAGGTCTCGCCGAAGCAGTATCAGATTTTTGACTATTATGTGGTGCGCGAGTGGGATGCGACGAAGGTGCAGGAAAGACTGGGGATCAGCATGGCGCAGGTCTATCTGGCGAAGCACCGGGTAGGGGCGGTATTGAAAAAGGAGCTGGCGAAACTGGAAGAAGAGTCCGATTGACGAATGCCTGAAAAACCCCGCAGTCACCCGAATATCCCGGATCACGACGTTCTTAGAAAGATCGGCGGGGGAGCGTATGGTGAGGTGTGGATGGCGCGCGGGGTGACGGGAGCGATGCGGGCGGTCAAAGTGGTGTGGCGTGAGGATTTTGATGATGAGCGGACTTTTGAGCGGGAGTTTGAGGGGATTCTGAAGTTCGAGCCGATTTCCCGGGATCATCCGGGGTTTGTGAACATCCTGCATGTGGGGCGGAGTCCTGACGGGAATTCGTTTTACTACTATGTGATGGAGCTGGGCGATGACGTCCACACCGGGCAGGAGATCAATGCCATCGAGTATGAAGCGCTGACCCTGAGGGCGGACGGGAAGGCCGGTGAGAGGTGGGAGACGGGTCTGTGCATCGAGATCGGGATACGGCTTTCGCAGGCGCTTCAGAAGCTGCATGAGAACGGGCTGGCACACCGGGATGTGAAGCCCTCGAACGTGATTTTCGTAAACGGGAAGGCGAAGCTGGCGGACATCGGGCTGGTGGCGGCGAGGGATCAGCGGACGTTTGTGGGCACGGAGGGGTTTGTGCCGCCGGAGGGACCGGGATCGGCGCAGGCGGACATTTATTCGCTGGGGAAAGTGCTTTATGAGATCGCGACGGGGAAAGACCGGATGGATTTCCCGGAGTTGCCGGATGAGCTGCCGACAGGGCTGGAGAGAAAGCGGTGGCTGGAGCTGAACAGGGTGATTTGCGATGTCTGTGAACCGAGGGTGAGCAAGCGGGCGATCACGACTGCGGCTGAGCTTTCAACCGCGCTGCAGCACATCCAGCATGGCAGGAGGCGGCGCCGCCGTGGGCGTTCGCTATGGGTGACATCGCTTTTACTTCTTGGGTTTGCGGGCTGGGCTTCCTGGGAGGGGCTGAAGGACAGCGATCTTTTGCCATGGAACCGATCCGAGCCGATGAAGGCGGTCTCGGCCGAAGGGCTGGTGCGAGTGGTTACGAATCCCGAAGGTGCGGAAGTTTACGATGATGATGGGAATCTGATCGGGATCACGCCGACAGAGAACATCCGTGCAGTAGTGGGAAGTGAGGTAAGCTTTGAGATCAGGAAGAAGAGTTACCGGTTGCTCCAGGTGTCCGCCACTGTGACGGAAGAGTCGCTCAGGGAGCCGATGCTGATTTTCGGTGAATTGCAGAATTTCACCCCACCTGTGCCTGGCGAGAAATGGGAAGACCATCTGGGGCTGACGTATTTGCCGGACGGCGACTCCCATGTAACGGCAAATTATATCAACAGGAGAATCTGGCATAGGTTTCTGAACTCATCGAAACGCTCGCAGAAAAATGTGGATTACATAACCATTTCTGAGAACGGAAGACCATCCCAGGTCATACTGGCATCGCGTCCGGAAATGATTGCTTTCGTGGATTGGCTGAGGGGCTCCGGGATACGCGCCGGTTTCCTGACGCAGGACAATGAGGTTTTCACCAAGGTGGAGAGTGGTTTCAAAGATCCGAAGATGAGCAAGAGGGCGATCAAGGAAGGGCTGAAGCCATTCCGGGTTGTGGTGCGGAAATACAACTACGGGAGCATTCAGATCGAGAGCGAGCCGGCCGGCGCGGAAGTGTATATGAACGGGCTTTCGGTAGGGGATACCGATGAGCTGCTGCTGATTCCGAAGGCCAGACCGGGGGCTGTGGAGCTTCTTCTTATCCTTGAAGGCTACAAGCAGCTGACCTTGGACGCGATCGTAAAGCCTGGTGAGAACCTGGCTTTGAGCGCGGTTCTGCAGCGGAACCAAGGGGTGGTTTTCGGCAAATCCTGGAAGAACAGTCTGGAGATGAAGTTCGAGCCGTTGGGGGATGATCTTATGGTTTCCGTCTGGGAAACCAGGGTGAAGGACTACGAGGTGTTTGTGAAGGCCACGAAATCCAAGCGCCCGCGGCAACCGTCTTTTCCACGGAACGGGGAGCACCCGGTCAACTATGTCTCGCGCAATAAAGCGGCGGCATTCTGCAAATGGCTGACGGAGACGGAGCGAGCCAACGAGCGGATCGGGCTGTCCCATACCTACCGCCTGCCGACTGATCTGGAATGGAGTCAAATGGTCGGGCTGGACTCCGAGGATGGTGATGGTCCGGGCCAGCGGGATGCGAACAAGCCCACGCTTTATCCCTGGGGGACGACCTGGCCGCCACCCGAGGGCTTTGCAAACTATGCGGATGCTTCCGCGATCACTGTTCCGGGCTTGAGTGTGGATCGTATCATTCCGGATTACGAAGATGGATTTCCGCGAACCGCTCCGGTCGGGTCGTTTGAGCCGAATTCATCAGGTCTTTTCGATCTTGGCGGGAATGTGCACGAGTGGGTCTCGGACGACATTTCCAAAACGGATGTGACGGCACTGGGCGTAGTGCGCGGCGCGGGGTGGAATACTTACAGGCGTGAAAGCCTTCTGGTCGGATGGCGCAATCCTGTGCCATCGTCCGTGCACAGTTCCTACTACGGGTTCAGGGTCGTCCTCGCGAGAAACGATTCCGATGAAGCCGAAGAGTAGGTATTGGAAGTGCTCTCGGGTTTTCCCGGCAAACAACAGATTATGGTTCAGATTCAAATTTCCTACCAGAACGGCCTGAGATGCTCGGCCACTCACACTCCCTCGGGCAACGTGATACATACGGACGCTCCGGTGGACAACAACGGGCGAGGCGAGGCTTTTTCTCCAACCGACCTGGTGGCCACGGCGCTGGGAACCTGCATGGCGACAGTCATGGGGATCGTGGCGGAGCGGAAGGAAATCTCACTGGAAGGAATGAATGTGGAGGTGCGCAAGTTCATGTCCGAAGACAGTCCACGACGGATCTCGAAGCTGGAACTGGAGATGCGGATGCCGCTTTCGGAAAATCATCCGGAGCGCAGGATTCTGGAGAGCGCTGCGCGGGGCTGCCCGGTGCACCACTCGCTGGATCCGGAAATCGAGGTGGTGATGAACTGGATCTGGGCTTAAGGGCTGTCTAGCTCCGCTTTAAGAATATCTGACATTGAAGAAAATCGCTGAAGGGGAATAGTGGGTGTATCAAAACCAAATTCTCCACACTGAAGGCTCTACTCATTCTTTTTTTTCTCATCCCTGCCATCCTTGGCGCTTCGCCGGATATGGCGGAGAGGATCAAGCGTGGCCATGAGCTTTCCTCGGAGCAATGGGTGCTGCAGATGAAGCTGGCGGAGACTCCGGAGGCACGTGAAGCATTGCTTGCGAAACGGCCGGATGCCCGGCGGACGGCGAGCTTACTTTGGGCGGAAATTAGCGGGAGTCTCAGGGAGGCCTGGACGATACCCTACGCATCCTATTTTTTGGAGATCACACGTGGCGCGACTGCAGAGGCTTTTGTCAGAGAGCGGCAGCTAATCAACCAAACGATTTTGGCGAATCATTTGCGCGCTCCGGGTATTTCCGCATTTGCCATCGCACTGGTGGACAATGGAGATCCGAAATCGCTGCCTGTCCTGGAGCAGATCATTGAAGAAAATCCTGACAAAACAGTGCAAGGTGTTGCGGCATTAGGTGCGTCATTGCTTTTGAAAAATCTGGGGGACGCGCCGGAGCTGATGAAGAAGCGCCTGACCTATCTGCGGACAGCGATCATCCAAGCGGCGGATCAGAAAATCGGCGAGAGGAGTGTCGCGGACATCGCATCGGATGAGCTTTACGTGATCCGTTTTCTGATCAAAGGGCGTGAAGCACCTGCGCTCTCCGGTGCTGATGTGGGCGGGCGGATTGTGAAGCTCTCGGATTTCCGCGGGAAGATCGTGGTGTTGCTTTTCTGGGATGCGAAGGCGCAGGAAACCGATAAGATGATCGAGCTCACGAATCGACTGGTGGAGAAATACAAGGGTCAGCCGGTCTCTGTGCTGGGCGTGACTCCGGAAGACCTGGGGCGTATTCGTACGCTACAGGCAGATGGCTCTATCCTCTGGAACAACATTTCCGATCCTGCCGACAAGCTGGCTGCGGAATACAGGATCGGTGTGAGGCCGGCGGTCTTCGTGCTGGATAAGAAAGGCGTGATCCAGTTCAACGGGCTTCCGGGATCATTTGTGGAGCTGACGGTGGACGCGCTTCTTGCGGGGAAAGAATAGGCCTTCCATTGAAGATATAAAAAAAGCGATTCCGTGAGGAATCGCTTTTTGAAAATTGGAAGTAGCTCTTTTCGAGAGCTGGGAAGGATTACTTAACGCCTTTCTTGGAGAGACGTGTTCCTTTGGTCGCGCCCTGACGAGCCTTGAACTTCGGGTTGGTTTTGCAGATCACGTAGTTCGTGCCCTTACGGCTGACAACTTGGCAGTCGGAGTGGCGGCGTTTGGCGGAAGCAAGTGAAGAAAGAACTCTCATGGCAGGAAATTGGTTGGATATTGCCGCTGCCAGTTTGGCGACGGGGCGCGGAAAATAGGAGTTGGGGCGGATTTGTAAAGAGGATTCTTGTTTGTGCCTCGTAAAATCCTTGTTGCTGGGTTGAGGGGTCAGGCTCTGGGATGTGCTTCGTCATAGACTTTTTTCAGCCTCTCGCGGGTGACGTGGGTGTAGATCTGGGTGGTGGAAAGGGAGGCGTGACCGAGGAGTTCCTGCACGCTGCGCAGATCCGCGCCCGCATCGAGGAGGTGTGTGGCGAAGCTGTGGCGTAGCTTGTGAGGGCTTACCCCGAAGGGGATGCCGCTGAGTTTGAGATACTTTTTCAGCATGAGATCCACGGCCTGCTGGGTGATACGGGTGCCGCGAATGCTGCGGAAGAGCGGGCCGCTGGTGACGGCGGCTTCCTGGCGGTATTTCTGGATGGCGCGCATGGCTGCACCGCCTACGGGGACGCGCCGTTCCTTTCTGCCTTTTCCCAGGACGGAAACGATTTCCGTGACGAAATCGATGTCTTTCACGTCCAGTCCGAGAAGCTCGGAAATACGGAGGCCGGAGGAGTAGAAGAGCTCGAGGATGGCGGCATCCCGGTAGCGCAGCCAGGCGGGGCCTTTGGTTGGAGCTTCGGTTTTCAGGGGCGTGTCCAGCAGGTCTTCCATTTGCTTCAGGCTGAGGACGACGGGTAGGCCGCGCTCGATTTTAGGCATCCGGACTTCGGCCACCGGGCTTTTTTCAAGGCCACGTCGGAGGACGAGGTATTTGTAAAATGAACGGAGTGCCGCGAAACGGAGGCGGATCGTGGAGCGTTTCAGCCCCTGCTTCATGAGCTCGAAGAGGTAGTCGCGAAAGTTGTCTGCGGTCTCGCTTCTCCAGCCCGAAAACCCATCCGCCCGCCAGGTTTCGTAGCATTTCATGGCGGCCTCGTAGTTCCTCACTGTGAGGGGAGAGGCGTTCTTCTCAGTGTCCTGAAATCTGAGAAAATGGGCTACGTCGTCGTTCATGGAATTTTCAACCTTCAATTTTCAACTTCCAATGAATGTGTAAGCCGTTTTGAGAAGGATTTGAGAGTTGGAAGTTGAAGGTTGGAAATTACTTGAGGAATACTTCGCGGGCTTTTGCCCCGTCTCCGGGCCCGACGATGCCGCGTTGCTCCAGGATATCGACCATGCGGGCGGCGCGAGTGTAACCGAGGCGGAGGCGGCGCTGTAGAAGGGAAGTGCTGGCTTTTTGCTCCTGCCGCACTACCTCGATGCATCTGATGATGAGTTCCTCGTCGGCGTCGGAAACTTCTTCCTCGTCGTCATTGCCGGCGTTGTCGATGACGTCCCGGATGTCTTTTTCGTAGCGCGGGTTTGCCTGTTTGGAGCAGTGCTCGACGATGCGTTCCACTTCTTCGTCGGAGACGAAAGCGCCTTGGGCGCGCTCCAGTTTTGCGGAGCCGGGAGGGAGGTAGAGCATGTCGCCTTTTCCGACGAGCTTGTCGGCACCCTTGGTATCGAGGATGACCCGTGAATCCAGAGCGGAGGAAACCTGGAAGGCGATGCGGCTGGGGATGTTCGCCTTGATGATGCCTGTGACGACGTCGGCACGCGGGGTCTGGGTGGCGATGATGAGGTGGATCCCAGCGGCACGGGCTTTCTGGGCGATCCGGGCGATGTTCATCTCCACATCCGCAGGGGCGGTCTGCATGAGATCCGCGAGCTCGTCGATGAGGACGACGATGTATGGGAAGCGATCCGGGATTTCATCTTCTTCGATCTCGAGATCCTCCAGCTCAGCCTCGGGGCCGAGATCTCCGTCTTCGAGGGCGGTGGCGATTTCCTCGATATCCTCAAGGTTTACTTCCGGTTCTTCGACTTCGGCGAAGGGCTTTTCGGCTTCCTCTTCATTTTCCTCGCGAGGGCGGCTGTTGAAACCATCGAAGTTCCTGACGCCCATCTTGGCGAAGATTTTGTAGCGTTTCTCCATCTCGTTGACCACCCACTTGAGGGCGGCGACGGTTTTCTTAGGGTCTGTGACGACGGGCACGACCATGTGGGGCAGTTTGTTGTACATCTGCATCTCCACGACCTTGGGATCGACCATGATGAAGCGCAGCTCGTCCGGGCCGAACTTGAAGAGGATGGATGCGATGATGGAGTTGATGCAGACGGATTTTCCCGAGCCCGTGGCACCTGCCACGAGGAGGTGGGGCATGGCGGCGAGATCGCCGATGACTGTTTTTCCGTAAACGTCTTTTCCGAGGGCGAGGGGGATTTTCTTTTTCGCGGAGCGGAATTCCGGGTCGTGGAGAAGCTCGTGGAGTGGGACGGCTACCTTGGAGGAGTTTGCGATCTCAATGCCGACGGTGTCCTTGCCGGGGATGGGGGCGAGGATGTTGATGCGCTCGGCGCGGGTGGCGCGGGCGAGGTCTGCCTCAAGCTGGGAGATACGGGAGACGCGGAGGCCGGTGGAGGGGTAGATCTCGTAGCGGGTGATGGTCGGGCCGCGGGTGATGTCTCCAGCGCTGACGTCGATGCCGAAGGCTTTGAGGGTATCGACGATGGTTGTCTGGATCTCGATCAGCTCGTCGTGATTGGTCGCCTCTGGTTCTTCTTCGACAGCGTCAAGAAGGTCGAAGCCCGGGAGCTCGTAGTTCTCGAACCCGGTGACAGAAAGGGACTGGTGTGAGGGAGCCTTGCGCTCGAAGGGCTTGGATCCGGCGGCGAGGCCTTCGGTGGTTCTACGCTGTGAGGCATCGATGATCTGCGGGGCAGGGGTCTCGCGGATCGGGAGTTCTTTCTGGACGGGAGGGGCGTCTTCTTCCTTGTCCTTGAGTTTTCCCAGCTCGCGCTCCAGGCGGCGTTGCTCGCGTTGTTTCTCACGCTGTGACAGAAGCTCGCGCTCACGTGATTCGGCTTTCCCGGCTTCGGTCTGGCTTCGCTTGTAGTCTTCGATCTTTTCCTGGACGAGGAAGACGCAACCTTTGCAGAACTTTACGGGAGTCTGTCCGGTAAGCCAGACGATGCCGATAAAATACGCGCCGCTGGCCAGTAGCAATGCTCCTATCCGGCCAATGAAATTCACCAGAACCAGGCCGCCGAGCGCGTGGCCCACGACTCCTCCAGGGCTGGGCATCATGCAGCGCTGCGCCCATTCATCGAAAAAGGTATCCGCGGCATCCAGCCAGACGGAGCCTGCGATGAGGACGACTATCAGACCCAGGACGATGCGCGGCCATAGCAGCCAGCGGAATGCCAGCTTCACGATGCCAAACCAAATGAATCCGATGGCAACCATCCAACCGGCGGCTCCGAAAAGCATGATCTGGATGAAGGCAAGAATACCTCCGATGGGGCCGAGCCAGTTTCCGGAGTTTTGATCGCCACCGCTTGCCCATTTTTCGAACATCCCCCACTCCGGGAGATCCGCGGGGCTATAGGAAAGCAGGGACAGAAGTAGTATCAGCCCGCTCGCCAGCCAGCAGACGCCGGAGATTTCAGCAGACCACTTCTTAGGCTCGGCTACTTGTCCGCGCTTCTTGTTGACTCGGGTTCCCATCTTGTTTTTACCCCTGCAGCATCCTCATTGGAGCGGAGAAGAGCAAGATTGTTTTATTATCCGGAAAAGTTAATTGTTTTCCGTGATTCGGAGATTTCCTCAGTAGACGCGGCGCACCGAGTGGCTGAAGTAATGCTGGGTGACAAGATCCGAGAGTTTCTCGACTCGTCCGGAGAGATTTTTCAAATCCTCCCCGTTGGGTGGTGTTTCGTCTTCGATCTTTGCGTCCAGTTTCTTGATTTCCTCTGAAATATCGGGAATGAGACCGAATGTGGGTTCGCCCGGGAAGTTTTCGATTTCACTGCGCAGGACGGCGAGCTGGAAGCCCACGGAGCGCGGGTTGGTGCGGTCGAGGAACAGGAGGCTGACGACACCTTCCCAGTCCGGCCTGGAAAAGAACTTCCGCCGGTAGGTCATGACGCTGTCGCACATCTCGATCAGCGGCTCAAGCATGGCCACGTCCGTGGATGCTGTCCGGAGCAGGGAAAGGCCGCATGAGGCGCGCTCGATCCGACGGCCGGTTTCCAGAAAGCGCCAACCCTGCCCCCGGATCATGTTCTCTGCCTGCATGCCTGAGAATGCGGCGAGATGGAGGAGCATGCGGTCAAGCGTGCGGAGCAGATCCGCGGCTCTCGGTGTGCGGTCGGCATTGTCCACGGTTACCTTGAGCTGATTGAAAAAGATCCATGTGTCATCCGAGAGGCGGTCGCGGGCGCTGGCGGCGTTTGCGATGAGTGAGTCGGTGAGTTTCGTAAGGCTTCCCACGATGTTTTTCCCGAAAATCAGCCGGGAAAGATCAGCGCTGGTCCTCATTTCCGAAGCCTCGTCAGTGACGACCCGGCTGCCCTCCATGAGCACCAGGCAGGCCTCGAGCTGATCGCGCTGCCTTCTGCCGCTTTCCCCCTCGATGCAGCGCAGGGTCACGCGAAGCATGCGTGCGACCATTTCCACCCGCTCGGCATAGCGGCCTACCCAGTAGAGTTGCTCGGCGATGCGGCTGGGGACTTCCGATGCGGCGGCTAGCCTGTCCCATGTCAGCGGGGTGTTCAGATTGATGCCCGGGGCGGGGGAATCGGTCTTTCCGGTAAGCCAGATGTCCTTGGTAAAGCCCTCGTGGTTCGGCCAGAGCTGGGGAGGGACGCCGGTTTTCCCTACGCGTGCCAGGCCGCCCTGCAGAGTGTGTGTTCCGTCAGTTCCGTTCAGGGAAAACGCCCTTACCACGACAGGCCTGCTTTTCACACCGCGCCCGGCCATGGATGGAGCGATGCTCGGTGCGATATCGCGTTGGACGACGAAGTCCCAAGGCCGCTGGGCGATTGTGGCCAGCCATTGTTTTCTGGCGATCGCCGAGAGGCTGGACCACTTGACCGGGAGGAGCGTGTCTTTTCCGAAGGCGGAGAGGAGCACGTAGGGATTCAGATTTCCCATGACCCGGTTCCGCACGGATTCCTGGCCGAGCCACCAGCTCTCCACAAAGGGAAGAAGCAGTTCCTCGCCAAACCATTTTCTGCAGATCAACGGCAAGAACGCCTGCAGGGCCGCCGAACCGGCGAAGCCAGCTCCGGGTGCGTTCATCAGTGCCACGTTGCCAGAGCGCCATGCCTCAATCAGGCCGGGGACGCCTCCTTTTCCGGATGTCCAGAACTCTAGTGGATCGATCCCGTCATCGTCCAGCCGTGCGATCACGCCATCGACCATGCGCAGGCCGCTGAGGGTTTTCAGGAAAAGACGTCTTTCGCGTACTGTCAGATCCGCGGCTTCCACCAGGGAAATGCCCAGCAAGCGCGCTTTGTAAGCGTGCTCGAAGTAGGACGGGTGATTGTATCCCGGAGTCAGGAAGACGACGTTTGAAACTCCGCCCCGGCTGGTTTCCATACCTTTCAGGGCATCATGCTCCGCGTCAAAAAACGGCTTCAGTTTCGCCACCTGCGCACTATCGAAAAGATCCGGCAAAACCGCCGAAACCACGCTGCGGTTCTCCAGTGTCTGGCCGAGCCCACCGGGAGTGTGGGTGTGGTCTTTCAGAACTGACCAGATGCCGCGCTCGTCGCGCACCAGATCGCAGCCGGTCACCATCAGCCATTTCCCTCCGGACGGATGGATGTCCCGGGTGGAGTGATGGAAAGCGGGGCTGGCGTGAACCAGGTCGGGCGGCACCAGTCCGTCTTTCAAAAGTTTCCGTGCGCCGTAGAGGTCAGCAAGAACGGCCTCCAGAAGGCGCATCCGCTGGGCGAGACCTTTCTCCACGGTCTGCCACTCCTGCCAGTCGAGCATGAGCGGGATGGGATCGATCTCATAGGGCTGCCCGGCCCCGCCTACGTCGCTGAAGACATTGTAGGTCGTGCCGAGGTCATCGAGCATGCGCCGGGTTTCCTCCAACAGCACCTTCCTCTCATCGGCTGTCCAGCGTTGCATCCGCTGCGCCATGTCCGCCCAGCAAGGTCGCACCGTGCCGCGACCGTCCAGCAGCTCGTTCCACACACCGCCCACCGGAGCCACGGCCATGCCGGGTGCCGGTGTCGGGGAAAATCTCTGCCGCTGGTTCATTTGCGGTGACTGAATCAGATCTTCGGGATTTTCCCAACCAAATCTCGAAGGAGAATTCTCTGAAACTCTGGGTTTGAGCAAACGGTTGACTCTTCCCCAGTCCTCCGGAGGAAAATCTCGCTTTACCCTTTGAGAAGAATTTACTCATAGTTCATAACGCTGCGGATGAATTTAGTTCATAATAAAACCAAAAACCCATGACTCAAAACTCCATGTTGAAACAACTTGCCGCGAGCGCCGCTGTGCTTGGTGCCACCACTTTGCCCATTTTTGCCCAGGAGGAAACGCCCGGCTTCGATAGTGGCAATACTTCCTTTATGTTCATATGCAGTGTGTTGGTGCTGCTGATGACGTTGCCGGGGCTGGCTCTTTTCTATGGCGGTCTTGTCCGCTCAAAAAACACCCTGTCCATTCTTGTCCAGTGTCTTGCGATGGCTGGTGTGATGAGCCTGTTGTGGGTGATCTACGGCTATTCCTTTGCTACCACGGATGGCAATTCCTTCATTGGCGGTGCGTCCAAGGTCATGTTGAAAGGGGTCACACCGGACAGTGATGCGGGCGGATATCCGGAAACGATTTTCATCATGTTCCAGATGACCTTTGCGATCATTACCCCTGCGCTCATCATCGGTGCTTTCGCGGAGCGGATCAAATTTACCGCCGTGATGGTGTTCAGCGTGATCTGGTTCACCATTTCCTACCTGCCGATCTGGCACATGGCGTGGAATGGCGAAGGTTTTTTCCATAAATTCCACGTGCTCGATTTCGCAGGAGGCACTGTCGTCCATATCAATGCAGCGGTCGCCGGGTTGGTGGGCTGTCTGATGGTCGGGCGCAGGAAGGGCTTCGGGAAAGTGCCGCTTACGCCGCATAATGTCCCTCTCGTCGTGATCGGTGCTTCGCTGCTGTGGGTCGGTTGGTTCGGCTTCAATGCGGGATCCGAGCTTGCGGCGGATGGCACTGCCGGAATGGCGATGCTTGTCACGCAAGTGGCCTGTGCAACGGCGGTTGTCGTCTGGATGCTGATTGAGAAAATTTTCACCAAAGCAGTCACGGCCGTGGGCGCGGCTACCGGTGCCGTGGCAGGGCTTGTCGCGATCACACCGGCATCCGGCACTGTCGGGGTTCCGGGCGCGCTTTGTATCGGCGCGGTTTCTGCCATCTTCTGTTACTTCTTCGCGATCAAGCTGAAGCACAAGCTCGGCTACGACGACTCACTGGACGTCTTCGGCGTTCATGGGATTGGTGGTATCGTGGGTGCTGTCCTGACCGGTGTTTTCTGCTTCGGAAGTATGGGTGGCTCTGGTGCGTATAATGATACGATCACCATGGGCGAGCAGGTCTGGGGTCAGACCGTTTCCGTCCTTATCACGATTGGTTGGAGTGGACTGGCGGCTGTGATCGCTTTCACCGTGGCCAAAGTTACCGTGGGACTGCGCATTGATGAGCGCGGCGAGGAAAGCGGCCTCGACCAAGCGGATCATGGCGAGAGTGCCTATAATGACCTTCAGGGCTGATGACCATTCCACGAAAAAGCCGCCGGATCGCTCCGGCGGCTTTTTTATGAACTTTTCCGAAAGGGAAATTACGCTGCGAAGTTCGCTGCGACAACATCCCAGTTCACAACGTTCCAGAAAGCGTCGATGTATGCCGGGCGTTTGTTCTGGTAGTTGAGGTAGTAAGCGTGCTCCCAGACATCGAGGCCGAGGACAGGAGTGCAGCCACATGCGCCGGCGAACTCACCCATGAGCGGGCTGTCCTGGTTGGCAGTGGAGCATACGCAGAGTTTGCCTTCGGAGTCCTTGCAGAGCCATGCCCAGCCGGAGCCGAATTGTGTAGCGCCGGCGTTGGCGAATTTTTCCTTGAACGCATCGAAGGAGCCGAAGGCCGCGTCGATGGCAGCTGAGAGCTCGCCGGATGGAGCGGAAGCGCCGCCGGGGGCGATGACTTTCCAGAACAGGGAGTGGTTTACGAAACCGCCGCCGTTGTTGCGGACAGCGCCTTGGATTTCCTTTGGAAGGGAGCCGATGTCGGAGATGAGTTCCTCGGCGGACTTGCCTTCAAGTTCCGGTTTGCCTTCGAGCGCGCCGTTGAATTTGTCGGTGTATGCCTGGTGATGCTTGTCGTGATGGATCTCCATTGTTTTCGCATCGATGTGCGGCTCGAGAGCGTCGAAGGAATATCCAAGGTCAGGTAATGTGAATGCCATGATGTTAAATTGTTTGAATTGTCTGGTTTGAGTTGTCGCCAGCCGCCCGTTTCAGGCATTGTTCCGGCAACAACTAAGAACAACGCCAGCTAGCGCGACCTCGCAAGCAGAAATCCCATTATGCCACCGGAACTCGAACCATATCTCCCTCACATTATTGCAGCAATCGCCTCCGCGTTTGCCGCCTGGCTCATTACTTGGCTTGTCGCCAGGAGCCAGAAATCCGCTCTCGCGGAACGGCTTCGCTCCGAAGAACGCCGCAGTTCGGAAATCGAATCGAGGCTGGAAAACGCCGATGCGAACACCGAGCGGATCGAGTCCGCCGCCCAGACCTACCAAAACCAACTCTCCGAATTGAGCGCCCGGCACGAAGCACAGCGCATGGCTTTTACCGAGAAGCAGGCAATTCTGGAAAATGCCGAGGCGAAACTCTCCATGACATTCAAAGCGCTCTCCGCGGATGCGCTAAAGGCCTCTTCCGAGCAATTTCTCCATCTGGCGAAATCCACCCTTGCCTCGCAGACGGAGGAAGCGAAGGGCGAGATCGAAAAGCGCAAAACCGCCATCGAAGGCCTGGTGAAGCCTGTCGCGGAGTCTCTCGGGAAATTCGAGATGCGCATCGGTGAGATCGAAAAAATCCGCGAAGGAGCCTACTCGGAGCTGAAAGAGCAAGTCCGCGCCCTCGGTCACGGCCAGCTCGGCCTCCAGCGCGAAACCGCTTCCTTGGTAAAAGCCCTGCGCCAGCCGACAGGCCGCGGCCAATGGGGAGAGATGCAGCTCCGCCGAGTCGTCGAACTCGCCGGGATGCAGGAGCATTGTGATTTCACCCTCCAGACCACATCCACCACGGACGAAGGAAAGCGCCTCCGCCCGGATCTCATCGTGAAGCTGCCTGGCGGGAAGACCATCGTCGTCGATTCCAAGACCCCGATGGACGCCTACCTGAATGCCTTGGAAGCCACGGAAGACCACGAGCGCGACGCGTTTCTCATCCAGCACGCAAAGCAGATCAACACGCACATCCAGCAGCTTTCCTCGAAAAAATATGCGGAGCAGATGGATGATTCCCCGGAGTTCACCGTCCTCTTCCTGCCCAGTGAGTCATTTTTCTCCGCAGCGCTGAATTCCGATCCCGGCCTCATCGAGCGCGGGGTGGACCAGGGTGTCATCCTCGCCACGCCCACCACTCTCATTGCTCTCTTGAAAGCCGTCTCCTACGGCTGGAGGCAGGAAGCCCTCGCCATCAACGCGAAGGAAATCTCCGCCCTGGGTCGCACCATGCACGAGCGCCTCGCTAAGCTGGCAGATCATTTCTCCTCATTGGGGAAATCGCTCAACAGCGCCGTCGGCCACTACAACAACGCCATCGGCTCCTACGAGACCCGCGTCCTCAGCACAGCGAGGAAATTCGAGGAACTCCAGGTTGCCCCGGAAGGCAGCACCCTTCCGGACATCCCCGGCATCGACAAGACCACCAGGCCACTCCTCACGACACAGGCACCCGATCCTCAGCCGACAGAAGATTTCTCCTTCATCCCGGAAAAGGAAGAAGCCTCAAAGAGCGCAGCGAATGACCTGCGCGGGGCGTTTGGGGATTTCTAGGGCAGTTTCAGTTCGACTATCAGATCGCTCGGAATCCTGATTTTTTACTTCCTTCTCTTTTTACGCACAAATCCCTCCGGCATTTTACAGACAGCCTATAAGAGGTGTGTTCATATTTGTCATAAAATAATTTAATTGACCCGCTAATTTTTAATGGATAAAGCGTAAAAGGCGGCAGGTGATGGAAAATCATTATAATCCTGCTGTACAACAAAAAAATAAACCCATGAAAATAAATATTAAGACGAAATGGAGGTTGTTAAAAGCGATTGGAGCTTGCACGATACTGTCGTGTAGCATCGGTCATGCTGAATTAGGGGATAGGGCGAGCTGGATGCGAGGAGCATTAGGGCTCATGTGGCACCCAACAAGCTATGATT
>JBPOGC010000037.1:0-20351 GCA_051251795.1 Luteolibacter sp. | reverse complement strand
CTGCGGGTGAAGCCGGAGGTTTTGCGTGGGCTGGTGGATACGGGGAAGGCTTGGTTCAAGTTTGTGGTGCAGGGGGAGAAGGATATCGGGGAGGTTCTGGCTCTTGTTGAGGGGAATGGGATTCCGATGGGGCGGGTGATTCTGATGCCGGAGGGGCGGACTGTGGAGGAGCTGGATAAGTCGGCGGGGTGGCTGGCGGAGAGGTGCCGGGATCTGGGGGTGAGGTTTTCAGACAGGCTGCATGTGCGGCTTTGGGGGGATAAGAGGGGGGTGTAGGTTTTTGCGGGGGTGCCTGGATGGGTGAAAGCGGCGATGGCTCGCCGCAGTCAAAAGCGCTGGGCGGGGTGGGGTTCCGGGTGTAGGTTCCGCGGTGATGGAAAAGACGTTGTTCCAAAAGATTTACGATAAGGAGATCCCTGCAGACATGGTGCATCACGATGAAGTGTGCTGCGCGTTTTCAGATATTTCGCCACAGGCTCCGGTGCATGTGCTGATTGTGCCGAGGAAGCCGATCGCGCGGATTGGTGACGCGGAGGAGGGGGATGCGGAGATTCTGAGCCATCTTCTGCTGACTGCAGGGGAGATGGCGAAGAAGCTGGATATCGCGGACAGCGGGTTCCGGGTTGTGATCAACAACGGGGAGAACGGGGGGGAGACGGTGCCACATCTGCATGTGCATTTGCTGGGCGGGCGGCAGATGAAGTGGCCTCCGGGGTAGACTTTGGGAGAAGGGGATTTCCGGGCTTTGTCAGGAGTCGCTTTCCTTGATGTCTTGGCCGGTGGGGCTGACTTCGAGGTCGATTGTTTTGCCATCGATGTCGCCGACTACTTCGTATTGGTAGACTTTGTGGTGCTCGTTGAAGCTGACTTCGAATTCCTTGAATTGAATGCCCGGGTAAGCGGTGTGGATGGCTTTGCGTACGGCGAAGGGAACCTGTTCGATAGGAAGTTGCTTTTCATATTCCTGCAGGCTGCCGTCTTCATTGAAGTCGATTTCGGTGACGATGCCATCATGTTCGCCGATAAGCTCGTAGGTTTTTGATCCGTCGGTTTCTGTCTCGATCTGGGCTTTTCCGAGGGAAAACCCATGGAGTAGGGCGACTGCCTTGTCCTTCATGTCGGCCGGGACTTCATTGAGGGGGATTTCCTTTTCTGTTCCTCCGAAGGCGGCGGCATTGGCAAGCAGCAGGGTGAGGGCGGTGAGTGTGTGATGTTTCATCCCGGTCTATTGGCTTTTTGATGATTCGAAGACGGTTTTCAGAAAGATCCGCAGGCCTTTGAAGCGTGTCTCGACGGCATCGAAGTGCTGGTCAAGCTCATCGATGGCTCCGTGTTGTTCTGTGAGGATCAGTGTTTCAAGGCGATTTTGCAGATCGGAGACGTGTTGGCAGGCGTCTTCCAGTTCTTTCTGAATTTGTTCACGTTGGCTTTGTTGCATCATTTCAAATGTTTGGGTGGTTAAGGCGAGGGGTTTAGTGAGAGCTTTCGCTGGCGACGGGATCGACTTGCATTTCCGGTTTGCTGCGGTCGACTGCGGAGCTGATTCCGATCAGGAGGGCGGGAATGACGAAGAAGACTCCGACGACATAGCCGAGGGCATACATTTTCTGTTTGGTGGCCAAGTCGGCGAGCCACTCCGCGGCTTTGATGGGCAGTTCCCTGAGGAAAGGGATGCCGTAGATCACAATGACGCCGAGGGAGTTGTAGATGAGGTGGACGATGGCGATCTGCAGGGCGAAGACGGCATTGACTCCGGTGATGGCGGTGGCGGCGAGGAGTGCGGTGATGCAGGTGCCGATGTTCGCGCCGAGGCAGAAGGGATAGACCTGGCGCAAGGTGAATACGCCGGTCCCGACCAGGGGGACGATGAGGCTGGTGGTGGTGGAGCTGGACTGGACGAGGGTGGTCACGATGGTGCCGGAGGCGATGCCGGTGAGGGGGCCGCGGCCGATGGCTCCGTGAAGAATGGCCTTGGCCTTGCCTACCATGAGGCCGCGCAGGAGTTTGCCGATCCAGGTGATGACGAAGAAGATGAGGACGATGCCGAGGACGGCCATGATGACGCCAGCCACGACCGGGCCGAGGCCTTCGAGCATGCCTTTGACTAGCTCGATGGGTGGTTTGGTGAGCGGTTTCATGAAATTCATGCCACCAATGGACATGCTGCCACTGCCAAGGAACGGCTTCACGACGAGCGCGGACAATTTCTGCAGCGGGTGGAAGAATATTTCCAAGGGGAGGAAGATGACGACGGAGACGAGGTTGAAGAAGTCGTGTACTGTCGCGGCGGCAAAGGCGCGGCGGAATTCGTTGCCATCACGGACGTGGCCTAGGGAGACGAGGGTGTTGGTAATGGTGGTGCCGATATTCGCTCCCATCACCATGGGGATGGCGATGCCGACAGGAAGGCCGCCGGCGACCAGTGCGACGATAATGGATGTCACGGTGGAGGAACTCTGAATCAGGGCAGTGGCGACCGTGCCGATGACGAGTCCTGCAAAGGGGTTGCTGGCGAGTTCAAAGAGTTTCGCCGCCTGGTCTCCGGAGGCGAGTTTGAAGCCGGAGCCGATCATGCCCACGGCGATGAGCAGTCCCCAGATAAGAGCTACTACGGATGCCCATTTCAAGGCTTGGCTTCTGGAGTTTTCATTGGATGACGAATCCAATCCATCAAGGGTCGTGCTGTCTTGCATGTCCTCTGTATGCGCAGCGGGAACTCGGGTTCCTATTTCCATGTGGTGACAATTCTGTCATATTTCCCGATCCCGGTGAGCTGGGGTTGAAATGTCTGGTGGGGTGGTGCATCGGGGAAAATTGGTTTTGGCTGTCAAAACGTTTTGCCGGGTGAGACATTGGGCGAGAATGAAAGAAGTGGATTGCAAAGCTTCTGTTTCCGGCGAATCTGGGAGTGTGGAAATTCGGTTTCCAACTGGTTTTGGCACTTTCTCCACGGGTTTTGCCGCAAGTGGGTCAGGCCGGGTTGTTCGATTTTTTCAAATAGTAAAACACATGCTTACCGCCCGGTTCTTCCATCTTTTCACAGGGGTCTTCGCGACAGCTGTTTCCTGCCATCCACAGCCGATGACCCCACGGTATGAGAATGTGGTAATGGTTCATGGGATCTTTGAGGACGGAAATGCTTACCGGTCACTCAAGGCGAGGTTGGAGAATCATGGGGTGCAGTGTTTTGTGCCGAAGCTGAAGCCGCCGGACGGGCGCGGGGGGCTGGACAAGCTGGCGGAGAATCTGAAGAAGGATATCGACGCGGAGTTTGGCGAGACGGATAAGATCGCGATAGTGGCGTTCAGCATGGGTGGTTTGGTTTCGCGGTATTATCTGCAGAAGCTGGGTGGGGCTGAACGGTGCGAGGCGTTCATTACTGTCTCGACTCCGCATCATGGGACGGCGTTGGCTTACACTTATCCGACGAAGGGGGTGCATCAGATGAGGCCGGGGAGTTCGTTTTTGTCGGATCTGGAAAAGACGGAAGGGGAACTGGGGGATATGCCTGTGGTGTCTTACAGGACGCCGATGGATCTGATTATTCTACCTCCGGAATCTTCGGTGTGGGAGAGGGCGGAGAATCTTTCCTTCAATGTGGCGTTGCATCCGCTGATGCTGCACTCGAAGGGGGTGCTGGACGATATTGAGCGACGGTTGGTGAAGTGAGGGTGGGTTGTTGTTTTTTGTGAACCACGAATCGGACGAATCTTTTTTGGGTGATTGGGTTGGGTGGTTTTATCGACTACGGAATAGTCGGAAACCACGGAACTTGGGCTTTGGTTCTGGCTTTGGCTGAGGGGCGGACAGGAGTGTCCGCGCTCCTTATTTTTGATGCTGTTTTTTTGGGGGAAGGAAGGATTTTCACGAATCTCTTTTTTTGTTTTAGTTTTGGTGGTTAAGATATTGGCATGAGCTATCTACGTGCTGCTTTTTTGGGTGTTTTTGTTTTGGGGGCTTGTGCTCCCGGGGTTTCACAGGTTTCAAGTAATGGGGCTGGTGTTGGATCGAATCTGAGCGCTTCGCAGAAGACGGCGATCGGGAGGAAGATCTGGCAGAATGAGTCTGGCGGAAGCGTGAAGGGTCTGACTGCCTGGAATGCGGGGGAGGAGTTTCCTTCGCTGGGTATAGGACATTTCATCTGGTATCCGGCTGGGTTCAACGGGCCGTTCGAGGAGTCCTGGCCTTCTTTTGTGGCGTTTGCGCAGAGGAGCGGGGCGAATCCTCCGGCGGTGGCGAAGCAGCGGTTCAGCCCGTGGAGGACTCGGGGGGAGTTTCAGAACAAATTCAATTCCGCGGAGATGACCGGATTGCGGAACTGGTTGGCTGGGACGGTGACTTTGCAGACGGATTTCATTATCATGAGATCACGGGGGGCTCTGTCGAAGATGCTGAGTGCGGCTCCTGCTTCCGAGCGGGCGAAGATCCGGTCGAATTACCAGAAGGTTTCTACGACGCCCCAGGGGACGTATGCGTTGATCGATTATGTGAATTTCAAAGGGGAGGGAACAAGTCCTTCAGAGAAATACAAGGGGCAGGGCTGGGGTCTGCTGCAGGTGCTGGGAGGTATGAGGGATGTGCCCTCCGGTGCTGCGGCTGCGAAGGAATTTGGAGAGTCTGCGAAGAGAGCTCTGAGCCGGAGGGTGGCGAATTCACCTTCTGCCCGGAACGAGGGGAAATTTTTGCCAGGCTGGCATAACAGGTGTGACACTTACGGGCGTCCGCTTTAAGCGCAAAAAAAGGCTCCCCGGGGTTTTCACCCCAGGGAGCCCGACCAGACTCAATCAGTCACACGGAAAGGATTATCTGCCGAAGTGGAAGCTTACGGAAGCGCCGGATCTGGAGCGGTTGTAGCCCCGGTGTTGGCTGTGGCTGCGGTAGACGCGCTTGCTGACCGGGGCTGCGACTGTGCGGTATTCGTAGCGGGGGGTTCCGCATTTATAGCGACCTACGTAGACCTTCTGGGTGTAGACCGGGCGTCCGTGGCGGTAGCCGCTGACGTAGACTTTCGAGGAGCCCTGATGGTAACCGTTCCCGTGTTGCGGGCGGGCTTCGGCTTGGACAGCGGTTCCAATGAGTGCGAAGGCGCTGACGGCGATGGTAGTGATTAGTTTTTTCATAAGTTTGTAATTTTTTGTTACGTAAGCTTCGACCCGGCGTGTGGGGAAAGTATTCAGGGTTTCTCTGTTTTTTTTGGAGCTTTCGATTTTCTCCTGAATCTACATGGAATCCATGGCGTCCGCGAAACGAGCCTTGAGCCGAAAAGTAGCAAATTCGCCTTGAGAACGGAATAAGGGGGCAGTTTTTGCCGGATTGGCACAATGGGCGTGATACTAACCGGCGTCCGCTATAAGTACGAAAAACTCCCAGAGGTTTTCACCCCGGGGAGTCTGACCAGACCCAATTAGTCATAGAAAAAGTCTTCAGCGCCCGAAGCGGGAGCTGGCAGAGGTGCCGGATCTGTAGCGATCGTGGCCGCGACGATCGTAGTTTCTCGAATGGCTTTGGCGGCGACGATCAGAGTTGTGTCCGCGATGTTGACTTTGGGTTGGAATGTTGCGGTATTTGAAACGAGGAATTCCACAGCTGTCATGTCCGATATAAGTTTTCTCCACGTAGACCGGGCGACCGTTCTGGTAGCAGCTGAGGTATGTCTCGGAAGTGCCTACACGGTATGCGCCGTTCCAGGGACGGGCGTCGGCTTGGACAGCTGTTCCGACGAATGCGAAGATGCTGATGGCGATGGTAGTGACTAGTTTTTTCATGGTTTATAATTCTTTGTTACGCCGGGTTCGACTTTTGAAGACAGAAAGCTATTCAGGATTTCCTGGAATAACTTTTGGCGGGTTTGGTTTTTGCCAGTAATTATCGGTAATTTCAGTTCGAGGGGTGATCTTGTTCCTTTACTTCACCATGGGGTTTCCTGTTCACTTTTCAGCGATGTTGTCCTCTCGTTTCACCGGTCTTCTCCGGCTGCTTTTGATTCTTCCTTTTTCGCTGATGGCGCAAGATCCGGAGGAGGAGGGGCTGCTGTTACCTGATACTTCCGAGCCACCTCCGGTGGATCTTATCAGACCCGTCCCGGTGCCGGTCTTTGAGCTTGGTGAGAGTGAGACGGAAATAGAAATGCCGAAGGATCTGATCATCGATAATGGTGGCGGGAGTATCGAAGGTAATACGAATACGGGCGTCAGGTATGGAGGGCCGGTACATGTCACCGGAGACAACGGGTTGGAGATTTTCTCAAACACGGCGCTGCTCGATACGGTGAAGAAGACGGTAACGTTTATCGGCGATGTGACTGTGTATCAGGGTGATATTTTCAAGCGTGGCCAGAAGGCGGTGTATTTTTACGAAACACGTTTCCTGGATGACAGGGATATGCGGGTTTCCATGGATCCGATGTTGCTGGATTCCAACAAATTCACGGCGGAGAAGGATGGGAACAAGACGATCTATGTGGCGGAAAATGCGAATCTGACGACGCACGATATGGAGGATCCGAACTATTGGATCCGCTCCAGCAAGATGACGGTTTATCCGGGTGAGAAGATTACGTTCAAAAATCTGAAGATTTACGCTGGGGAAATCCCCGTGTTCTGGCTGCCGTATCTGAGCCAGCCGCTTGACTCGGTTCTGGGTTATCACTTTCTGGTGGGTGCACGATCGGCTTGGGGGCCGTTTATTCTGAACAGCTATGGTATTATGCTGGGTGGAAAGAGGAATCCTGAGACAGGAGAGAGAGAGGGGGATTGGCTGCTTTCCCAATGGCGACTGGACATTCGCGGGAGGCGGGGCGTGGCTGTAGGGGTGGATCTGGAGGATGTGCGCAGACGTGACAAGGCCGGCATTTCCAAGCTCAGCTTGTATTATCTCAATGATTGGAATTACGAGGAAACGACAAATGGGTTTGACCGCTTTGAAGTGGATGCGAACCGTTACAAGATTGCTTTCGAGGATCGGCTAAGACTGGACTTTGAAGAGGATGTGGACTGGCGTCTGGACACGGATCTCACTTTGCTTTCGGATCAATATTATCTGGATGACTTCGAGCCGCAGGAGTTCACGACAAATCCGAGCCCTGACAATACGTTAGGGCTTTACCGGAAAACCGATAAGTCGTTGTTGTCGGTTTTCGGACGGTTTGAGGTGAATGATTTCTACCGTACGGATACGCAGTCACCGGAGGTGGCGCTCGACCAGGCGCGGAGGCCGATTTTCGGAACGCAGTTTTTGCATGAGGGTCAGACCTCGTTTTCCGTAAGGGGAGAGTCCGCTGCGGATGCGATCCGGGACAATCTGATCGATCCTCTACTGGATCTTCCGGTGGGAAGTGATGGCGAGACTGAGTTGCTTCTCCAGCTTAGTGCGTATGAGCAGGCTCTTGTTCAGCAAATACGGAATCTCGATCCGAGTGATCCGCAATATGAAAGGCTGAGGACTCAGCTCCTGGATACCGGCTTCCAGAGATTTCACACGAATCATACGATTTCGCGTCCATTCAATTACAGTGACTGGGCTACATTCACGCCGCGTGTGGGAGGTGCCTTTACCCACTACTCTGCGGTGCAGGGGCCGGCTGAGTCTGACTCGCGGGTGCTAGTCCACGGTGGTGCGGAGGCGGCTTTGAAGTTTTCCAAGAACTATGGTGGTGTGAAAAACCATGACTTGGGGATTGATGGCCTTCTTCACGTAATTAGGCCTTATGTCAATTGGTCGGTTTTGGCCTCTGATGATCTTTCCGAGAATTTTCCGAACATTGACAGATTGACGGACACGACCAGGCCGAGATCCCTGGATCCTTCGCGGTTCACTGCAATTGATGAGTTCAACAGCTGGAATATCCTTCGCTTCGGGACGAGGAATCATCTGATCACCCGGCGCGATGATCAGTCCCATGAGTGGCTGTATGTGGATACTTACATTGATGCCTTTTTCGATGATCCGGAGGGTGAGCGCAGTTGGTCCAACCTCTACAATGACATCACCTGGAAGCCCGTGCCATGGATGGCTTTGGATCTGGAGACGCAGGTTCCGGTGGCAGGGGATGGTTCCGGGTTCTCGGAGCTTACTTCACGTTTGCGGTTCATGCCGACTGAGAACCTGGAGATCGGGCTGGCCTACAGGCACCTGAATAACAACGAGCAGCTGAACGACTCCGAGCGCATCGAGCTGAATACGTATTTGCGATTGAGTGAAAACTGGGGTGTCAGCACGTTCCATATCTTTGAAGCCACGGATGGAGTGATGGAGCTGCAACGGTATACTTTGCACCACGATTTCGGGAACTGGGTGGTAGGCCTCGGGATTTCGCATACTGACACTCGCTCTTCGGATGAGTTCGGAATTGTTTTCAGTCTTTCGCTAAAAGACCTGCCATATGCCTCCCTTCCGGTGCAGCTTGATGCGCCTTCTTCCGATTCCGAATAACAACACTTTTATGACAATTTCCCCTACCGATCTGATTGATGCCCTGAATTTTCGTTATGCGACGAAGGTGTTTGATTCTGAAAAGAAGATCCCTAAGGATACATGGGAGGCGATCGAAGACTCGCTGGTGCTGACGCCGTCTTCGTTTGGCTTGCAGCCGTGGAAGTTCCTGGTGGTGGAGACTGAGGAGATCAGGGAGAAGCTGAAGGGGGCGTCCTGGGGGCAGGGGCAGGTGACGGATGCTTCGCATCTGGTGGTGCTGACGGCTCGGACGGATCTTACGCAAGCGGACATTGATGAATGGGTGGCGCGGCTTTCCGAGGTGCAGGGGACTACGCTGGAAGATCTTGCGGGACTTTCCGGGATGATTTCCTCGTTTTCCGGCGGGATGGATCAGGCGACGAAGCAGGCCTGGAATGCGCGGCAGGTTTATATTGCGCTGGGGCAGCTGATGATGGCTGCTGCTGTGCTGGGGATTGATGCTTGTCCTTTGGAGGGGATTTCCGCGGCGGAGTATGATGAGATCCTTGGGTTGAAAGATAGCGGGTATGCTACGGCTGTGGCTTGCGCGCTGGGATACAGGGCGGCGGATGACAAGTATGCTGTGGCGAAGAAGGCGCGGTTTGAAGCGGAGCGGGTTTTGGATCGGGTTTAGCAGGTGGGGAACGTCCAACACTAAACATCGAATGAAGAGGGATGATTCGGAACGGTGGCGGGTGCGGGTGGATACCGGGGGGACGTTTACGGATGCCTGGGGAATGAGTCCGGAGGGGCGGGAGGTACGGTGCAAGGTGCTTTCTGATGGGAGCTGGATGGGGAAGGTGGTTTCTGTTTCTGATGACGGGTGGCTGGAGATGGATGGTGTGGAGCGGTTTGATGTGAGTGGGGTGGTTGGTTTGGATGGCGGGGAGTTGGGGGTGATAAAAGAGGTGCGGGGAAGGTTTGTGAGGTTTTCTGGGAAAGCGGTGGAGGGATCTGGGACTGTGGTTTTGAGGTCTGGGGAGGAGGCTCCGGTTTTGGCGGCTCGGTTGCTTACTGGAACTGGGTTTCCACAGAAGCTGCCGGCGATGGATTTCCGGGTGGCGACTACGCGGGGGACGAATGCTTTGCTGGAGGGGAAGGGGGCGCGGCTGTTGCTGTTGGTGACGCGGGGTTTTGCGGATTTGCTGGAGATACGGGACCAGCGGCGCAAGGAGTTGTTTTCGCTGGTGCAGCCGGATGAGGGGGTGCTGGCGGAGAGGGTGGCGGGGATAGGCGGGCGGCTTTCCGCGGCGGGGGAGGTGGTGGAGTGGCCGGATGAGGGGGAGGTGCGGAAGGTTGCGAAGAAGGCTCTGGCAGACGGGCTGGAAGTGGCGGCGGTCTCGCTGATGCATTCCTGGCGGGATGGGGAGATGGAAAATGTGGTTGCGGGGTGGTTGCGGGAGGAGGGCTTTTCGGAGGTGCGTGTGTCTTCCGATGCGCCGGTGATGAGATATCTGCCAAGGACTGAGACTGTGGTGGCGGATGCGTGGCTGGCTCCGGTGATGAATGCTTTTACTGGATCTGTAGTAGATGCGATGAAGATGGGCGAGCCGTGGATGATGACGAGTGCGGGTGGGCTGGTGGAGGCTTCTCGTTTTTCTCCGAAAGATTCTTTGCTTTCGGGGCCGGCGGGTGGGCTGGTGGGGGCTGCGGCTGTGGCGAGGGCGGCGGGTTTTCCGAAGATCCTTACGTTTGACATGGGTGGGACGAGTACGGACGTGGCACGGATCGACGGGGATTTCCGCTACAGGTATGAGCAGGTGATTGGCGATGCGCGTGTGCTTGCTCCGGCGATGCGGATGGAGACGGTGGCGGCGGGTGGTGGATCGATCTGTCAGTGGAAGCTGGGGAGACTGGAGGTGGGGCCGGAGAGTGCGGGGGCGATGCCGGGGCCGGCTTGTTATGGACGGGGCGGGCCGCTGACGATGACGGATGTGAATCTTTTGCTGGGGCTGATGGAGGTGGAGGGTGCGGGGATTCCGCTTTCCTGGCAGGCGGCGTATGAGGCTTTTCGGGAGGTGTTTGAACGTCGGGCATCGAACACTGAACATTCAACGTCGAATGACGACGGGGTGCTCGCAGATGAGGAAGTTGAGTTTTTACGGGGGCTGCGGAGGATAGGGGTGGAGAAGATGGCGGGGGCGATCCGTGGGGTCTCGCTGCGGGAGGGGCACGATCCGGCGGAATTTGCGTTGTTTGCATTTGGCGGGGCAGGGCCGCAGCATGCTTGTGATGTGGCGGAGGCGCTTGGGGTTTCCACGGTGATTGTGCCTGGGGATGCGGGGTTGCTGAGTGCTTGGGGGTTGGAGAGGGCGCGGCGGCAGGAGGTTTTTGTGGAGCAGGTGCTGCGGCCTCTTGCAGAACTCTCAAGTTTCAAAATCCAAATTTCAAGTGATGTGGAAAAGCGCTTTACGGATGGGTTTGTGAGGAGGGATTTTGTGGAGCTGCGGTTGGTGGGGCAGGGGACGGGGATTGAGGTGGAGGCTTTTGAGGGGGATGGTGTGGATGAGGTTCTCAGGAAATTTTCTGAGGAATATCTGGCGCTTTATGGGTTTGCTCCGGTGCTGGGACGGGAGGTGGAGTGTGTGAGCTTGCGGGCGGTGGTGGAGGAACTGGGGAGTGACTTTCGGGGGGAGAAATTTTCTGATGAGGCGGTGGAGGGGTCGGTGGTTTTGCAGGATCGGTTTAGCACTTGTGTGGTGGGTGAAGGGTGGGGGATGCGTAAGGGGGATGGGGGGACTTTGCTGTTGGAGAGTAAGAAGCCGGCCAAAGGCGCGGCTCTCCATATTGATGGGGCGGTGCGGGCTGCTTTGTACCGGAGCCGGTTTGAGGGGGTGGTGGCGGAGATGGGTGAGCTTTTGCGGCGGACGGCGGTTTCCACGAATGTGAAGGAGAGGTTGGATTTCTCGTGTGCGCTGCTGGACGGGGATGGTCGGCTGGTGGTGAATGCGCCGCATGTGCCGGTGCACTTGGGGGCGCTGGGTGTTTGTGTAAGGGAGGTGGCGAAGGTGATGGAATTTTTACCGGGGGATGTGGTTGTGACGAATCATCCGGGGATGGGTGGATCTCATTTGCCGGATGTGACGATGATTGCGGGGGTGTTCGATGGTGGAGAACTGATGGGTTATGTGGCGAACAGGGCACATCATGCGGAGATCGGGGGGATGGCTCCGGGGTCTATGCCTGCGGGGGCGAAGTGCTTGGAAGAAGAGGGGGTGGTGATTGCGCCGAGGTATTGGATGAGGAGGGGTGAGGTTTTCCGGGAGGAGATGAGGGAGGATTTGCTGGGCGCGCGGTATCCTACGAGGAGGGTGGAGGAGAATCTGGCGGATCTGGAGGCTCAGGCGGCTTCTGTGAGGTATGGGGTGAGGGCTTTGAAAGGGATGGATGCGGATGTGGTGAAGGAGGAAATGGTTGGGATATTGGGCGGGTCTGCGGAGTTGATAAGAGGGTGGTTGGGTGCTGAAGCTCGGGGGGAGATTGAGAGGGAGGAGTTGATGGATGATGGGGCGGTGCTCAAGGTGCGGATTTCGTTTGCCGAGGGGGGGATGTGTTTTGATTTTTCAGGGACGAGTGGGGTGCATACGGGGAATCTGAATGCGACTCCGGCGATTGTGCGAAGTGTGGTGCTGTATGTTCTGAGGGTGTGGGTGGGGACGGATGTGCTTTTGAATGAGGGGCTGCTGGACGGGGTGGAGATTTTGGTGCCGGAGGGGATGTTGAATCCTGTTTTCGGTGGTGAGGGCGGCGGGCCGGCGGTGGTGGGCGGGAATGTGGAGGTGAGCCAGAGGTTGACGGATCTGCTTTTGGCGGCACTGGGGCTGTGTGCGCATGGGCCTGGGACGATGAACAATTTCCTCTTCGGGGATGAGAGGGACGGGTATTACGAGACGATAGGTGGCGGGGCGGGGGCAACTCCTGGGAATGCGGGGAAGAGTGGGCGTCATGTGCATATGACGAATACGGCGATTACGGATGCTGAGGTGTTGGAGCATCGTTTTCCGCTGAGGCTGTGGGAGTTTTCGCTACGACGGGAGTCCGGAGGGACGGGGGAGTTCCGGGGCGGGGATGGGCTGGTGCGGGAGGTGGAGTTCCTGGCTCCGATGATGGTTTCGTTTTTGACGGAGAGGAGGCTCAGTGCTCCGGAGGGGCTGAACGGGGGTGGGGAGGGTGCGCCGGGGAAGCAGGTGCGGATTTTGCCTTCCGGGGAAGAGGAGGGGCTGGGGGGGCGGGTGACTTGTGAGTTTTCCGCAGGGGAGAGGGTGAGGATTTTGACGCCGGGGGGTGGGGGAAACTTTAAGTCTTAACCTAGGGTTGTGGTTTTGTTCAGTTGGGGTTGGGTGGGGCTTTTTAAGGGGCGGGGGCAGGATGCCCCAGCTACAGGTTTTTTAGGTCTGCGGGGAGGGTGATTTTTGGGTTGGGGGAGGTGGAGGGGACGAGTTTTGTGGGTTCGCCGATGGCTTGGAGGGCGGAGGTCTCATCGGTGACGAGGATGTTTTCTGCGATGATGTGGACGTAGGCTTTCTTGATGAGGGGAGCCTCGAAAACCTGGGGGGTTTCGATAAACCAAAGGTTTTCACGAGGGATGGCTTTTTCGGTGAAGTCTGAGGTGGTTGTGCGCTTGAGGGTTTCGGTTACTCGGCGGGCTAGGGAAGCGGCGTGGTGGGTTTTGGCGGTGGAAATGACGGCGAGGATGTCTGCTTGGGATGTGAGGGGGCGGGCGGCATCGTGGATGGCGATGAGTTCGCTTTCCAGGGAGGCTGCGGTGAGGCCGGCGGCTACGGAGAGGTGGCGCTCTGTGCCGCCATCGACCCGGGTGACAGGTTTGGTGAAAGTTTTTTCATCGAGGAGTGACATGCGCTCCGGGGGGGCGACGAGGATGATCTCGGTGACTGCGGGGCAGTGCAGGAAGATATCGAGAGTATGGGCTAGGATGGGTTTTCCTGCGAGAGGGGCGGCGAGCTTGTCGAAGCCCATGCGCCTGCTGCTGCCAGCGGCGACGATGATGGCGGTGCATTTCACGGCTTATTTCTTAGGTGTGAAGCCGGGGGGAAGCCAGTCTTTCTCCATGGGTTTCATGGTTTCTGAAAGAGGTTTCTTCTGCACCACGATGCCGTTGGGGCCGAGGGGCGTGCCATTGTGATTGGTAAGAGGCTGGAGATCCTTGGTGTGCCGGAGGATTAGCTTGCGGACGTGTTCCTTGGAGTAGGCTCCTTTGAAGTTCTCGACGAGCTTTCCATCGATGTAGAAGCGGATATCAGGAATGCCGCTGACGTTCTGGGATTTGCTGAGGCTTTTTCCCTATCGATATCGATTTTCCCCAGGCGGCAGAGACTGGAGTATTCATTGGCGAGTGCTTCGAGTTCGGGGCCGATCTTGCGGCACGGAGGGCACCAGCCCGCGTGGAAATCGACGATGTTCAGCTGGCCGGGCTGGGAGATGAATTCGCGGAACTGGGAACCGTCAAGCTGGCGAACTGCCGGGCCGGGTGCTTTTGTGATCTTTGTTTCGGCGGAGCCTGCCGTTTTTGTCTCTTTGGACTCTTTTTCTTTGACCGGGTTGATTTCGTTGATTTTTTCAGCCACGAGATCGATTTTATCGCAGGAGACAAGAAAGGGAATGAGGCAGGCGAGAGCCGCGAATCGTTTCATGACGGTTCTTATAGGAATATCCAGAGGGTGGGTCGAGTGCGTAAAGCTAAGACTTCTTAGATATTGAGAATGCTAAGACTTAGGTGGTTTGTATACGATTTGGAGGTCATTTCGACATTCCTGCCTTGCCAGTGGTCGTAAAACCCGCCATAGCCCCGCGCCCAAAGCGCCTAAACTTTTTTATCATGTCACTCAAAATACGGAACCTCGCCATTATCGCCCACGTTGACCACGGGAAAACGACTCTTGTTGACCAGCTGCTTCAGGCAGGCGGGACTTACCGTGAGAACCAAGAGACCCAGGAACGGGCGATGGACTCGATGGATCTGGAGAGGGAAAAGGGGATTACGATCAAAGCGAAGAACACGGCGATTCTCTACAACGGCTACACGATCAACATCGTGGATACCCCTGGTCACGCCGATTTCGGTGCCGAGGTGGAGCGGGTCATGAAGATGGTGGATGGTGTTCTCCTCGTGGTTGATGCTTCGGGCGGACCACAGGCGCAGACACGTTTCGTGCTGAGGAAGGCTTTGCAAGAGGGGCTGAAGCCAATCGTGGTGGTGAACAAGATCGACAGGCCGCTTTCCAATCCGATGAAGGTGCATGACCAGGTGCTGGAGCTTTTCCTGGATCTGGATGCTACCGAGGAGCAATTTGAGGCGCCATTTTCTTATGGTTCCGCACGTGACGGTTATTTCATGGATCACCCGGATGACGAGAGAAAGGACTGTGTGCCTTTGATCGAGAAGATCATCGAGTTCATCCCAGAGCCAGCTGCCGATCCGGAAGCACCTTTCCACATGCTCGTTTCCAACATCGAGTGGGACAACTTCGTAGGCCGTGTGGCTGTCGGAAAAGTCCTCGGTGGCAACGTGAAGAAGGGCGATACGATCTGGCTACACCGCAAGGACGGCACGAAACAACAGTCCAAAGTGATGAAGACTTTCACTTATTCGGGTCTTGCGACGGAGGATTCCGAAGGTTGCGGCGCGGGTGGTATCGTGGGTATCGCAGCTGGTATTGAGGACATCGACATCGGCGAGACGCTGGCTGCCAGCAAGGAGCAGGAGCCGCTTCCGTTCGTGGAAATCGATCCGCCGACCGTTTCCATGGAGTTCTCGATCAATGACGGGCCTCTGGCAGGTAAGGAAGGCAAGCACGTTACTTCCCGTGCGATTCGTGAGCGTCTGATGCACGAGCTGAAAACGAACGTCTCCCTGCAAGTGGAAGACACGGATCAGGCTGGTATTTTCAATGTTTCGGCACGTGGCGCGATGCAGATCGCGGTTCTTGTAGAGACGATGCGCCGTGAAGGATTCGAGGTTTGCGTTTCCCGTCCGACAGTAATTTACCGTCGCGATGAAGGCGGCAAGCTTCTGGAACCATTCGAAACTCTCTACATCGAGTCGCCGGGTGAATACACCCAGGGCATCCTCAAATCCCTGATCAACCGTAAGGGTATGATGGAGAACATGGAGACCGAGCCTTCCGGTGAGACTCTTGTTACCGCTCTGATTCCTACGCGTGGCCTGATCGGCTTCGAGACTGAAATCGTCAACCTGACATCCGGTCACGGTATCATGTCCCATCTCTTCCGTGAATACGGACCTCACGCTGGCGAGATCGTAACACGGACTACTGGAACTCTAGTATCGATGGAAGCAGGAACAGCCACGACTTACTCGCTTCAAGCGCTTGAGGATAGAGGAACCCTCTTCGTAGGAGCGAACGACGCGATCTACGGCGGAATGCTAGTGGGCGAAAACCCACGAGTGGGCGACATGCCGGTGAATCCTGTGAAGGAGAAGCACCTGGACAACATGCGTTCTTCCGGAAAGGACAAGACTTCCAAGCTTTCCCCGCCGCTTCGCTTCTCTCTTGAGCGTGCGATCGAATACATCGATGCGGACGAGCTGGTGGAGGCGACTCCCCTGAACATCCGTCTGCGCAAGCGGATCCTGGATGCGAATGCACGTAAGCGTGCTGCCAAGAGTGTCTCGGGTGAAGACCGGAGCAAGCGCGGTAAGTAATTTTCAACTTTCAATCTCTAACTATCAAGGAAGAGGGGATCGTGGCGGCGTTACTACGCTGTCGGATGCCCTTTTTCTGTTTTTATCTACTATGGCATCTATTCATCTGGTTCGTATTTCTGAGGTTTTCGCGGGGCTGGCGGATGAGATCCTGGCTGTGCTGGGGGCGGAGAAGATTAAGAAGCTGGGCTCTGAGTATTTCGTTTTCCAGACGGAGAATCCCGAGCTGATCGTGGACTCAGCTGCGGCTCGGTTTGTGCGCTGGCATATTCCCGTGGAGCATTCGTGGCCTTGCAATCCGGAGAAGATGGATGGATTTGTGGAAAAAGCTGCTCAGGCGCTTTACTATAAGTTCGAGAGTAAGAATCCGCAGACGCTGTTGGTAGGGCGGTTGGATCCGGGATCGCCGAAGAGCTATTACAAGGCTTTGGCCTCGAATTTGAGGGGGCGGGCTTTGCAGGTTTTTGAGCTACCGGAGAAGGCTCCGAAGACGGCGGAGGATCAGAACTCGGGAAAAGGGACTTTGTTTTGCCTGGTGGGAAAAGAAGGGCTTTTTGCGGGTATCGCGAGTCCGAAAGCGGCGGGTGGATTGCATCCGGGAGGGACGAAGTTTATTGCACAAAATGCGGAGGACACGGTGAGCCGTGCCGGGGCGAAGGTCGCGGAGGCGTTGCATTATATGACGATGTTCCGGCCTGCCTTGCCTGAGGGGAGTCACTGGTTGGAGCTGGGAGCGAGTCCGGGTGGTATGACGATGGAGCTTTTGAAGCGGCACTACACGGTGACGGCGATCGACCGGGCACCTCTGGATGAGCGGCTGGGGAAGTATGGGGGGCTGAAATTTTTCAGAGAGGATGTGGGGGTCTTTGTGCCAGAGAGAGGTTCGCGGTATGATGCAATTTTATCGGACATGAATGGTCCGGCGGTGCAATCGATTGGGCAAGTCGTGAGGCTGAAGGATTTCCTGGCTCCGGGAGGGGTGGTTGTTTTCACGCTGAAAACGACGGGTGTGGAGACGATTGCGGAAATCGACGCGCTTGAGGTGGAAGTGGTCTCGCTGGCGAAGAGTGGTGGGCTGGCGCTGATTTCGCGGACGCACCTGACTTATAATCGGTACGAGTTCACGCTGTTTTTTGAGAAGGCTTAGGCTGAGGCCTTGTTGGTGTTGGGGCTAATCTTGATTGGCTGCTGGGTCGAGGGATTCAGGTAGGCTCATTGGATCTCGCCTGCAGTCCAGAACACGATGAATGAGAATCAAGTTGGGTTGCTGGATTCAACGGGACTGATTTTTTAGGCGGGGGGCAGAGAATAAGCCGGCCAGAGACCGGCTCTCCATTATTGCTTTGCAATAGTTAGCTCAGTTGTGTCTCGGCGAGGAATTTGTAGGTGCCGTTGGCGGCGTAGAGGGTGTCGTGGTTGCCTTGCTCAATGAGCTTTCCTTTTGTGATGACGAGGATCTGGTCGGCGTGGCGGACTGTTGAGAGGCGATGGGCGATGACGAGGGAGGTGCGGTTTTCCATGAGCCGGTCGAGGGCTTGGTTGACGAGCCGTTCGGATTCGCTGTCGAGGGCGGAGGTGGCTTCGTCGAGGAGAAGGATCTTGGGATCCGCGAGGATGGCTCTGGCGATGGCTATACGCTGGCGCTGGCCGCCGGAGAGCTTTGTGCCGCGGGGGCCGACGAGGGTCTGGTATTGATCGGGGAGCTCGTTGATGAATTCGTGGGCGTTTGCCTGGGTGGCGGCGTTGTGGACTTCCTCGGGGGTGGCGCCGGGTTTGCCGTAGGCGATGTTTTCCATGATTGTGCCGCCGAAGAGCATGACTTCCTGCGGGACGATGGCGATCTGGGAGCGGAGGCTCTGGAGCGAGATTTCCGAGGAGTCCTTTTCATCGAAGAGGAGCTGGCCGGTGGTGGGGTCGTTAAAGCCGAGGATGAGAGAGAAGAGTGTGGATTTTCCTGCTCCGGAGGAGCCGACTATGGCGGTGCGCTGGCCGGCTGGGAGGTTCAGGGAAATATTACTGAGGACGGGGATCTCGGGGCGGGAGGGATAGGTGAAGGAGAGGTCACTGATGGAGATCTGGCCGGTGAGCTTGTGATCGGAGGTTCCGTTGTCGCGCTCGCCGGGCATGTCGAGGATTTCGCGGATGCGCTCGGTGGCTCCGGCGGTCTGCTGGAATTGGGAGATGATTTCCGGAAATGAACCGAGGGAGGCGCCGACGAAGATGGAGAAGAGGATGAAGGAGGAGAAGTTCGTCCACGAGATGTCGCCGGTGGCATACATGCGCGCGCCGTACCAGACGACAAAGGCGATGGTGCCGAAGAGGACGAAGATGATGAAGGAGAGGAAGGCGGCTCTGGCGCGTGCGCCGCGGATGGTGACGGCGAGAAATGCCTGGAGGGAGGTGGTGTAGCGGGATTGCTCGAAGGGCTCGTTGGTGAATGATTTCACATCGGCGATGTTTTGGACGGATTCCTCTATGACGGTGGAGGCCTCGGCGAGGGATTCCTGGGCGGATTTTGAGTGGTTGCGGACTTTTCTACCGAAGAGTGCGATGAGCAGGATGACGACGGGGATGCAGCCGAGCATGACGAGGGAGAGCTTCCACGATGCGGCGAAGATGAAGATGAGGCCGCCGATGAGTATGACTGTCTGGCGGACGGCCTGGGGGACGGTGGTGATAAGTGTCTCGCGGACAAGGGCGAGATCGGATGAAACACGGTTGCTGAGGGAGCCGGCGCGTTGATCCTGGAAGTAGGGGACGGGGAGGTGGAGGAGGTGCGCGAAGAGGTCTTTGCGGAGGCGGTTGAGGGCGGATTCACCTGATTTGATAAAGCCCTGCACGCGGAAGAAGGCGATGGCGGCCTGGAGGAAGAGGACGGCTACGAGCTTGAGAACGATGTCGTTGATGCGGGCGAGGATCTGCTCGGGGGGGACTTCACTGGTGAGTGCGTCGGCGGGATTTCCTATCAGTTCCTTGAGGAAATAGGGGAATGCGAGGGCCAGGGCTGCGGTGACAAAGAGCGCGATGAGTGAAGGGATGAAAACCTTTTTCTCCTGTAGGAGATAAGTCAGGATCCAGCGATGGGATGATATGGGGGATTTCTTTTCCGCCGAGGGCATCCGTGATGTGAAACGATGAAGGGAGGCGCGTCAATGGCGACGCTTCTTTTATCGCTTGCGGCGGTGGAGGGTCAGGCAGGCGAGTAAGGTCAGGACGGTTGAGCCGGGCTCGGGTATGAGTGTGCCGGTGATACCGTTGATCGTGCTCACCTTTGAAAAGACATCCGAGTATGCGGTGAAGTCACCGTATTCGGAGGGGTTGACGGTATCATCGCCAGTGGCGATTTCTTCTAAGAAATCGGGGCCGTCATCAACAAAATGGGCGATTCCGGCTAGCTCCCAGACGCCGGAGCGGAGGACGAAGATCCCGCCGCCGGAGTCGCCCGTGGCTCCCTGTGCGTCAAATTCTGTTGCGCCAGCGTCTCCGGAATCATCGAAATCGGTGACGATGTAGGGCTGAAGGTTTGGCGCCATGGCTGTTCCCAGGTTCACCGTAGCGGTGAACTCCACAGTGTTTGAGCCCCAGCGTATGCCGTTTGCCGCACTGGTGCCGGGACTAACCCACGAGTAGGGGGAGGAGGTGTCACTGGTATAGCCGCGGCCCAGCATGAGGGCGGTTTCCGAGGAACTCGCCAGGATGCTTGCAAGCGGTATGGAGGGGAGGGAGGGCAAGGCGGGATCTGTGATGTCTCCACCAATTTCAAAGAGTCTCATGTCCGTGGATCCGACCAATGTGCCGGAGCCGCTAACCGTATACGTATTTCCTGCAATGGTTACGGTGCTTGCTGATGTGACGTGATCCGCGCTGAGAACCCATCCTCGCTGGGTTGAGGCGTTGTAGCCAAGATATACGCCGGAAGCAGTGTTGAACTGGATAAGGTTTTCCCAGTAGGGAAATGCGTCCAAGGAGGCGGTGCTGAGATAGGAATCGAGCCCTGCCTGGGTGTTGTTGTTATTGCCGGTGCCTGAGCTACCGCCGACGATGACAGCCGTTGCCGGCTGGAGGAGTGCCCCTATAGTGAATAGGGTGAACAGGACGTTGGATTTTTTTTTCACAAGACATGTAAGTTCTTTGAGTGAGATTTTGCAATGTTCGGTTTCAATTATAGTAAATTTTCATGTTCTATTTGGTGGATTGAGCGGAAAAGTGGCACGTA
>JBPOGC010000036.1:0-21011 GCA_051251795.1 Luteolibacter sp. | reverse complement strand
TTAGCTCCCACAACACGTATCGAGCCCGAAAGGAGCGACATATCCGTCACCCCTCCGACTACCGATTCCGAAAAACCCCACCCTTGCCACACCCGCAATTCAACATAGTCTCTCCCGCAACAACTGCCCTAGAGCAAACCACGCCGTTCAAACAACCACGGCTCAAACCACTTTCCCATGCTAGAACAAATTCTCGAACTTCTCCGCCTCAACCCGGACAAACCATTTTCAAAAACACAGATCAGCCGCCGCCTGGAAGTCGACGCCGCTGACAAGCCCGCCTTCATCGAAGCCCTCGGCCAGCTTGTAAAAGAAAACAAACTCAACCTCGGCGCGAAGAACCTCTACTCTCTCAAAACCGCCCTGAAGAACACCCTCACCGGCTCGATCAAATTCCTGCCGAATGGCCACGCATTCTTCCACCCCGTCATCGGAGACCCGGACAACGAAGCGTCCGGCATCGATTTCAAAATCCACTCTCGCATCTTCATCTCGAAGGAGAAGTCAGACACCGCCCTCGATGGCGATTCCGTCCGCATCAATCCCCTCGGCACCAAGCCGAAACCTCGTACACGCGGCAACGCCCCTGAAGACCAGGAAATGTGCGGCGAGGTCATCGAGATCCTTTCCCGCCGCTCCGGCCGCATCGTCGGAGTCTATCGGAAAAAAGGAAAAACCGCCCACGTCGAGACCGATGACAAAGCCCTCGAAGGCCGTATCAACATCACCGGTGACACCACCGCCGAGCCCGGCCAGACCGTCGTCGTCGATCTAGTTTCATGGGACAATCCCGGCTCTGATCCCACTGGCCGCGTCATCGAAGTCCTAGGCTGGCCCGGCGATGCCGGAGTCGACATACTCTCCACCATCGCCCGTTTCGGCCTCCGCACCTCCTTCCCGGAAAACGTCCTCGAAGAAGCCCGTGCAGTCCCCGACGAAATCCCGGAAGACGAAATCGCCCGCCGCCACGATCACCGGAAAAAGCTCATCATCACAATCGATCCCTTTGACGCAAAGGATCACGACGATGCCATCTACATCGCCAAGACCAAAGCCGGCGGCTGGCTCTTGGAAGTTCACATCGCGGACGTCTCCCACTACATCCGCCCCGGCACGCCAATGGACAAGGAAGCCATCGAACGCGGCAACTCCACCTACCTCGTCGACCGCGTCCTGCCCATGCTCCCAGTAGAGCTCTCCAACGGCATCTGCTCCCTCAAGCCGGACGTTGACCGCCTGACCAAGTGCGCAGTCATCGAGATTTCCAAAACCGGCCACGTCATCAACACCAAGTTCATCGACGCCGTCATCCATTCCCGCGCCAAGCTCTCCTACGAGATGGCACAGGAAATCCTTGATGGAAAACCAGCCCCCGAAGGCTCCGATCCCACCCTCGCCGGCTCCGTCCGCGAAGCATGGAAAATGGCCTCCCTCCTTCGTAAAAACCGCTTCGCAAACGGAGCCCTCGATCTGGAAATGTCCGAGATCAAAATCAAGCTCGATGAAAACGGCCGCGCCTCCGAGTGCGTCCCCGTTGTTCACACATCCTCCCACCAGCTTGTCGAAGAATGCATGCTCATCGCCAACCAATCCGTCGCGAAAGTCCTTCGTGAGCGCAGCAAGCCGTCCCTCTACCGCATCCACGAAGACCCCGATCCATCACGCCTCGCCGACTACACCGAGACAGCAATACAGTACGGATACAAGCCGGGAGACCTCACCAACCGTTCTCACATCCAGGCACTTCTCGATGAATCGAAAGGCAGCGCAGAGGAGCACACCATCAAGCTAGGTCTCCTGAAATCACTCAAGCGCGCAGCCTACTCAGCAGATCCTCTAGGTCACTACGGCCTCGCGAAGACCGACTACTGCCACTTCACATCCCCCATCCGCCGCTACGCGGATTTGATTGTTCACCGCTCCCTTCAGCCATTCCTCCAGAACCCGCCGAAGACCCCTTCAAAAACGCCTTCACAGGCAGATCTCAGGGAAATCGCCAACCACATTTCCACCACGGAAAGAAACTCCTCCGAAGCCGAGTCTGAGACAAAGCAAATCAAGCTCCTCGAATATCTCGACCTCGTAGCCCTCACCGATCAATCGCTTGATGAAGACGATAGCACCCAGTTCCCCGGCGTCATCACAGACGTCCGCGCGATGGGACTCATGGTCGAGATCCCGGACATGGGAGTCCGTGGAGTCGTGAAACGCGAAGACCTCCCACGCGGAACAAACTGGCGCTTCGAGATGCACAACGCCGCCTGGACATCCTCGGATGGCCGCCGCCTAGCACTCGGCATGAAACTCCCTCTCCGCATCGTCGCCATCGACAAGGTCAAACGCTTCGTCGACTTCGCCGTTGCCGGCGCACCTACTACGGAAGGCGTAAAACCAACCGGCGGATCCTCTCCCGCTCGCAGAGCACCCAAATCGAACACACGCGGCAGCAGCCGTGGCTCGACAAAAGGCAACGCCCGCAAATCCTCCAAGCGCACCTCGCGCAAACGCTAGGACAAACCCAAAAGGCAGGGGCTTTTATCCCTAAAAGCCCGTCCTAACGGCCAGGCTACAGCCTTACGGATAACCTCCGTAAAAACACGCTGTCATTTCCCCAGCCCACCGCCCGAGGCAGCCGCCAACCGCTTCGCCATCTGCGGGAAAAGAATCAGGTGAAACGGCAGTACCGAATACCAATACAGCCTCCCGAACAAACCCCGTGGCCTCATCGTCGCAGTCTGGATCAGCTCGTTCTCTGTAATTTCAAAATCAAGCCACGCCTCACCCGGCATCTTCATCTCTGCGGACAGAATCAACCGCGCGGACTTTCCGTCCGTTTCCCGGTCTGCCAGCACCACGCGCCAGAAATCAAGAGCATCCCCCGGAAACAAGACCTTCGGATCACGTCTTCCCCTTCTCACCCCGGTCCCGCCAACCATCCGATCCATGATCCCGCGCACATGCCACGCCCAGTTCATCGAGGGCCAGCCGTTCTTTCCACCGACAGACCAAACCGCATCGATCACTTCCTCCCTCGCCGCCACCAGCTTCACACTCTGCCTGTCCCGCAGAACACCATGCTCAGGAACCTTGATGGACTTGAAAAACTCCGGGTTCAACCGCCCCGATGACAGGGAATCGATCCAAGACGACGGCACCCTGTTTTGCGCGATGTTCACAAACGCGGTGTCAATCGCCTCACGGTAAGTCAGCAGCTTCTGCGGAATCAATTTATCGATCTTGCTTTCCCTGCATACCGTCTCGTTTGTTAGCGACTCGATCAAGGATTGCGCCAAAGACATCGTAGTGGATGTCACCAGTCGCAGCCAGTGCGCCGAAAGCCTCGGTGTCAAAAACGGCACGGAAATCACCCATCTCTGCAAGCCTCGCGCATTCGCATACTGTTCCAGCAATTTTCCATACGTCAGCACCTCCGGCCCTCCTGTATCAAATTCCCTCCCTACAGTGTCCGGTTTCCCCAGACAACCCGTCAGATATCCTATCACATTCCGGATCGCGATTGGCTGGCACCGCGTCTTTGTCCACTTCGGGGTGATCATCACCGGAAGTTTCTCCACCAGATCCCGGATCATCTCGAAAGAAGCCGAGCCTGAACCGACAATGATCGATGCGCGCAAGGTAGTTGCCGGAACCGGCCCGGCTCTCAAAACCCGGTTCACCGTCTCCCGTGATCTCAAATGCGGGGAAAGCTCCCCGTCCGGTACCAGACCTCCCAGGTAGATGACCCTCTTGCACCCACCACCGGAAACCCAGGATACAAAATTCTCCGCGCACTCCTTTTCCTTTCTCTCAAAGTCCGGCCCCGCGCCCATCGAATGCAAAAGATAATACGCAGCATCCATTCCTTCCGGCATCTCAGGCAGACGCTCAGGCACAAGCATATCCCCTTCAAGCAGCTCCAGTCTCCCATCGGTAAGAAACGATTCAAATTGCTTCGAGGGAAACCTTGCCGTGTTTCTCACCAGAGCCTTCACCGTATGTCCCGCATCCAGCAATACTGGCAGAATCCGCAATCCAATATATCCGTTCGCACCTGTGACAAAAACCTTCAAGCGGCAACCCTATATCCGCTCAGCCACAACACAAGACCACGAACCTCTTCCATACCTCCGGAAGCCGCCGAACCAAAAGCAAATTATTAAAAATTATTTAGGTTATTTGAAATAATTCAAACCTCAGAATTCGGCTTCATTCAAAAAATTTCATACCACTATCTAACAATCAGTTATTTACGGCTGAATTACTGAACTGAAATCAATCAATAATTCTAAATTAAAAGCTTGCATAAATTTAAGATTACGAAATAGTCTCCCCACAGTAATTGTTCAACCCCCAAAAAATATGAAAGTCCCCTCCCTAGTCGCAGTGATCTGCACTGCCATATCAAACTTGGCATTCAGCCAAACCGTGATCACACAGACCATTAGCTTTTCGGCTATTCCTGATTTCGAGACCCCCTTGTTATTCAACCAATATGCCGGGGATCTGTCTGATCTCACAAATATTAACATCAGCTATTCACTCAGCATTGAAGGCGGTCAGTTCGTCATCGACAACGATACCGATACAGCTGCCAGCGTCACCGCAAACTTCGGTGCCAGCCTTGACGCCAGCTCTCCCGACGTGACGCTTCTGGATAATTCCTTCAACCAGATCATTGATGGAGCCAGCGCCACCACCGATGGCACCTTCAATCTAGCAGCCAATGAGGGCGACGGCGCGGGCGACTATGATTCAAGCGGCCCGGACGGGGCTATTCTTGTCGGAAACAACCAGACCACAGTCGGTGACGGCGATGTCGGTAGTATATTTTTCTCCGATTACGTTGGATCGGGCACCTTCACCATCAATGCCATCGCTAACCAGATAGCAAGTCTCTCTTCGAGCAGCGGCATCGAGACCGCGAACTCACCGGTCAGCGCGCAAGGCTTTATTACTGTCACCTACACGGTTATACCAGAGCCAAGCTCCACCGCTCTTCTCTGCTTCGGTGCTCTCGGCCTGGCATTCCGCCGCCGGGTTTGACCATCAGGAAAATAAAATCAACTTCACTTAATTAATAAAACAACCCGTAGCTCGCCATTGAGCTACGGGTTGTTTCTTTTGGGCGCTTTCAGATTAAGTTCACCACTCGTAAGTCAGCCCTGCATAGAGGCCGGTCCCGGCTCCTGGAGTCTTCGCTCCGAAGAAATTGCTCAGAAGGTATTCCTCATCCAGAGCGTTTTCCAACCTGGCATGAAGCCGGACATTTTCCGTGAGTTGATAGGAACTGTGCAGACGCACCAAGGTGTATGCTTTGAGATCATCCCCGCCAAAGGAATGACCGGAAAGATATGTCGCTCCGATTCCGATCTGGAATTTCTCATTCGGCTTCCAAGTCAGATCCGTAGTAGCCGAGTTCCTTGGCTGATCCGCCAGGCTCCGGTTCAGATAAGTGTATGCCAGACGGTAATGCAGATTCGCCGATTCGAAAACACCATCCAGAGCCAGCTCTATACCTTGCGGAGTGCTTGTTCCGGAAATGTTCTGCGGTGGTGTCGGAAATGACTGGATCGCATCCTCGATCCTGTTCTGGAACACAGTCACTTCAGCCCGGTGACCCGGTGCCAGCTCTTGCGCCACCCCGATGTCCCAGCCGATTGCAGACTCAGCCTCCAGATTCGGATTTCCCTGTCCAAACGAGGAGCCGAACAGATCCAAGAACGACGGGGAGCGGAACGAGCGGCCAATCCCGCCACGGATGGAAGTCTTGGTGCTTTCTATCGTGTAGACACTTCCGACACGCCATGTGAACTCATCGCCAAATTCATCGTAGTCCTCCCAGCGTCCGGCGACTGTCGTCACCCAGTGAGGCTGGATCTCCCACTCTGCCGCAGCGTGGAATCCATAGCGATCCCTGCGCTCATCCACTCCGATGGTGTTCTCAAAGTCACTCCTGGAAAAATACCCTCCCACAACCAGATCCAAGCAATCTGACAAAGCGATTTCCTGGTCTGTTGAAAAAGTAAGATTACGCAAATCCGTCCCGAAGTTTCCAAAATCAGGAGAATCACTATCATAAAATTCCTGCTGGTAGCCCGCGTTGAAGCGGCTTGTCCAGCGATCCGAAATCCTACCTACTGCATACATCGTAGCTAGAGCTGAATCCAGATGATCAATCGAATTCCCTTCATTCTGATAGGTGGAATCCGCATGACGAAAGGTAGTCCCAAGCGTCCATACAGGACTCAAGGTCGCTTCGATACGCATCGCGGAGCTTCCCTGATGGAAGTCCTGGGTTGGAGTATCATTATCAGTTTCCTCATATCCTCCGGAAAGGTAGTAGGAAAGCGGCCCGGCCTCACCCTGGTAGCTACCATAAGTCGAAAGGCTGTCAAAAGATCCGGCCTCCACAGACAGGCGGCCACTCGGGTCACCAGTACCACGGGGAGTTTCCAGGAACAGCACACCACCGACTGATTCACCGCCATAGGCAGCGCCTTGCGGCCCGCGCAAAACTTCGATGCGCCCGATGTCGTGCACACGGCTCGCACCGAGAATGTTTCCCAAAGGGGTATTCGAGTCACTGATGCGGACTCCGTCTATCACCACCTGAGAGTAGGCTGTGGTAGTCCCCCGAATGAACAGCGAACCAATCGCCCCGTTCTGACCAGCCGTGGAAGTGGAAATCACACCGGGTGAAAAATTCAGCGCATCCTGCAAGCGGTCGATACCGATTTTTTCCAACTCCTCCGGATCAAGCGTCGTGACACTTGAAGTGGTCGAACTCGCCGGACGTGGAACCCGCAAAGCGGAAACGACCAATGGATCGAGCGTATTTTCAGGCTGGGCTTCAGTTTGGCCAATCGCCAGACCGGGAATCAATGCCGGGCAAAGCGCCAAGGCACAACTTATCAAGCCTCTTTGAGGCGTATATTTGTTTGTCATATGTATTTTCGAAGCCTGTAGATCGCAGGCATATCAATCATCCATACAGGCTGGCGATCTGGCTGGTCGGCTACTTGCGTAGACAGACATCACAGTGGCGATACCGCGCCGGATTCACACCGGCTTCCCCTCTATTTCCCGCCCCTTGCAGGGCTTCCCGAATGGAACCGAATCTCTCCGGCAGGCGAAAACAATCAGGTTAACGAAAAGCTAACAAGACATTTCCGGAATCAACCTACGCCCAGTGCGTGAGCGTCTTCAGAAGTGCAAGCCTTTCATCGATCTCCTCACGGGAAACATGTGCCAGGCGATTTGCGGAAAATGCCTCGCAGGTGAATGATGCCACCACAGAACCATACGCGATGCCTTTGCGGATTTCATCAAAGCCGAATTCCGTTTTTCCTGTGGAAGCCAGATACCCTGCCAACGCACCTAGGAAAGAATCCCCCGCACCAGTCGGATCGGATACTTCGGTCAAAGGGAATGCGGCACAGCGGAATAGTTTGAAATCCTTGCCTGGCAACACGTGATCCGTGGAGCCATCCATGTTCTTCCCGAAGAGAATCGCCCCGAATTCACCGAGCTTGATGATCACATTCTCAGGCCCCTTTTCCAAAAGCCGCTCACCGGCGAGGATGAGGTTTGAAGTCTTGCAGAAATCACGCGCCTCGGACTCGTTGATCACCAGTAGATCGATTTTTTCTAGTACCTTGTGAAGATCATCATTCGCGATCGTGATCCAGAGATCCATCGTATCCGCGGCGATGAAAGGCTTCTCTGCCGTCAGTTGCTCGATCATCTGGAGCTGGTTGATCGGGTGCATGTTCGCCAGCACCGCGATAGGTGCGGAAGCCATTTCCGCAGGAACCTTTGGCGTCCAGTCTTCCAGAACATTGATCGCTACCTCCAGCGTATCGCGGTCATTCATGTTCTCATGATATTCACCGGACCAGGAAAACGTGTCACCTTCAGAACGCTCAAGACCATCTGTGGAAATCCCCTTGGACGTAAAAAGATCCAGATGCTCCTGCGGAAAATCCTTTCCGATAATCCCCACCAAGTGAACGGGAGATGTGAAATATGATGCTGCAAATCCGGTGAAGGAAGCAGAGCCTCCAAGGAGATTTTTCCCCTCCGCAGTGGGAGTCTTGATATTGTCTATGGCGATTGATCCTCCTACGAGGACTGGTGTTGGGGCAGGCATAGGGTCGTTCTAGAATGAAACCATGCTTTTGGAATCAAAAATTTCCCTTCACCCGGAAAACCAAAGTGTAACACGGGACTCATGGGCGGGCAAAATCATGGTTGAAACCCAGCTGGAGAAGTGAAGACTTAATCCAAGTGCCGATTCTGCGAAAATTCACATACCCCCTGGCCGGTAAACCTGAGAGGGAACAAAAGGCATGAGCAGCTCCAAGGGATTACTCATCGCCGCCCCGGAGCGCTGGGATGAAGCCTGTTTCGCCGTTCCTGCGATTCGGGCACTTCTTCGTTCCGGCCTGCCCGGAGGGATCGTCTGCCGTGAAGAGCAGTCTGATTTTTGGAAAACCGTCAGTGACTTGCCACAGATTCATTTTTCAAGGAAAACCACCCCCGCCGCCCTAGCTTCGGAAATCGGCGGCAGCTGGGAGGCCTCCCTGACCTGGGAACCAGGCATCCCCGCAAAGGCATTCGCAAAAGCCGGAATCACCCGCCGTCTCGGCCCCGGCTCCCCTGCTTTCAAAAAACTCCTCACCCATCCGATGGAAGTCGCCGAAAGAGCTTTCGAGCACCGGGTAAGGCTTTACATAAATACCGCCGTTCAGATGGGTATCTCTGTCGACAAACCGGAATACTTCGTTTCCGCACCCATTGGTATCCCTGCCGAGCCAAACACCGTTCTACTTTCTCCCGACTCCGACTTCGGCACCAGCCACGAATGGCCGCTTGGTTGCTGGCAAGAGCTTGCAGAAGCCCTCATGGAACAAGGGAAACGCATCACAGTCGCCGGAGTGGTTGGAGGCCGTGGCTTGGGGAAAGTGCTCGCCAGCAGACTGGGGAACGACTCGGCATTTTTCCACGCCTCTCCACTAGCCGCATCCCTCCCACTCCTCGCAGTCCACCAACTGGTCATCGCAGCGGACGGATCCCTTCCGCACCTCGCAGCCCATGCCGGCTCCACATGCGTTACATTGTTCGGGCCGAACGATGCGAACTGGAAGCGCCCTTTGGGAAAACGCCACGCCATCGTAAAACGCCACGTGGAATGCGCCCCCTGCCTTTCTCCGAAATGCCTTCTCGACTCCCGCTGCCAGAACGAACTGGAGGTCTCCCGCGTTCTCGCAGCGATCCCGAAAAGCTTCTGAGCCGGTTCAGCCCTTGATCAGCATCCGCGCGCCAAACACCACCAGCGCCACACCGAAAATTCTCGTAAGCGTGGAGCTGGAAAGGGAACGCATCAGATCACTGCCAAACCAGGCCGTCACCGCCGAGGCCAGACCTACCGCTGCGACGATTTTCCAATCAATCAGATTTCCCTCCTTCGCATTGTTCAATGTCGCCGCGATCGCAGTCACGATGATCACAGCCAGAGAGGTGGCCACAGCCTGCTTCTGCTCAAACCCGAGCAAGGTCACAAACGCCGGAACCAGCACTATCCCCCCACCCACACCACAGAGCGCCCCCAGAAGCCCGGCTACCAACCCTATCGCAACAGACAGCAAAACAATTTTCATCAGGCACCAGAGGACACCCCCGGCAAAAAAACTCAAGCACAGACACGCCAACAAGGATCACTCGAAAAACGTATCCTCATGCCTGTAGGGTGGCGCGCAGCAGCAGAGAAACACCAGATCCTCCACCGCCCGTATCTCATGCCAAGCTCCCGCCGGGATCAGCACCGCATCTCCCACGCCCACCTCCCGCTCCTCCCCGTCGATCTCCATCATCCCCTTTCCACTGAGAACATAGTAAAACTCCTCACTCTCCCGGTGGTAGTGTCGCTCCGTCCCCTTTCCGGCCAAAATCCGCGCCTCCGCCAGACTCTGGTTTTTCACAGGAGCGTTCGCCGCGTCCAGCAAGCTCACTATTGTCGATCCATCTTTGGTCGTAAATGCCACCTGTTCCTCACGATTCCGTATTTCCATCCCATCTCTATACCCAGAGCTTGCCCAACCAGCAAGAAACACCCTCAACCCTTGCAATTCATAGACAGGAGCGATATTTCGCTTCATTCCAAAAAACGCCAATGCGCAGACAATTGTAGCGCATTGAAAGTTGGAAACTGAAATTTGAAAATTATGCGCCCCGGATTGATCCTCAAACTCTCGTCGCCCGACTCCTCCGGCATTGTCGCGAAAATTGCCTCCTACGTTGCCTCCCATCGCGGAAATCTCATCGAGTTCAACCAATTCTCCGACCGCATCGGAAAAAAATTCTTCGCCCGTCTGGAAATCGACACCACCGACCTCGACGTCACCCTCGAGGACTTCATCGCAGGCTTCGGAACCCTTGGCCGCTCACTCGGAGCCACCTGGCACTTCCGCACGCTTCCATACAAGATGCGCGCAGCCGTGCTCGTCACGAAAACCGACCACTGTCTCAACGAGATCCTGCTCCGCACAGAGCTCGGCGAGCTTCCCATTGAGATCACCTCCATCATCGCAAACCGCGATGCCTGCGCTCCCATCGCGGAACGCGCGAAACTCCCCTTCCACCAGATCGAAATGGAAGGCCAGCTTCGTGAAGAAGGTTTCCAGCAGATCCGCGATCTCATCGTCGCACAGGACGTGGAACTCATCGTCCTCGCCCGCTTCATGCAGATTCTTCCGGACACATTCTGCCAGGAGTTTTCCGGGAAAATCATCAACATCCACCACTCCTTCCTCCCCGCCTTCATCGGCGCGAACCCCTACAAGCAAGCCCACGAACGCGGCGTGAAGCTCATCGGAGCCACCTGCCACTACGTCACCGCGGATCTCGATGCCGGCCCCATCATCGAGCAGGAAGTCGAGCGCGTCTCACACTTCCATTCCCCCAATGACCTCGCCCGCCTCGGTCGCCACTGCGAGCGCGCCGCCCTGGCAAAGGGCATCCGCCACCACGTCCATGACCGCACCATCATCGATGGACACCGCGCCATCGTCTTTCCGGACTGAGTTCAGGCGCGGATAGAATTCGCAAATCCTTCTCCGAGAGCCGCAGCCTTAAAAACAGGTTACTGCGCTTTTTTATCCACAAATCCAGTTGAAAGTTGCCAATCCACCTCCCCCCACCCTACTTTCCCCGCCCCACCGTAGAAACTTTATGAATATTGTCGTCGAAAAACAGCCGAAATGCATCGCAACCCTCAGCGTGGAGGTTCCCTCCGCTGATGTTGCCGCCAAACGCGCATCCATCACATCCACATACGCGTCCCAGGCAAAGCTCTCCGGCTTCCGCCCCGGAAAAGTCCCGAAGAACGTGATCCGGAAACGCTTCGGAAAACAAATTGCCGAGGAACTCACAGAAGCCCTTTTCGGAGACGCCTGCGACCAAGCCCTCGAAAAAGAAAATCTCCGCGTTCTCGATTTCGGAATGCCGGAAAACCTCAACGAGCGCCCGGACGGCTCCATCGCTTTTGACACCACCATGATCCTCGCCCCGGAGTTCACACTCCCGGAATACAAGGGAATCGAGGTCAAAGCACCTTCCACCGACGTAACTGACGAGGAATTGACCGCCCAACTCGAAAGCCTCCGCGAGCGCCTCGCCGAGTTCGATGACATCTCGGATCGTCCCCTCCAGCAGGACGACATCGCAGTTGTCGACTTCACCTCCACCGTCGATGGCAAGCCTCTCGAGGAAGTCATCGGGGAAAAAGGCAGCTACCTTGCCAAGCGCGAAAACCACTGGCTCCCTATCAAGGAAGGCTCCTTCCTCCCCGGCTACGCTGACCAACTCGTCGGCCTGAAAGAGGGCGACAAAAAGGACGTCACCATCACTCTCGACGATGAATTCCCATTCGAGGAACTCCGCGGCAAGGAAATGACCCTCCACACCTCCCTGGAAGGTATCAAAACCTCCAAACTCCCCGATCTGGACGACGCCTTCGCCGAAAAGCTCGTCCCCGGCAAAACCCTTGAGGACATCAAGGACATGATCCGTCACAACATGGGCGAGGAAAAGGCCAAGCAGATCAACGAGCTCAAGGTCAACCAGATCGTCGAGCACCTCACGAACACCGTCTCCCTCGAACTCCCGGAGGAAATCGTCCGCCGCGAGACCCAGAACCAGGCGAACGCCATCGTCGAGGAGGGCAGCCAGAAAGGCGCTTCCGACGAGGACATCGAGGGCAAGGAAGAGGAAATCTTCAATCTCGCCACCCAGCGTGCGGAAACAAACCTCCGCACCAACTTCATCCTCCAGGAAATCGCCGGAGCCGAGAAACTGACTGTTTCCGACAATGATCTTCTCATGCACATCTCCAAGATCGCCGAGTCGCGCAAGGAACCCGTGAAAAAGGTCATCAAGGATCTCCAGAAAAAACGCCAGATCCAGTCCATCCGGAATTCCATGCTCATCGGCCAAACCATTGACTTCCTCCTTGAGCAGGCGAAAGTCACTGAAGTTTCCCCTGAGGAACTCGAAGCAACACCTGCAGAATAAGCCATGAATCTCTTCCCGCCTTCCAACAACGCCACCGCCCAGACCCCGTCCAACAACTACTACGTCCCCGTGGTAATCGAGTCGGACGCACGCGGCGAGCGCTCCTTCGACATCTACTCGCGCCTTCTCAAGGATCGCATCATCTTCATCGGCACCGCCATCGATGACGGCGTCGCGAACTCTGTCATCGCCCAGCTTCTGTTCCTACAGATGCAGGATCCGAAAAAGGACATCCACATCTACATCAACAGCCCCGGCGGCTCCGTCACCGCAGGCCTCGCCATGTATGACACCATGCAGTTCCTCACTTGTGATGTGAACACCTACTGCATCGGCATCTGCGCGTCCATGGGCTCCGTCCTCCTCACCGCAGGCACAAAAGGCAAACGCTTCTGCCTGCCAAACTCCCACGTCATGATCCACCAGGTCTCCGGCGGAGCACAAGGCACCGCCTCCGATGTCGAGCGCACCATCGGCTTCATGTTCAACCTGAAGAAAAAGCTCAACGGCATCCTCGCCGAGCACACCGGCAAGACCGTCGAGGAAATTGAAAAAGACTCCGATCGTGACAACTACATGTCCGCCGAGGAATCCGTCGCTTACGGCCTGGTGGACAAAGTCCTCGAGTCCCGCAAACAACTCCCCGACGCCGTCCTTCCGGAAAAAAATAAGGAGTAAGGACACTCCTGTCCTTAGCAACAACCCAACCTCAGCAACTTGAGGTTTAAAATTTAAAGTTTAGAATTTCCAAATGGCACGCGCTTCCAATCTCACCATGTGTTCTTTCTGCGGAAAGAGCCACTCAGAGGTAAAAAAACTCATCGCCGGCCCCGGCGTTTACATCTGCAACGAGTGCGTCGATGTCTGCGGAAACATTCTTGAAAAAGAACTCAATCCCACCCCACCCGCAGGAAAAAAAGGCAAGGGTAAGAAGAAAGACACCCGGGAAGTCCCGACTCCAGCAGAACTCTGCTCGGAGCTCGATCAACACGTCATCGGCCAGGAAAACGCCAAACGCGTCCTCTCAGTCGCCGTTTACAATCACTACCTCCGCCTGAACCAGAACGACCTGAGTCTTTCAGCCGAGTACAAGGACATTGAAATTGAGAAATCAAACGTCCTTCTCCTCGGCTCCACCGGCTCCGGAAAAACCCTTTTGGCCCGCACTCTCGCACGCGTCCTGGACGTCCCTTTCTGCATCGTCGATGCCACCACACTCACAGAAGCCGGCTACGTCGGCGAGGACGTGGAAAACATCATCCTCCGCCTACTGCAGGCCTCAGATTTCGATGTCGAGCGCGCAGAGCGAGGCATCATCTACGTCGACGAGATCGACAAAATCGGCCGCAAGACCGAAAACGTCTCCATCACCCGCGATGTTTCCGGAGAAGGTGTCCAGCAGGCTCTCCTGAAAATCCTCGAAGGCAGTGTCTGCAACGTCCCCCCGCAAGGTGGCCGCAAGCACCCCCAACAGGAATACATCCAGGTGAACACCGAGAAAATCCTCTTCGTCTGCGGTGGAGCCTTCGTCGGCCTCGAAGACATCGTCCGCCGCCGCCTCGGCAGCAAGACCCTCGGCTTCCATAGCGACAACGAGTCCGCCGGCCTTGATGACACGGATTCCAGGATTCTTGAAAGGGTTCTCCCGGAGGATCTCCTCCACTTCGGCCTCATCCCGGAGTTCATCGGCCGCCTGCCTGTCATTTCATCACTTCGCAAGCTCACCGAGGACGAACTCGTCAAGATCATCACCGAGCCCAAGAACGCGTTGCTGAAGCAATACTCCAAGCAGCTCGCCCTGAACAACGTGAAGCTCCGCATGACCCGCGATGCCCTCCGCGCCATGGCTCAGATGGCAGTCGAGCGTGGCACTGGCGCACGCGCCCTACGCTCCATTTTCGAGAAGCTCATGCTGGACATCATGTATGACGTCCCGTCCCGTGGCGATATCGAAGCCGTTTCCATCAACCGTCAGGTCGTTGAAGGCAAAAAATCCCCCTCCCTCCGCCGCCGCAAAGCGGATTCAGAGGAAGACGCAGCTTAGAGGCTGTCTATCGCTGCGGCTCTTGGAACGCTACCTCTTCATAGGGCTGGATTACGACGAACCCTTCTCCTTGGAATAGCATCTGGAAAGTCTCCCCGGACGCGCGTCCGATGAAGCTGCGCAGCGAAATATCCTTTTTAAGCTCCGGCATTAGATTCCCACTCCATGCGACAGTCGCATTCGGATCGGTCATCACCGGCTTGCCAGGCTCCACACGTAGAGTAATAGGTTCGTAGTGAGTGGTCATCGCAACCATCCCTGTCCCGCTAAGGTGGATGTTGAAAAGCCCACCGCTGACCATAGCCGCGACACGCTTCATCATGGAAATCTTGTGTGTCAGCGTCGGCTCGAATGCCAGCACGTCATTCCCGTTGATGTAAATGCTCTCGTTCTGAAGATTGAGAATGCTCACCTTCTTACCAGCATCCGCCAGATACAGTTTCCCGCTTCCATCCGCGTAGGTGATGCTCATCCCTTCCCCTGTGACCGCTTTTTTCAGCAATCCGCCAAGCCCTTGGTCCAGCATCTTTTCCCGTGTGAATTTGATCTCCCCGTTATAAGCCACCATAGAGCCCATCTTCGTATTCACCCGCCCATTCAGGTTCACCTCCAGAAGCCGCTCCGTTTCCTTCTCGAAAAACCCCTGACCACGATCCCGCTGAGCCGTGGCATCGATAAATTCCTGAAGAGTATGGCTAGGTGATGCGTTCGGCATAGGTGGTGGGTTCATGATATGTGTATTAAAAAAACTCCAGCCCCTACACAAGAACCTTCCTCTGGAACTCACAAACCCAAGAAATCACAAATTGAAATTTTCTCAGACAAAAATTCTTTTTCGTGTCGCAAAAAATACAGTGTCGGCAGCCTCTCCACAGAGCTAGAACCTAAGCATACAACCCAATGATCGAAGTCAACTCCCTCAGCAAACATTTCGGCAGCAAAGTCGCAGTCGATGACCTCTCCTTCACTGTGAAAAAAGGTGAAGTTCTCGGCTTTTTGGGCCCCAACGGAGCCGGAAAATCCACCACCATGCGCATGGTCACAGGATTTCTCCCGCCCTCATCCGGCGATGCCAAGATCTGCGACATCTCCATCACCGAAGATCCATCCACAGCAAAACGGAAAATCGGCTACCTCCCGGAGTCCGCACCACTTTACAATGACATGACCGTCATCGGCTTCTTGAAATTCTGCGCAGAAATCCGCGGTCTGACCGGAATTGAGAAAAATGAAGCCGTAGAACGCGCCATCGAAACCACATTTCTCTCCACCGTAGCCCACCAGGCCATTGATACCCTCTCAAAAGGCTACCGCCACCGCACCTGCCTCGCCCAGGCACTCCTCCACGATCCCGAAGTCCTCATCCTCGACGAGCCAACGGACGGCCTGGATCCAAACCAGAAACACGAAGTCCGCCAGCTCATCAAACGCCTCGGCGAGCACAAGGCCATCCTCTTCTCCACCCACATCCTCGAGGAAGTCGAAGCCGCCTGCACCCGCGCCGTCATCGTCGATCGTGGAAAAATCGTAGCCGACGGCACCCCCGCCGAGCTCATCGCCCAGTCCGGCACGAATTCCCTCACCGACCTCTTCCGAAAAGTAACCACCACCGACACAGCCGCATGAAAACAGGAACAACCAAGCCAAGTCTTCCACTGATCACTTCTCACTCGGCACTTCTCACTTATTAAAAAATGTCCAGCCTCACCATTTTCAAGCGCGAGCTGAAGTCCTACTTCGCCCAGCCCACCGCCTACGCCATCATCGTCATCTTCCTCATTCTTTCCCTGGGTCTGACTTTCACCTTCGGAAATTTCATGCGTATCGGCGATGCCTCCCTGCAGTATTCCTTCTTCTTCTGGCACCCATGGCTCTACATGCTCATCGCCCCCGCAATCGGCATGAGATTATGGGCGGACGAGCAACGCAGCGGCACCATCGAGCTACTCGGCACATTCCCCGTCTCCCTCTGGTCTGCCATAGTCGGGAAATTCTTCGCCGCAGCCACAGTCACACTCGTAGCCCTGCTTCTCACATTCCCCATCGTCATCACGGTCAACTACCTCGGGAACCCGGACAACGGAGCCATAGCCGCCGGCTACATCGGCTCCTTCCTCGTCGCCTGCACCTTCCTCGCCATCACCATGCTCGTCTCCGCCTGCACCCGCGACCAGGTCGTCTGCCTCATCGTATCCGTCACCATCTGCACAATCATGGTTCTCTGCGGCTACGAGGACTTCACCCGCGAGCTGGCGAAAGCCACCTCCACTTCCACCGTGGAAGCCGTCGTCTCCTTCGGCGTCTGGAATCACTTTAGCGCCCTCAACCGCGGCCTCTTCCGCCTGCAGGACTTCGTCTGGTTCGTCAGCTTCATCGGCATTTGCCTCCTGGGCACCTCCACCATCCTAAGCGCAAAACGCGCCTAACCCTCTTCTTTGAAGTTTAAAATTTAGAGTTTCAAGTTTCATGAAAAAAGCCTTCCTCGGTATCACCGCCCTAGTCGTCATCGCCATCCTGGCGAATTGGCTCGTCTCTCTCACTCCCATCGGAAACCGGGGGATCGATTTCACGGAAAACAAAGTCCACACCCTCTCAGATGGTACGAAGTCCATCCTGGCAGAGCTGGATACGCCCGTCGTCATACGCTACTACGCAACCCGTAGTTCCGACTACATGCCAGAGCAGCTCAAAGTCCACATGAAGCACGTGGACGATCTCCTAAAGGAATACGCCAGCCTCTCAAACGGAAAACTCCGCGTGGAAAACCTAGATCCCGAGCCAGACACAGATGCCGAGGACTCCGCCAATCTCGATGGAATCAACGGCCAGCAGATCAACCAGGACAACATCTACCTGGGAATGGCAATCTCCTCCCTGGACAAGAAAACCGTCCTCCCCTTCCTCAGCCCGGGTGAGGAAACCATGCTGGAATATCAGATTTCCAAAGCCATTGCGGAAGTCACCACTCCGCGCAAAACCGTTATCGGCATCATGTCCGCCTTCAACCTCGCCGGCAGCCCCTCCCCCATCCCCGGCCAGCGCGGTGAACCCATGTGGCTCATCTACCAGCAGCTTCAACAGGCTTACGAAGTGAAAGACCTAGGCATGCAGCCTGCCGAAATCGATCCCAGCGAAATCAAAGCCCTTCTGGTCTTCCATCCAGCGGAAATCACCAAGGAAGCCGAGTTCGCCATCGATCAATACGTCCTAAGCGGCGGCACCGTCATCGCCTGTGTCGATGCCTACTCTCTCACCGCACAAATGACAGGTGGCCAACCAAACCCCATGACCGGCCAGCAAGGCGGCACGCCCTCCACCTCCACCCTCCCTACACTTTTCCCCGCATGGGGAGTCGATTTCATCTCCGACAAAGTCCTCGCCGATCCCGTCCACGCCACCGTTCTCGGCGCAGACCGGAAAAGCATCGCCGTCCTCAACCTCCCCCAGAGCGCCATGCCCCAGAAGGACAACGTCATCACAAAGGAACTCGAATCCGTCATTTTCTACCTCACAGGCGGCTTCAAAAAAGAAGCCGTCAATGGCATCGCATCCACTTCCCTAATCCGCTCTTCGCAAAAGGCAGGTTTTGTCGATCCGGTGAAAGCCTCAATGATCGATCCCAGCCTCGACACCACATTGAACTCTGAAGGTGAAACCCACGATCTGGTCACACTGCTCTCCGGCAATTTCAAAACGGCCTTCCCTGACGGAAACCCATCGAAGGACAAGGAGACAAAGCCACTCAAGGAATCCACCAAACCAGGCAACGTCTTCCTCATCGCAGACGTCGATGCCTTCTACGATCAGTTCGCCTTCAGCGTCCAGAACTTCGGCGGAATGCAGATGGCCACCCCTGTAAACGGAAACGCCACACTCCTTTTCAATATCATCGATCAATCCGTTGGCTCGAAATACCTCATCGGCTCACGCTCACGTGCTGCCAGCCGCCGTCCCTTCACAGTCGTCCAGGAAATGGAGGCAGACTTTGACAAAAAAGTCGGTGCCAATATCGCCGCACTCCAGGCAAAGCTCGACGAAGCACAACAAAACCTCCGCGGGCTCCAGACCCAGAAAACCGAAGGTGGCGAGCTGATGCTTTCGCCGGAGCAGGAAGCCGAGATCAAAAAATTCCGCGAGCAACAGGTCGAATACGCCCGTCTCATCCGCGAGCAGCAAAAAGAGCTCAGGCGCGACAAAGACAAGCTCGCCGGAAACATCACCCTGCTCAACGTCGCCGCCATGCCGTCCCTGGTCATCCTCTTCGGCCTGGGCATTTTCCTGAAACGCCGCTCCTCCACCAGAGCTCGCTAAATCCCTTTCTCTCAAAAACAGCATGAAACCCCGCACCATCGCAGTCCTCTGGCTCATCGCCGCAATCCTCGGCGCAACCATCGCCTTCATCAAATTCCGCGAAGGCAACGCCGATCAAGCCACCACCAACCGTGCCCCCGGCCAGACTCTTCTGGAGAATTTCCCCATCGAAGAGATTTCCACCATACAGATCGCAGGCGCGGATTCCTCCGTCACACTCACAAAAAATGAGGATTCCTGGACAGTTGCCGAGCGCGACAACTACCCCGCCAACTTCAGCAACATCAAGGAACTCCTCTTTTCCTTGAAAGACCTGGAAGTCACCCAAGGCATCGAAGCAGGCCCATCCATCGCACCACGCTTCGGCATGGATGAGGATTCCCCGGATCCCGAAACGCGCGGCCTCATTGCCACCTTCAAGAAAGCCTCCGGAGAAGAACTCGCAGGAATCACCTTTGGCAAAAGCCTCGAAGCCGCAACATCCTCTCAATATGGCGGTGGCATCACCGGCAGATACGTCCGCAACCACGCCGATGACAGTGGCTTCTACGCCGTCTCCGAGCCTTTCGGAATCCTCTCCTCCGCGCCTAAAGACTGGCTGAAAGACACCTTGATTCAGATCGAAAAAATTCAGTCGATTTCACTCACCCTGCCTGGTAGCGAGAAAATCGATTGGGAAATCACCCGCCCGGAGGAAACCACCGAGTTCACCTTCTCCGAAGCATACCCCGGGGTAAAACTCGACAAGACCGCCGCCAATCCTCTCACCAGCGTCTTCTCCGCCCTCCGCATCGACGATCTCATCCCCGCCTCCGATCTGGAGGAAATCGCCACTCCGGAAAAACTCCAGACAGCGAAAGTCACCACCTTCGAAGGCTTCACCTACACCATCACCCTCCAGCCGAAAAAGGATACCGACTCCTACCTAATCACCATGGAAATAGATGGCCAGATCCCTGCAGAGCGCAAAAAGGTCGATTCCGAAAAAAAAGAGGAAACCGAGCAACTCGACAAAGCCTTCTCAGACCGGAAAAAAGCACTCACAGAGCGCCTGGAAGCAACCAGATCACTCCAAGGCCGCACCTTTGAGATTCAGAAATTCAAGTTAAACCCCATCCTGAAAAACCGCGCCGCACTCATCGACAAAACCCCGGCTCCAGACCCACAGCCAACACCAGTACCGCTCGAAAAACCGCTACCCGAGATTCCTGAACCGGAACTACCCGCAAACTGACGTCCTTGCCTCCTGCTCCCTTTCCAAGTAAACTCCTTTCATGGCGAATCCGCACGATCATCCCACTGCCCTGAAGGATCTTCAGGACTCCATCTACCGGGAAAAAATTCTCCGTGCGCGTTCCATGACCCGTGAAGAACGCTTTTTGACAGGGATCCAGCTTACCAATGAAGTATCCGACCGGATGCTGACAGGAGCAATGGCTAGACTCGGAACGAACAATGAATCCCTGGCAAAAGCCGATCTCCGCTGCCGTTTGGAACGAATAAGAAAGAGTCAGGATCACGGATTCTACTCCAATAAAAAACCCGCAGCATGACCGTCGAAGAACTGGCGATAACGGTGATCCGAGCATGTGAGGCGGAATCTTTGGATCACATGCTCACTGGCGCATTTGCTTACAACTTCTACGGCATCCCTCGCGCCACCAAGGACGTGGACATCGTAGTAGACGTTTTAGGCAGTAAGAATATCAGAAGCTTGATCGAAAGACTGGAACCTGGAATCGCGTTCGGCGATCAAGTCCAATTTGATACCCTGACATGGGGAAAGCGGCACATTGGAACTCCTGAAAACGATCCCACCCTCCAGATCGAACTCTTCGAGCTTTTCGATGATCCTTTTGTAAAAGAACAATTCTACCGAAGGAAAAGACTTACCCTCCCACAAATCGAAATCGACACATGGATCCCAACGGCAGAAGATATCATTGTACAGAAATTGCGCTGGGGTAGAGCCAAAGATCTAGATGATGCCCGGGACGTCCTCGCCGCAGAAGCTCCCGAAAACCTCGACATGCCCTACATCGAAAACTGGTGCACGATCCACAAGACCACCGATCGCCTACGCGAC
>JBPOGC010000035.1:0-21435 GCA_051251795.1 Luteolibacter sp. | reverse complement strand
GCTCAACAGCCGACCACGAAGATGTCTCGACAGGAATACGCCAAACTTCATCTGCTTGTCTGACTGAAAAAACGCCGCGCACTTCCGACCTGAATTCGCCAGGCGGAGATTGCGACGGCGGGCAAGCCGTCTGATCAAATTGCATCTTTTCACAGGCGCGTCATCTCTATAGTGATTTCAATGAAATCGATAGCAGAACAGCAGCTGACCAAATGTCCAAAGTCAATATTTCAGACACCCTTAAGAATCTTCACGAGCACTGGTCGCAGAGAATTGTTGCGAAATCCAACGGCCAGCTATTCAAGGTGGCCAAGGGAATTGGTTCGACCAATTGGCACAAGCACGACGATCAGGACGAGCTGTTTTTAATCCGCAAGGGTTCGCTTAGAATTGATTTCAGGGACAGCGAAGTCCATCTCGATGAAGATGATATTTTTGTTGTTCCGAAGGGTGTGGAACATCGTCCTGTAGCTGATTCTGAAGTGGAATTCCTAATCGTTGGACTTAATGTCACCTCAACTCCAGAAGGTGGTAAGCCGAACTAAATAAAGGCGAAGATGGCGACTCCGAGGAGGCCGTCTGATCAAATTCAAGATTTTCAAGGGTGGGTCGTCGCTATAACGTTATTTATGCGTAGAAATGAAGATCTTACGACAGCCGTATAAATTCGTAATCTTGGCGATCACGATCCTGGCCGGATCGTTGGGCGTGTTGTTTGCCGCCACTATCTTTGGAGCTTTTGGCACGATTGAGCGCAGTTACCGAACGAAGCATGATGCCCAAGTCGATCGCCTATTTGGGCGAGGATGGCTACCAGAAATCATACCGGGCAGCTCATCGAGTATCGAGCTAAGTAGTAATCTTGATATCAATACCTCTACCGGGTCTTTTAACTTCGATACTGAAGACCTAGATGATTTTGTGCGAAATATTCAAAATACAACGGCTCAAGGCTCTCGGTTTATGGGAGAATGCCCGAGAATGAGAGCTCTGACCAGGAGCGGATACATGAGCTTTTACTACAGGAAAAACGGCACGATTTGGCGCTTCTTTATACATCCGGAAAACGGACATTGCGAATATTGGGCGCATGGTAGATGACTTGAATCAGTAAAATGAGTCAAATAAGTCGGAGGTGGTGACGAGGGGCTAGCGTTTGTAGAGCAAGGACTGACCAAACACGAGGTCGTATAATTTCACGCAACTACGATTCATTTCCTGGGGATGATCTGGGATCACTCGGCGGATTCGTTCGCTGGGTTGATGATTTTGATGATCAGGACACCTTCTTCCTTGGGGACTGTAGGATACATGAGTTTTACGCATGTTTGGACTGAGTCGATGACTTGTTCGATCGTGAAGGGGTAGGCCTCGGGGGCTTTGGCTTTTGAGGCGTCGATTGTGACGAGGAAGTCATTTGAGTCGTCTTTGTATGTTCCCAGGACGCTTATTCCGTAAAGGGAGGTGAGGTTGATATCGTGGGGTGTTTCCCAGCTGCTGTCTTTGCTGGGGATGAAGGGCTGGGAGATGGCGCTGAATCGCCATTCCGGATCGGAGTAATATGTGATGAATGGAACGTCGGTGATTTTTATGACCGTGCTTTGGTCGGCTTCGACGAGGAAGAGGGGTTGCTTGACGGTTCGGAGTGAGAGTCCGGTGGCAAAGAGTGGCTGGAGGAGAGTGATGGCGAGAATCAGGAATTTCATGGTGATGATCCTATCGGGCGGCTGTGGAGGTTGCCAGCTGGGAAAACCGGCTCGATTCGTCTGGTTTCCGCAAAGGGGTTGCAAAGGAGTTCCGCATAGTGGATGAACGGCGGCGATGTCTGCTAAGGCTACATGGAGGGTGAGTGCGGCTGTGATGCTGAGCCGGGTGCTCGGGCTGGGGCGTGAGATGATGTTTGCGGGGCTCTTCGGCGGGAGTAAGTGGATGGATTGCTTTTACCTAGCCTTCAAGGTGCCGAACTTGTTGAGGGATCTGTTTGCCGAGGGGGCGCTCTCGCAGGCTTTCGTAACGACCTTTTCAAAGAGAGTGAAGACGGACGGGCCGGATAACGCGTGGGTGCTGGCGAACCGGATGATGACGCTGGCGGCGGTGTTCATGAGTTTTGTGGCGCTTGTGGGGATAGGCCTGGCGCCATGGATAGTGGATCTTCTCACTTCGCTGTCGAAGAGTGGGGAAACGGCGCGGGTGTATGATACCTCCGAGATCGCGCTGACGGTGGAGATGGTGCGGGTGATGTATCCGTTCATTGCGCTGGTTTCGCTTTCTGCACTGGTGATGGGAATGCTGAACGCTCGGGATGTGTTCGGCATGCCGGCGCTGGCTTCCTGTTTTTTCAATCTGGGTTCAATGGTGGGGGGGGCGGCGATTGGTTACTGGATGGACCCGGAATGGGGGCCGAGGAGTCTGGTGGGGTTTTCCTGGGGGGTGGTGATCGGTGGTCTGGCGCAGTTGGTCTGCCAGTTCCCGGCGCTGCGTGCTGTGGGGTACCGGTTTGTGGCGGACTTCCGTTGGAATGATTCCGGCGTAAGGCAGATACTCAAGCTGATGGGGCCGGCGGTGATCGCGGCATCTGTCACACAGGTGAATGTGATGGTGAACGCGATGTTCGCCTACGGGGTGGGTGAGGGAGCGGTGGCGTGGCTGACCTGGGCGTTCCGACTGATGCAACTACCGATCGGGGTGTTCGGTGTGGCGGTTGCGACGGTGACTTTGCCGGCTCTTTCGAGGGCAGCGATCAATGGAGTTGGGGATGATTTCGGCCCGACTCTGGCAAGGGGGCTGAAGCTGGTGATGTTCCTGGTGTTTCCGGCGACGGTGGGGCTGGTTGTTCTTGCGGCGCCGATCATCAGTCTGATTTACGAGAGGGGTGATTTCAGCGTGGCGGATCGTATCGCGACTGTCGGGGCGTTGCAGGCTTATGGCTGCGGGCTTTTGTTCTATGCGGGGCTCAAAGTGCTGCAGCCGGCGTTTTACGCGATAGACAAACGGTGGTTCCCCATGTTTGCGAGTATCATGGCGTTGTTTGTGAATATTGGCTGCAACTATGTGTTTGTGTTCGTTTTCGGCTGGGGGCATGAGTCGCTGGCGCTTACGACGAGTATCGTGGCGAGCCTTAACTTTGTGTTCCTCTATCTGATGATGAGGAGGTATGCGGGGGATCTTCGGACGGGGGAATTGGTGAAGGCGTTTTTCAAGATAGGCTTTGCCACGGCGGTGATGGCTGGGGTTTGCTATGTGGGGAACCGGTTTTTGCTGGGGAATCTGGATACAATGGGCTTTTTGTTGAAAGGCGTATGGCTTGGGGTTGTGATTGCGGTGGCGGCTGGGTTCTACTTCATGGCGGCGAAGGTGCTACGGGTGGAGGAAGTGGGGGAGATGCTGTCGCTTGTGAAGCGGAAGGCCGGGAAGTGAGGGTTGCTCTGTTAACAGGTAAGGCGTGAAGGCGTTAGGTTTTCTGGGGTTTTGTTTTTTAACCGCCAGGTTCGCTAAGTGCGCCAAGTTTTATTGGGTTGAGGGAGGAGTTTGGAACTATAATGGGAGCGAAGCGGATATGGGCGAACTAGCTGATCAGATCAATGAGTCAAAATACACGGAACTTGGGTTCTGTGTTTTTGAACCACGAATCTTAGAAATCTTACGAATCTCTTTTTGAGATGAAATGAGGGGAGGCGGGGACGCCGCTGTTGAACTCGAGGTGTGGGGGCGGTTCCTGCTCTCTATGGTGCAGCCGGTCGGAGATGCGGCTCTCCGTTATTTTATCAGGATGATGTTCCTGAACTGGATGGGGGCGCCTTCGGCTTGGAGGCCTATGTTGCCGGAGGTGGAGGAGAGGTTTTCACCTTGGTTTACGAGGGTGCCGTTTATGTGGACGGAGATGGTGTCGGCTTTGCAGATGACGGTTATGGTGTTCCATTCGCCGAGGGTTTTTTCTTTGGGGTCGGCTAGTCGTTTCCAACCTAGACCTTGGAGTTTGCCTGCTGTTTCGAGGGTGGCGCCACCGTTCATGCGGAGGTCTCCGGCGCTGTCTTTCTGGAGCTGGACTTCGATGGTGGGTGGCCAGACTTCGCCTTCCGAGGTGGGGAGGGTGTGGAGGAGTAGTCCGCTGTTGTGGCGTTTTACTTCGGCCGGGATCCACCGCCACTCAAGGGTGATGGTGTAGTCCGAATAGGTTTCCCTGGAGCGGATGAAACCGCTCGGGGAACCTGTCGTGGAGAGCATGCCATCCTGAAGGCTCCAAGATTTTTCACTGGCTTCGGAGCCTTCCTTTGACTCGAAAGTCCAATTTGAGAGGTCTTTTCCTATCAGGGGGATTTCCTCGGCGGCAGTGGTGTTCACTACCGCGAGGAGGATTGGCAGGAAGGATCTCAATCTGTCGGGCTAAGGAATTCCACGTCGGCAAAGAAGGCTCCGTGGCGGATGACTTCGCTTTCGCTTCGTTTGATCTCGGTCTCCATGGTTGTGATGCCGGAGTTGATTTCGACTTCGAAACTTACGGCGCGATCGCCTTCCTTTATTGCCTCTGTGAAGGTCTTGTCACCGAGCATGAGTGTGGCTTCGCCGGTCTTGAGCGCGGCTTCTTCCTGAGGGGCTTCCGCTCCGAGGGTGCGGAGGGTGATCTTGTATTTGCCGGAGCGTTTGAAATCTAGCTTCCATGCGCCGAGCCATGCCATGGCTTTTGATGGCTTGCCCTTGAGGAAGGCTCTGAGGTGACGTTGATCCCATGGTGGATACTTTGCGCCCTGGTCTTCGATAACGGATGCTGCCCAGTCCATGCATGTGAGTTGGCTGAGGGGAGCCTCGACCGCGCCGACGGTGATGGCAGGGATTTCTTTGATTTCCGGAATGATGGTTTTCCACCAGTCATCGTATTGCTTGCTGAGGGTCTGGAAGACTTCTGGGAAATCGGCTGCGACGTCTTTTTCCTGGCCGCGGTCGTTCTTGAGATCGTAGAGCTCGGTTCCGTTCACGAGGCTGAAGCGCTCGTTGCGGATGGCGCTGCCGGGGTGTTTGATCTTGTCCATGGGCGAGTGGTTTGCCCAGCGGCCGACATGGGTGACGACGTTGCGTTCCGGCCAGTCGGCGTTGTTTTCATCCGCGAGGATGGGGGAGAGGGATTTTCCATCGATGGCTGCATCTGCGGCGAGAGGAACTCCAGCGTATTCGGCAAGGGTGGGGTAGATGTCCATGACACTGGTTAGCTGCTGGACGGAGCGGCCACCTGTGAGGCCTCCGGCAGGCCAGCGGATGAAGGCCGGGACGCGGACGCCGCCTTGGTATGGCATGGCTTTTGTGCCACGCAGGTCGGCGTTGAATTCCATTTCATCCGCTTTCCCTCCTTTGGCACTGCCATTATCACCCATGAAGATGACGATGGTGTTCTCGGCGAGGCCGGATTCCTCCAGCTTGTCGAGGAACTTTCCGACGGTGGTATCAATGTCATCGATCATCGCGTAGAAGCGCGCCTGGGATTCCGGGAGTCCTTTATCGAGGTATTTCTGAGCGAGGGATTCCTCGACTTCGAGGGGGACGTGGGGAGCGTTGTACGGGACAAAGGCGAACCATGGGGTATCATCTTGTTTCTCGATCCAGCTCCATGCCTCATCGGTGAAGATGTGAGTGCAGTAGCCGTCCGTTTCCTGCCAGGTGCCGTTGTGAAGGATGTGGGGATCGAAGTATTTGTTACCCCAGTAGTCCGGGGTCTGGCCGATGCCACCGCCGAGGTGGATGAAGACTTCATCGAAGCCGATGTCCTGCGGGCGGCTGGGGTAGGTGTCGCCGAGGTGCCATTTCCCAAAAATGCCTGTGGCGTAGCCAGCGGACTTGAGCCTGGCGGAGAGGGTGGGGACGCCGGGCTTGATCAATGAGCGGCCGCTGATGGTGTGGGTGATGCCTACACGGAACTCGTGCTGGCCGGTGAGGAGTGAAGCGCGGGTGGGTGAGCACGTGGGCGCTGCCTCGAAGTCATCCAGGCGGACGCTGGTTTTGGCGAGTTTGTCGAGGTTTGGCGTCTCGAGGGAGGGGTTTCCGTAGAAGGCGAGATCGGAGAGGCCTTGGTCATCTGTGAGGAAGAAGACGATATTTGGTTTCGCCGCAGGCTCTGCGAAGGCGGGGATTGACGCCAAGGATAGGAGGAGGGTTTTTAGAAATGGACGCATGATGGTGTGGCTGGATCTTTATAAAGGGGGAGTCGTTCGGATATTGGCATCGACTCTGCGAAGAGTGTAGGTGGATACGATTTCTTGAAAAACTATTTTTTAGGGGGTGACGAAAATCCGAGATTGTTTGTCAAGGGCTGTCTCAGAAACCATAGTGCACTGCACAATCCAGCGGTTCTTTATCAACTGTGGTGGAATATTTTTTTCGCGTTGTTTGCTTCTTTTATGTGTCTTTTTCTCGGTGGGGCGCCTCAAAGAGGTTAGAAGACGGATTGGTTCGCTCAATAAAAAGCCTCTTTCTCATATCCCAATCCCATTACCAGCAATACTCCATGACAAATATAAAAGCTCTCTCATCGGAAGAAAAAATGATCACCCTGGTAGCGTGTCTCATTGGTATTGTGTTTTTTCTTTTCTATTCGAAAGCATGCCAACCAGTCATCGACTTTGCCAGCTCCAGAGTGACGAATGAAGCTGAGTATGATAGTTCAGAGGTGGCTGTATTCAATTCCGGAGAGATCGAAGACGCGTTTCCTGAAGCGCCTCACACTTATTCGGCTCTTAGAGCTGAGTTGGATGCTATCGAGGAAGAATACGCGAGTATGGAGGCTTCCACTTCATTTGCTACGTGGGACGAAGGGGATGCTGAGTTGGTTGCTACAAGGTTTGAAGCTGAAGAGCCTGAGTCTTCTTATGCAAGCATAGAAGAGACAAAAGTCGTAGTCGTGGAAAACGAGATGGACCCTGCCGCTTTTGCCGAGCTGGAGTTCGAGAATGAGGTGCTTCTGGAGCAGCTGAGGGTAGCGAAAGCAGAAAACGAATTGCTGAGTGTGGCGAATAGCGAAAAGGAGCGTTTTTTGTCCGCCTTGAAAGAAGCACGCATTTCCGAGGAGGAAGCGCACATTTCCGAGGCCACTAAGCTCAAAGGCAAGGTTGAAGCCCTTACTGCGCAAGTCGATGATCTGAATGCGACACTGACTTCTCCGCCAATTTCAAAGAGCCCCGAGTCCGCCGCCGAGCCAAAAGAAGAGGAAGCTCCGGCATTCGTGGAATCGGAAGCGGATCTGGATGAGCCTCGTGCAGCTCTAGTGGTAGCGATTCGGAAAATGGAAGATCTGCGTGGTGACGGCCTGAAGAAGCAGTATGAGGAACTTGGCACTAGCCTGAATGCGGACAGCTTGGCTCGCATCAAGTTCAAATCCGGCAAGTCTGACCTGCTCACGAATGAGTCGGAAAAAATCACAAACCTCTCCTCATCAATGGATGAGAAGAGTGAGATGCTGGTTGTCGGCTTTGCGGATCCCAGTGGATCGAAAGAGGCAAACGCAGCACTCTCTTCAGCAAGGGCGCAGGCAGTAGCCAACTTCCTAGGGAGTAAGATCGGCAACTCACGAGTCAGCGCGATCTATCTGGGGCAAACAGCCCGCTTCGGCGCGAAATCCGAGAACCGCGTAGTGGAAATCTGGGAAGTGAAATCAGCCCAATAGAAAAAATCTCAATACCAACAAACACGACCACACCAAATACATGAACACAACCGACCTACTCGCAATGAATGCGACAGAAATCGCTGGAACCGTCCAACAATGGTTCGATGCTCTCGGCCCCATCGGGAAATATATCGGCGCCCTCCTGATCTTTCTGATCGGAAGCGCAATCACGAAAACCATAGGCAAGGCAGTCACCAAACTGTCCAAAGGGCTGGACGGGAAGCTTTCCAAGTATGTCTCCGACAGCGGCGGCACGATCTCCGGTTTGCTCGGCACACTGGTCCGCTACGTCCTATTGGTCATGGTCATTATCTTTGCCCTCGACTTCGCCGGGATGAGCCAAGCGACGAGGCCACTCACGGATATGCTCGGGAAGTTCTTCACCTACATTCCGAATATCATTGGAGCCGCTATCGTGGGTTACCTTTTCTACTTCCTCGCAAACATCGTCAAAACGATCTTAATGAGCGTCTTTGGAGCGGCGAAAATCGACGAGCGCCTTGGCTTTGTTAACGGGAACGCTCCTCTCTCCAAGGGCATCTCAACAGCCGCCTTCGCCCTGATCCTCCTGGTCGGCATCGCGTCATCCCTTACGATCCTGAAGATCGAGGCCATTTCGGCTCCTGTCCAGGGGGTGGTTGATAGCTTGTTCTCCGCTGTTCCATACATTCTGTTTGCAGCTGTCCTTCTTGCCGTTGGCATTCTTGTTGCGAGCCTGATGAAAAAGTTCATCACAAATCTGCTCCAAGGCCTTGGAGTCGACAGCTATCCTCAGCGCATCGGCTTGAACATTCCTGCAGAAGGTTCCAAGTCCGTTTCCTCGATGGTAGGTATCCTCGTCTTCGTGAGTATCCTCGTGATCATGGCATCTTCCGCGCTGAAAGTTCTCAATATCGAGATGCTTGCGGATGTGGCAGACAGCCTTGTTCCAGGTTACTTCAATGTGCTCCTTTCCCTCTTGATCCTGGGAGCAGGTCTGATGGCCGCACGTTACGTTTACAGTCTCCTTTCTGGAAACAACATCCTGCTGGCGAAGATCGCCCGCATCGCCATCATTGTAATCGCTTCTGTCGCAGCATTGAGCCGCTCAGGAATCGCTCCGGATGTTACCAGTGCCCCTTACCAGGCGGCTCTGTCCGGCTTGGCTCTCGCGCTTGGTCTCGGTGGCGGGATTGCGTTTGGTCTGGGTGGAAAGGACGCGGTCCAGCGCTGGCTTGAGAAGCGTGGACATTGATTTTCAGTCCGTTGCTGGTTGAGCAACCCGTGGGTGTCCAGTGTGACATTCGCGGGTTTTTCTTTTTTTTAATGAGTCGTTCGCCGGGGGTATGTGCCTTTCACTAAAAAACTGGCGATGCGTTTAGTAGGTGTCGGTGCGGCCAAGGCGGGCTTTTACGCTGGCTATGGCTTCGGCTGCGCTCTCGTCGCCAGGGTGGATTTCCAGGAAGCGCTCGAAGTTTTCCAAGGCTTTTTCGAGTTGGCCTTTTGCAGCGAGGATCATGCCTTGCTCGTAGACGGCGATGAGCAGCTCGGGCTCTGCCTTGAGGGCATTGGTGAGTGCCGTGAGTGCACGGTCGTCTTCTCCGGCAATGCGTAGGATGTGGCCGAGGGCGTAGTTCGCGCGGGGATCTTCTGGTGCCAGTGAAACGGCTTTTTCGGCGGAGGTGAGTGCTTGTGGTTTATCGCCGTTTTGCAAGAGGGTGAAGGCAAGGCCTGCGTGTGCTTCCGGTCGTGATGGATCGCTGGCGATGGATGATTCGTAAAAACCGATAGCTGCCTCGAGGTCGCCGTTGCCAGCTGCTTGCGAGGCCTGGAGAAGTAGCGAGTCGATCTCGGTGATGCCGAGTTCCTGGAGTTTTTGGGTGGCCTTTGCCGCTTCATCGGTGCGTCCGAGGGCATTGAGGATGACGGCGTAGAGCTGCCATGTTTCGGCGTCACTCGGGTCTTCCGTGAGTGAGGTTTCGACGGCTTTGAGCGCTTCCGGGAGGTGGCCTGCCTGGACGGCGTCGATGGCTTCGTTGTAAAATTCTATGGAGGGTCTGGACATGGGGGTGTGGATGATTGTGATAAAAAGGGTGGGGTTTGGCGGGGAAATTCAAACTCAAAATTTCAAGCTTCGACGGGAGAACTTTTTCGTATGATGTGGCTGTGGGGATGGCAATGATACTGGATACTGGCGATCAATGGGAGGCTGCTTTTGCCGTGGGTTGTTTCAGACAGGGAGCATGCGCCTTACTTTGCTGAAATCACGATTCTTCATCAGCTTTCCCTGTTGCCGCCTGATGGGGAGCGGCGGCAATACCTGGTGTTTTCCTTGTTGTGCCTCGTGGGCTGGAAGTTGCTCAGGGGAGGCAGGGATCCGGAATCCTCAGAGAAGTGAATGTTTCCCCCGAATGCCGGGTAGCGAAATGAGCGTTTCCCTATCTAGAGGGGCTTTGGAGGGAGGAGAGAGCCGTCGATTTCAGAGTCTGAGATTTCCGGGAGGACGGGTTCCTTGAAATTGGCCGGGGAGACGAATGACCAGAATGAGCGCTTTTTCTTCTCCTCGAAGGCGAGTGCGCGATCTTTTCCGAGGGGCATTTCCTTCATGTCGTCCTCGCGGACTTCCACGACATCAATGCCGGGGCGGAGACCCGGGATGGAGTTGGTGACTTTGCCAGTGGCGCTTGCGATGCCTTTGGTGGCGCTGGAGGCTGTGCTTTTCACAGCATTCATGGTGCCTTTTGTGGCACCCGAGGCTGTGTTTTTGATAGCATTCATGGTGCCGCATGAAGCGAAGAAGATGGGAATGAGGATTCCGAGGAGGAGATATTTAGACATGGCCGGTTGAGAAGTTGGCGTGTTTTTCTCAGGGGGGGAAACATGAGTTTCTGACAAGTGTGAAGGATTGTCGAGAACGGCTTTTGGTGACGTTTTCGTCACAGGGGTCTCTAGCGGGGTGTGAGGATCAGGAAATTCCTGACCGGGCGGTTGAGAAATGAGCGGAAATTTTTGGAGCCGCCTTTGATTTTTCCGGAGATGTAGAGGTCGGTGGAGCGACCGCCATCAAGGTTTAGCGCCTGGCGGACGGGCCATGGTGCGGGGGATGAGGAGGCAAGGGCTTTTCCAAGGGAGGCGAGGGAGCAGGAGGAGGTTTTTCCAATCCAGAAGCGGGAGCGTCCATCGGTAAGAATGATGGAGCGGACGGCGCTTTTGTCGGAATTGAGACCGGAGACGAGGGAGGCGTTCTCGACCAGGAGTGGGCCGGCCTGGAGTAGCTCGCGGGATGAGGAGACGCTAGAGCGCGAGGAGCGGCGGGAGATGGAGAGTGCGCCGCCGGAGTTTTCCCGAAAAATGCCGGAGCCTAGTGATGAGGCGGAGTTCCATGAGCCGGTGGTGGTGCCAGAGGAGATGACCAGGCCGAGTGGTTTTCCCTCTGGGGTGAAGAAGCCAGCGTTTATGGCGAGGAGTGCGCCAGTGTCACCGGCGAGCTGCTGGGAGGAGGAGTAGCGGGAGCCGGGGCCGCCGGTCTGGTCTATGACGCGGAGGTGGTGGGTGCGGGAGTCGAAGGCGACGCCATCGAAGCGGATGCCTGCGATGGTGCGGCTGGCAAGGGAGGGGGCTTTGTTCGGAGTGGTTGGCTGCGAGAGGGTGGTTGGGGTTTTGGTTTCGGTGGTAGGTCTGGGTTGTGACTGTGGAGTTGGGGAAACTAGAGAGGGGTTTTGTTGTGCGGGTGCTTGGTATGGTGTTGGGGAAGTTTGGGATGGTGGCGGGGTGGGTTGGCAGGCTGTTAGGGAAAGGAGTGCTAGCAGAGCCGGGAGTTGGGTGCGTTTCAGGAAATGTTTCATGGGGATTCTTAGAGGGAATTTGCTTGGGGGGATTTTAAGAGGGCTGGGGAGGAAGAGAAAGGAGTTAAAAACTTCTTCTCCTTATTTTTGGGGTGATGTGTTGTTTGCAGGGTGGTTGTGGAGGTGTAGTCTCTCTGTGATGACTGGATTGAATCTGCCTAGGGAATGCGGGGTGATGTTGTTGCCGGATTGCACTTTGTTTCCGCATGGCGGACTGCCGCTTTATATTTTCGAGGAAAGATACCGGCGGATGCTGGATGATGCGTTGGAGGGGGATTGCGTGTTCGCGGTGGGGCGTGTGAAGGAGGGGGATGACAGTCCGCCGGAGATCGGTACGGCGGGGCTGATCCGTGCATCGAAGGAGGGCGAGGATGGGACTTCGCAGTTGCTGCTGCACGGTGTGATCCGGGTGCGTTTTAGCGAATGGCTGGATGATACTCCATATCCTTGTGCGAAGATTGACCCGGTGACTTGCGAGGGCTTGGATGGGGCGCAGGGGGAGGCTGCGGTGAAAACCCTGTGTGGGGCTGTGGAGGATGCGTTGAGCGATACGCCGGATGAGGTGCGGGCGGGAGTGATGACTCTGCTGGATCAGGCGGATGATGCTTCGTTGATGTCGGATCTGGTGGCGCAGCAGTTCGTGCAGGACGCGGATCTGAGGCAGGAGCTGCTGGAGACGAGAAAGGTGGGGGAGAGGGTGAGAATGCTTTGTGAAATTTTAAACTCGAAACTTTAAATTCCAAGTTTCGTAGCAGGAGGATTGGGTTGTGTTCTGGGGTTGATTTGGCGTGGGTTTCTCCTTCCGAGAGTTGTGGATTGCATGTGGGGCGGGTGGGTTGCTTACTTCGGTATGACTTTGGAGGTTTCAACACCGGCTTTGCTTTTTCCGGCGATCAGTTTGCTGTTTCTATCTTATACGAACCGGTTTTTGCATTTGGCGGCTTTGATCAGGCGACTGCACGGGGATTGGCTGGACAGACGTGATACATCGCTGATCAAGCAGATACGGAATCTACGCAAGAGGCTGGTGCTGATCCGGGGGATGCAATTTCTGGGGGCGGTGAGTTTGTTTCTCTGTGTGCTTTCCATGGTGTCGGTGGTGATGGACGCGATGCTGCCGGCGGTGATTTCTTTTGGGGCGGCTTTGGTGCTGATGGGTGGGTCGCTTGCTTGTTTGATGGTGGAGGTCTGGATATCAGGAGGGGCGCTGCGTATCATGCTGGCGGCGATGGAAGGGGAGCATCCGGAAGATACCAATATTGGAAAGTGAGTTGCAATGACCGTGAAACGGTTTAGCAATTTGCCATGGCCTCAAAGAAAGCATCATTCAGTATCGCGTCACTGATCGCGATCATCGCGGCGGTTCTCAGTTTCAAAGTTGGGGTCTTCCTAGGGTTGATCCTCGCTGCGATAGCGTTTATCTGCGGTGTTGTGGGGATGGCAATGGCGATGGGGAAGGAGACACGCGGTGGCTTGCTTAGCTCGATTGCTGTGGGCTTGAGTTTCATTGGAGTGGTTGTGGCGGTGATCAAGGCGATCATCTGGGCGTTCTCGTTGGGCGGATGAGTTGAGGATGCTCATGTGGGCACCCTTCTTTGTTTACTGCATTTTTCAGACAGCCTCTGAGGCTTTTGAAGATGTTCGGTAATGGTATTGGGAATGAAGTCCAAGTTGAAGTTCTTGCCCATATCAAATGGGTGTCGGGATGTTGTTGGTGGAAGAGGATGAAGCTCCAGAAACAGTGATTGCGTTTTCAGCTGCCCAAAACCTCTGATTCTGAAATGTTCCTTGATGGGGATTTAGCACAGTCAATGGTATGATGTTTCATGTTTACGAACTAATTTTGTTTATGTTGATTAAGTATTCTGATTCATAACTAGCTGGTTCTTAGTGTGTCCTGATTCATTGTTGCTTTCTTTGGATTTGTTTCTGGACTGCATTTGTGAGGTGTTAATAAGTAATAGGGTCTTAGTATGAGTTAGATGGTGTCATAACTGTTTCTGACGTGAGGCCTAACAAAAAATCCAATACAGATCTGATGAAATTACACTTTTTGCGGCTGAATGTTGCCCCTTCCACATTGTTTGTTTCTTTGCTGTTTGCGACATTTGGAACCTGTTTGGCACAAGACACTATAGACACGGATGAAGACGGGATGTCCGACGTCTGGGAAAATGCCAATTTCGGAAACCTGGATCAGGGACCCTACAGCGATCCTGATGGTGACCGTCTTGTGAACCTTTTGGAATACCGTGCTGAACTGGATCCGAACATAGCTGATTTCGAGGGGCGGGCCGGTGAACTTTACGCTGAAAAGTGGAACGGGATCGCGGGTAGCGGTTTGGAAGATCTCACCGGGTCGGCAGCTTTCAAGGACTTGGCACATGAAGCAACCTTTCTCACATCCGCGGAAACAGCCGTTGACGTGGACGAAAATTACGGCAGGAGGCTTCGCGGCTCACTGATCGCCCCAGTCACTGGGAGTTATACCTTCTACATTGCCTCCGATGACTCATCCGAATTATGGCTTGGCAAATCGGAGAGTAAGTTCACACGATACCGGGTTGCCAGCGTATCAGGTGTCACCGCTTATCAGGAGTGGACTAAGTATTCCAGTCAGAAAAGCTCGTTGATTCAGCTAGTGGCAGGACAAAAATACTATTTCGAAGCACTGATGAAAGAAGGGTCAATAAATGACAACCTTTCCATTGCCTGGACATACACCGATGACTCAGGACTCACCGCGGGTCAGCCGACGATTACGGTCATACCTGGCCGGCTGCCCGACGCAAATAGCACCGTTGTGCTTGAGAGTTATACGCCGGATCCGGATGATATGGATGATGACGGTCTACCCGATGCCTGGGAACTCACTGTCGGGCTGAACTCCGGTGACAATGGGCGCATTCATTCCTATGACGGATCTTATGCCGATCCCGATAATGATGGATTCAATAACTATGAGGAATACCTTACTGGCAACGATCCATTTGTTGCAGGAGGGAATTTTGGTTACGTCCGTCGCGATATCTGGACGGGAATCAATGGCACCGACCTATCGAGCCTGACATCCTCCGCTGCTTTTACACAAGCGGCGGACAGTTCGGAGTATATTTCAAGCGCGCTGGATTTTGCGAGCGAAGGCAACAAGTATGGACAAAGGGTAAGTGGTAGTATTGTTCCCACCCACAGCGGCAACTGGAGATTCTGGATCTCGGGGGACGATTCAGCAGAGCTCTGGCTTTCGGATACGTGGAAAGCATCCGGGAAGCGCCGTGCTGCCTACCTGACGTCCAAGGTGTCCCAAAATACGTATGATACCACTCCTTCCCAGGAGAGCGCTCTTATTCCGATGCAGGCAGGACAGCCCTATTACTTCGAGATACTTCATAAAGAATTCAAATATGCCGATCATCTTTCGCTCGCCTGGGCTTACGATTCACCGAACTGGGCGCTGGCCACTCTTGGTTCCACAGCGTCGCAAAGCTCCACTGCAAGCGGAGGTGAAGCCTCCCGGGCTATCGATGGCAACACCAACGGCAGTTACAGCAATGGTAGCGTGACTTTCACGGGCAATGCTCAGAATTCCTGGCTACAGGTCGACTTTGGCCAAATTCGCCCGGTCAATCGGGTTGTCTTATGGAATCGAACGAATGGAACAACTGGAGAGCGGCTGTCAAATTTCCGCATCAGTATATTGGATGTGTCCGGAACTGTTCTTGTATCGGAAGATTTCTTCCCGCCAGGAACCGGCAGTGCCGACAGCTCTTTTACTTGGGATCTGGACAGTCCGGTTAATGGGAGCAGTATTAAAATCTCGCTACTTGGCCTGAACAATACCGGAAACGGAATTCTCTCTCTCGCTGAAGTCCAGGCTTTCGAGTGGTTTGCCGAAAGCATACGCCAGATCGTTCCCGCTTCAGTTTTACGCACTCAGACTCCTGATTCTGACGATGCTGACGGTGACAGCCTGCCTGACGCATGGGAGCTGCAATATGCCCTTAGTCCGAGCGACAACGGCTCTTCGGATATCAACGATGGTGAATACGGAGACCCGGACGGGGATGGCGTGCCAAACCTTTTGGAATATATAAACGGCTCTTCCCCGGTTTCAGCTAATGGCGTAATTGGTGAGCTTACCCGTGAAACCTGGAAAAATCTTTCCGGTGGCACCATTTACGAATTCGAGCGTGAGCCAACTTATCTATATCCGGCAGATGTGAAGGATACCGCTACAAGGTGGACGTTCGCCAATCGCGGGGACTATTATGGTGAGCGTTTGCGTGGTCTTTTGACAGCTACGGAAACAGGTTGGCATACCTTCTGGATAGCTGGTGATGATGAGGCTCGTCTTTCAATTTCAACCGATTCCCGCAAGTTCCAGAAGCGGGCCATAGCATCCGTTGGTGACGGTAGTTTCATTTTCAATACACGAAACACGACAGCACGGGAATACGATAAATACCCGTCTCAGCAATCTGCTCCAGTCTATCTAACCGCTGGCAACCAATATTTCATTGAAATTCTTCATTCGGAACTAAGCGGAGGAGACCATATTTCCGTAGCATGGAAGACACCTGCGGGCAGCCAGGAGAGCTTGCCATTCAGTGTCCTGTCTTCGTTCCTTTATGATGTCGATGATGCCGATGACGATGATTTGCCGGATTCCTGGGAATCACAATACGCTCTCGACCCTTACGATAACGGCTCGATTGACAGAGGGCGTGAGGGTGCCCTGGGTGACAAGGACGGTGACGGACTGAACAACCGGGAGGAATACCTGCTTGGAACCAATCCCCACGATACCGACTCCGACCAGGACGGCCTGGATGACTTTTCTGAAGCTCGCAATCTTGGATCGGATCCAAATACGGCTGATTCCGGCCTGGGAACCATACTGTCTGACTTCGCGGGATCTTCGGGCAACGTGGTTTCTGGTGATTGGCTTACCGGCCCCAATGAGACTTTGCTTTCCCTTGATCGCCGAGGCACTGTTACATGGCCATTTACACTCGGCCAGACTGGGATCAATATTCTTGAAGTGCTTGCCACGGCCCAAGGAAACACCTGGGCGGGTACTCCACTTACCATTGACGTGACCATTGTCCGTTCCAGTGATTCAAAACGCTGGTTTGTCGGAACCTTCCCCGTCTATGACAACTATGGGGAACCAGCCCAGGTACTCGCCATACTACCCCATCTTGCCGCGGATTCCTACGAGGCGGAGATAAGCGTTAACAATGTTTCCGAAAGCCGCAATATTCGTATCGACCGTGTGCGTATTCTGGATGCGGCGGGTACCGATGCGAATAACAATGGCATTGCCGACTGGCTGGAAAATCGCGTCGCCGAGTCCAACGGCGTTCTCAGCGGCAATTCCTCCGCGGTTTCCCCGGCCTGTGTGGAGGGTATCGCCCGCGATGTCAGCCTCTCGTGGTTGCAGGCAGGCTCAACGAATATCGCTTTGACACCAGGCATCGATGACCGCTGGTTCGCCAATGTGGATCTCCCTTCCGATGGATCTTCTTTGACAACCACAGCATGGTTTGAGGACGGAACATTTTCCATGAACGCCCCGGTCTCATGGTCACCCACCAACGTTCTTTCAGGTGGTTCCATCACTGTGCGTGCTGGCGATTCCCTGCGTCTCACCGCCCATCCGGGCACATCCCCGGATACAGGTACGGTTGCGATCTCGGGTCTCGCGATACCTATAGACACTACTGCTGATACACCTGTGGTACAGGCCTTTGAATCGAGCAACTGGGCGCTGGCTTCGAAAGGTTCCACAGCCGGTCAGAGTGGCACGGTCGCAAGTGGCGTTGCATCCCGTGCCATCGACGGAAATACCGACGGGACATATTTAAATAATAGTGTCACGGCAACCTCAAATGCCGAGAACTCCTGGTGGGAAGTCGATTTCGGGCAGAATCGAGCCATTGATCGGGTTGTGCTGTGGAACCGTGCTGACGGCAAACGCAAACGATTGTCAAATTTCCGCATCAGTGTCCTTGATGAATACGGTATGGAAATTGATTCGGAAGACTTTTATCCTCCGGGTACCGTTGATATTATAGAAACTTCACTGACCTGGGAGCTTGATAGCCCACTTAATGGAAGATTCGTCCGTGTTTCCATCCTCGGTTTGAACAACCTCGGGGATGGCGTGTTGTCTCTGGCTGAAGTCCAGGTTTTTCCCCCGGATTCTTACACTCTCGATGCCACCCATACCGCGGTAGGCGGCCAAGTCACCACAGGCACCATGACGGTGAATGTCGTGGAACCTGATTTCGGCCCGGCACTTGGCATACGCACGGATCGTTGGAGGGATTGGCTTCTTCCTGACGTGAAATACGAACTTCCCCTGGAATTCGATGCCAGCATGAAAGCTTTCGAAACCGGTCCCTACGAAGGCGGACACAGGCTGAACATCTCCACTTCTTCTGACAAGGAGGTGAATGTTGTCGCCCGGACGGAAGCCGGCTCCACCGTCGCGGCCGTGGGCACGGTGGATCCCTACCTCATAGGAGAAACTTATGATACCGGTTATGTGGAAATACTCGATACCCTGGCAGACGGATCGACACACGGGCGTATCTCCGTCGTGGCGGATCGGCTTCCTCCTGGTGGCTACATCGAGATCCAGATCTGGGCGGGAGGAGCGCAGTTCCTTGATGGAACGAGCCTGACGACTCTTTCCGCTACTGATTTTGACGCGAATGGTGTGGCATATCTGGACATCTACTACCCGTCACAAACCGCCACTTCCTCGTTCTGCCAATACACCCGTCTCTATGACGCGGATGGGACGCTCCTGACCAGTTACTAAGGGATTTGATATCAGAAATACACAAGCCCTCATGAACCCAAAACGCTTCCGTCTCATCATTCCCGCGGCCATCGTGCTTCCGCTGGTCGGTGTGGGCGCGTATTTCCAGTTCAGGCCGCAATCCGTCCCCGCCACATCCACGCCAGTGGCTGTGGTTTCCACCCCGGAAGTCCTTCCTTTGAACCCGGTTGTCGAGAAAATCATCAGCGACGGGCCGACGATGCCCTACCTCAGGTTCAACTACCTCATCAAGGAGTTGCCCGTCAATCTGGCCTCCCACGACATCGACGCACTCATCGCCTTCATTTCCGCAGACCGTCCGCAGAGCTTCTCGGAAGGCGCGTGGGGTTCCATCGTCAACGACATCCAGGAAAACCTCACCGTCCAGACCGTTCCCAGCGAAGACGTGGCCCAAGCCCTGATTGCCATCTTCAGGGATGGGGAAAAAATCCAGATGCAGCGCGACTACGCCCTCCAGCACATCGGCGGCTTCGCAATATACCTCATTCACACGAACGCGGTCTCGGAAGCGCAGGATTCGTCCGGTACCGTCTCTGAAACCCGGAATCCGGTTCCACATATATTCAACCCCCTCCTGGCCGAACTCAAATCCGCCGCCGCCGAATCCTCCAAGCCCTGGTCCGGCACCGCCCTGAATCTCCTCGACGGACTCCTCCGCGCCGCTGAATACCGTGGCTTGGAAATCGCCGGACTGAGCAAAGACGGCCTTGTGGAAATGGCGCTGCCCCTTGCCAGTGATCCTTCCGCTCCGCTCAACGCGCGGCTGCCTGCCCTCCAGGCCGCCGCCCGCCGCGATTCACCCCGTGCCCGCGACCTTGCCCGGGAGATCCTGGGTGACCCGGACTCCGGGGTCATGCTCATCCAGTCCGCCTCCGCCGCCCTTGCCCGTCTCGGAACCGAGGAAGACCTCGCGCTTCTCCGGACGGCTTCCGCCAGCGCCAACCGCCACACCGCCACTGCGATCAAAAAAGCCATTCATACAATCCAAGCCAAATCCAATCCCGCATCTTCCGAAACCCACTGAAACCCCGCACCTTCCAATTTCATGAATCCCAAATTTTTCACCCGCTTCTCATGCGTCATCATTTTATTTTCATCCTTTCTTTACGCGAATAACAAGTGGGATGTTAAGTGCGAGGAAAAGTGTTCGTCTTGCACATCGAGTTGCACTCCAAACGCGACTACCTATAGTTTCGAGCAGACTTATGAAACGGAGGGTGAAGCGAACGATGCGGCCGCGGTCAGGGAAAGTGATTTTGATGAGACCTGTACCGTAACAGAACAAAGTGGAAGCTCTGGCGGCGGCGGTCAGTCAACCGCTGATACGAGTCCCGGGTTGACTTCGCTAAGTTTCGACCGGGCGGGAATGATATTTGACGGAGTGAGTCCCGACTACGTCAAATACGAAACCGTCTCGGAAACGGTCACACAGACCGTGAACGGAGAAGAGCAGGAAGTTACGGTCAATGTGAAGAAACCCATCCAGCTTCCTGTAAGTGGTTCGACGATCTTCTATTCGGACATCATTGATGACCAGGACAATGTGGTCGGTTTTCAGAGCACAAGATATTCGAATTCCCAAATTTCAGTTCCCGATTCAAACGGGTTTCGCACCATACCGGAGGGAGCCCTTCCGATGAGTATCACCTCCTACAGGCACCCGGAAGGAACCCCTTCCACCGATATGAATACCATTGATGTGATACACAAGCAACGTCACCCGCAGAGCGGCGCATGGGTCACCCGCACGATCCGGAGATTTGCCCCACAAGGGAACAACAACTGGAAAACGGAATTTTATCTTGGAGATCCATCCGAAAGCAATCTCATCCAACCGTATCGTGAAATCAATGTGACGCGCACCCCGAACAACGATGGCACGGAGTCCGTCCGTGAAATCACGAAAGACCGGGACAGTTCCGGAAGCATGGTCACTACCTCGGACATGGGCGTCACCTACGCATTCTACAAATACGGGTTCCCGGTAAGAGTCGCCGAAACGAAACACACCGGTACCGGCAGCGAGCTGACCACCACCAGCACATACTTCACGGACGCTTCAGAGCAGGCGTCATACAACAAGCCCGCCACCACGCGCCGTTCCGACGGACAGTGGGCGGACTACACATACGAAGGTAGCACCGTCACCGGCATCCTTGTTACCAAGACCGTTTCCGGCTGGCTGGACAATCCGGCTCCTGCAGTCGGCACCGCGCCTGACGAGGCTATCAACCGGGTCGTCACCGAGATTGAAGCCTACAACGAGGTCGGCACTTTTTCCCGAGAGGAGAAGATCGAAGGAGTCCTTGTCTCCAAGACCTGGGGCGAGCGCTACAAGGATAACTCCGGCTTCCTGATCGAGAAGACCCGTGTCGAGACCGGAGCAGCCACACTTACCACCATCCGCACCGGTCATCCGGGTGACGAGTCCGCCTCCGAAGCGGATCGTGGACGCTTGGAATCCATCCAGCACCCGGATGGAACAGTCACTCTATATTCCCACGAGTTGCAGGGCAGCAACCGCCTCGAAACCGTCGAGACCGGAGCGGGCACCCTGGATGGAGTCACCGATGGCACACGCACCGTCTCCACATACACGGATGCCGACACCCTCATCAGGCAGACCGTCACGGACATCGCTTCCGGAGTCCTTCTCTCCACCAAGGATGCCATCGCCTTCGATGCCAATGACAAGGTTACCCGCTGGGCATTTGACAGTGTTCTGGAAGACTACTCCGAAACCCTCGAAGGCTGCTGCGGCATCGATTCCACCCGCACCCGGGACGGCGTTGTCACCACCTACACCCGCGACGGGCTCAAGCGCCCGAAGACCGCCACCAGCCGGGGCGTCACCATGACCTACACCTATGGCTCGGCCACGGTCAACGGCACCGTATTCCCCACGGAAAACATCACGTCCACCGCCGGAAGCCTCACCCTGGATCAAGGCACCACCGTCTATGATTTTGCCGGAAATGTGATCCAGGAAATCACCCCGGATCTGGACGGCGATGGCAGCCCGGAAATCACCGGCACCGCACGTGATTACTCCTCCCATACCACTACCACCACCAACCCCGATGGCGGCACGCTCGTCTCGACAAACTTCA
>JBPOGC010000034.1:0-21662 GCA_051251795.1 Luteolibacter sp. | reverse complement strand
AAAGTAGTCGCCGCGGTATCGATAAACCCCGCCGGGAGTGCGCGCAGGATTTCCAGCCGGAACGTGCGTCCTTGTTGGTCGAAATCTTCCTTTCCGGGGATGGGTGCGGTCATGGTCGGGCAGCATCTTCAAACGGATACGAATGTCGATGTTTTGCTCCACTCTGGATCAGCCGGGTGGTCAACCGCAAATGGACGCCAAGCCTATCAAGATGGCTGGGGAAATATTACTTCTGAGCGAGTGATTCCAGTTTCTTATTTCTTTGGCTAAATCACCTAAGTTCTTTTCCGAAACGGCTCCAGAGGCTTGGAGAAAACACGGATCAATTCAGGTTGTTTTATGGAGTTTGCTTCCTTGTCATCAGAGGCAGCGGTTTCATACGATGTGGGGGTTCTTTACTATATAAACTCTCTCGATGAATTTTTCACCTTTCCCACATTTTACGAAACGTCTTTTCATACTGGCCATTCCTTGCATCCTTTTTGCCATTCTACTTCCTTCCTGCAATTTGCTGTTCAGCCTGGGAATGGCGAAATTAAGATTCGGCTGCCTTCCTGAAGGCACCCGGATTGATACGGTTTCCGGGGCAGTTGCCATCGAGGATCTGAAGGCCGGAGACAAGGTCATCGGCTTCAACGGGAGCGAGGTTCAGATCACTCAGATTCACCAGTATCAGGAAGACCCGGTGAGCAGCCAGTATCTGAAGCTTCATTTCTCGAATGGAAACTCGGTGACCACATCACCCCGCCACCGGGTTAACGGACTTCCTGCCTCCAGCTATAGCGTCGGTGATCTCTGTGGCTCCGAAACAGTGACTGATATCCGCACGGTAGGAGATGTTTCCCGTAGTTTTGATCTTCTCACTGGAGATGCGGGCTACCGCATTGGAGGAATTCCGGTAAACAGCATGATTGCTGAGATGGCCGGGCGTTAATGACGTGGAAGAATGTGGAATAAATGATTCCGTTGCACGTCTCATTCGCGTAGCGCTTAAAGCCTTCATCCTATGCGAATTTTACTGATCATTTCGGCCTTAACGGCGACCGCCGGTGCGCTTTATGTTTTGGCAAAAAATTCTCAAACTGAAGGTTCAGAGGAAACGACAGCCAATCCCGGGATGGATATCGAGCATGTGCTCGGCAAGTATACTGGCACGGGAATCGGGATTCATGGTGGAGACGTGATTTTTCCAAAGGCGTTTGATGAGCTGAAACCACAGTATGTGCGCATGGAGTTCGGCCCACGCTGGGATCACTTGGAGGAAAAAATCCCCAGTGGAGTCAGTGTTGAGGATTACGTTGCCTACCTGGATCGCAATTACAACGGGGATGCCTACAACCGCCTGGAAGGGGCGAAGTACACACATGATTTTCTTCGCGAGCGGGGGATTGAGATTATCAAAATCCACTTTGAGCTGCCATATCATTGGCGGACGGATGACAAGGCAAGCCGTTTCCTTTCCGAGCATATCGAGGACTTTGCCCGCTTTCATACGGCGCACCTCCTATACCTGCGTAAGCACGGTGTGGAAGTGGATTACATGGAGTTGGCCAACGAACCGGACGGCTATTGGAACGGCCATATCGAAGCGAAGGACTACGCGCACCTGGTAAAGCGGAGTGACGAGTTGCTTGAGAAATATGGTCTGGGAAAAGTGAAACTCCTGGGGCCGGGCCTGACATTTCTGACTCTCCACGATTGGGCTCCTCCATATTTCGATGCATTGGAGGAAGCGGGTGTGCATCATCTGGATGGTTGGTCGACACACATCTGGGATGAAGTGGAATCCCGGGCTTCATTGCCGGAGTATACATACGGTATCTGGCAGCCTTTTCTAGACCGAATCAACAAGTTGGATCCGCAGCGGGAAATGCCCGTTTTTGTCACAGAGTATTCCAGTGATGTCCTTGAGTATGATGATGAAAAATGGATCTCTCCACGCGATCAAATTACGGACACCGTAGTAGATACATGGCCGTATGCGGTTCGTGTGATTGCAAATTCAATCACGAACCTGAACCGTGGTGCGAATGCGTTGGTACTTTACCGGCTTACCAATACGCATTGGCACGACACGGGATGGGGCATTGTGCAGCCGGTGACCGAAACCGAATACCAGCCAAAGCCGGTCTACTATGCGATCGTAATGGCTCTCAGTTCCTTGCCTGTGGGTAGTGAAGTGTTAGATGCGGCATGGTATTCCCATAACGATCCGATCACCCTGAGCTGTCTCCACGAGACGAAAGAGAAACGTATTGAGATCGTCGCAGCGAATTCGACAAAGAAGACTGAGAAGAAAACGATCCCTTTGGATTCAGATATCGGTCAGTTCTCAGTGCTAAAAGTCGACGCGATGGATGAGTCCGGGAAAGTGAAGATCACGCATGTCACCCTAAGGGAAGGGGAGTTGAACTTGGAGATGGCTCCTCAATCCATCGCCCGTATCAGCCTTGCCTATACCGGTGGGGAGTAAGATGGATTTTGCTAGAGAAGAGGCTGAGCCTAAGTGGAAAGACTCTAACATATCGCCTCTCGCCGTGAGAAGATAGGTGCCTTAGTGTGGTCATCTCTAACTTAAGGGAAGAGTAAGGCTTGTATGCTAGGTTGAGTTTTTTGAGTAAAGAGACTTTACTGGGAAAGCTGCGGATGACCGCAGCAGTCCGAGAGCCTGCGGCGCCGGACTTAGAGATTGTGCTTTGTTTTTACCTGCTCAATTTCCTCGGTGAGGGATGACCAGCGGGTGAAGGCTAGATCCAAGGTTTTGGTGATCTTTTCCAAGGAATTAGTGGTCTGGCGGAGTTTCTCGGGATTCAAGGTGACTTCGTCCGAAGTCATGGCGGTGGAGAGGGCGGTCTGCGCCGCTTCCTGCTCGGCGATTTTCTCTTCCAAGGTGCCTAGTTCCTTTTCGAGGGGAGCCAGGATTTTGGTTTTTGCCTCGCGGGCGAGGGCGTCGAGGCGGCGTTGCTCTTTGCGGCTTACTCCGGGCTGGTTTTTCGACGGACGGCTCTGAGAGCCATCCCTGCCTGGATTGATGGCGGCGTCGGTGGTTTTGCCGACGGGTTGCTTGGCGGGGGTGTTGCGTGCGGCGGATTTTTCCTCGGCGATCTTGTCTACGTAGTAGGTGATGTTCCCGTGGAAGAGGCGGGCTTGCTGGCCGGGGCGGAACTCGAGGGTTTTTGTGACGAGGGGATCGAGGAAGTCGCGGTTGTGCGAGACGATCATGACGCTGCCGGGGTAGTCGAGGAGGGCGCGCTGGAGGACACCCTGGGACTGCATGTCGAGGTGGTTGGTCGGCTCGTCGAGGATGAGGAAGTTGGCGGGCTTGAGAAGCATGCAGGTGAGGGCTACCCTAGAGCGCTCGCCACCGGAGAGAACTCCGATTTTCTTGAACACATCGTCGCCGGTGAAAAGGAAGCAGCCGAGGATGTTCCGCACCTGGGGCATGGCATCGCGGGAGGCTACGGCCTGGACGGTTTCGAGGATGGTGAGGTCAGGGTCGAGCTCGTCGGCGTGGTTCTGCGAGAAGAAGGAGGGGGCGACGTTGTGGCCGAGTTTCACTTCGCCGGAATCGGGTGGTTCCTGGGCGGTGACGAGGCGGCAGAAGGTGGATTTGCCGGCGCCGTTGGGGCCGACGATTGCAAATTTCTCGCCTTTGTTGATCTCGAAGTCGAAGCCGCTGAAAATCTGGAGCGGGCCGTAGGCTTTCGAGACGTTCTCGATGTTGGCGACGGTGTGGCCGGAGTTCGGCGGTGGCGGGAACTTGAAGTTCATGACGGCATCGTCGCGCTCGGGGGCGGGGATGCGGACTACTTTGGCAAGCTGCTTGATGCGGGACTGGACGAGGGTTGCTTTGTTGGCAGAGGCGCGGAAGCGGTCGATGAAGCGCTGGGTCTCGGCGATTTCCCGTTGCTGAGAGGTGTATTGTTTGAGTTGGATTTCCTTGCGGAGGACGGATTCCTTTTCGAAGTAGGAGAAGTTACCCGCGTATTCCTCGGCGCGGCCGTGGGCGAAGGCGATGGTGCGTGTGCAGAGGGTATCTAGGAGGGCGCGGTCATGGGAAATGAGTAAGATGGCGCCGGGGTAGTTGATGAGGTACTGCTCGACCCAGATCTGGGTCTCGATATCGAGGTGGTTGGTGGGCTCATCAAGGAGAAGGACTTCGGGCTGCTGGAGGAAGAGTTTTGCCATGGCGATGCGCATTTGCCAGCCGCCGGAGAACTCGGAGCAGTCCCGGGTGAAGTCTTTTTCGGCAAAGCCGAGGCCTTTGAGAATGGACTCGATCTTCGGCTTCATGAGATCCGGGTCGTTGGCGTAGAGCTTGAGCTCGAGCTCGCCGATTTCTTCCAAGAGATCGCCGTAGGGTGAGGAGCGGGGATCCATTTTCACGAGTTCATCGGAAAGGCGGTCGATTTTTTCCCTGAGTGCGAGAGTTTCACCGAAGGCGGATTCCGTTTCTTCCCAAAGGGTGCGGCCTTTTACGTGGATGCCTTCCTGTGGGAGGTAGCCGACGCGAGTGCCTTTGGGCGAGCTGATCTTGCCGCCGGAGGAGGGGATGATGTTCGCGATGCACTTCATCAGCGTGGATTTCCCGGCACCGTTGTGACCGGCGAAGGCGATGCGTTCGCGTGGCTGGACGGAAAATGAGAGATCGCTGAAGAGAACGCGCGGGCCGTATTCGACACGGAGGGATTGGACGGAAATCATGGAAGCGGGCAGGGTGCATTTCCTGGCGCATCGGTCAAGGGAGAGGTGATGTTGCAATCCCCGGGAAATTTAAAAATGGCTGGGGCTTGTGAAGCCGGTCGGGAGACCGGCTCTCCAATATTTTTCCATTAGAAGTGCCAGATCAGGGGAATGATGGTGCAGGAAATGATCCAGCAGGTGAAATTCAGGGGTATGCCGGTGCGGATGTAGTCTGAAAAGCGGTAGCCGCCGGGGCCGTAGACCATCATGTGTGTCTGGTAGCCCATGGGGAGCATGAAGGCGCAGGAGGCGGCGATGGTGACGCACATGATGAAGGGACGGTTGTTCACATCGAGCTCGTTTGCGATGCGGACGACGATGGGAACCATCATGACGGCGGTGGCGTTGTTCGAGAGCACCTCGGTGAGAATGGAGGTGAACATGAAGACGAGCCAGAGAAGGACGAAGGGAAGCATTTCCGGGGAGACGAAGCCCTGTGCGAAGGAGACGAGGTGTTTTGCGAGCCATTCGGCAGTGCCTGTGCTTTGCATGGCCATGCCGAGGCCGAGTAAGCCGTAGAGCATGAGGAGAACCTGCCAGTCGATCGCAGCGTATGCTTCGCGCGGGGTGAGGATGCGTGACCATAGGAGGGCGAGAGCACCGACCATGGCTGCGTAGTGAATGGGGATGAGGGGGATGGCCGGATTGATACTATGGAAAATATCCGTGAGGGAAACCGTGATGACGACCGTGGCAAGAACAGCCCAAGAGAAAACGATGGGCCATTTTTTGTAGACCTTCACCGTGGCGTCCTCTTCCTTTTCATCGATGGCATCGGTCATGACGAAGTCACGGGTGAGCTTGAGCTGGGGGAGGTTGTTGATCGCGGTGATGACGAGAAGGGTGTCGCCACGCTCGATGGAGACTTCGGAAACGCTGCTGGTGATGTTGAGGCCGTTGCGATGGACGGCGAGGACGACGCTGTTGTAGCGCTGGCGGAAATCTGAGCCAGCGAGGGTGCGGCCTACGAGGGAGGACTCGGAGGGGATGACGAGCTCCGATACGAGGCCATCCACGGTGGAAAGCTCCTGGGCGCCGATCTGTGAGAAAAGCTCCTCGGCTTTTTTCGTGCCTCCTTTTCTGCGGTGAAGGGCGACCAGAAAACGGTCATTCTTTTCGACGGTGACTTCACTGAGTGGCAGCATGAGGCGTGTGCCACGGCGACGGATTTCCAAGACGTGAATGCCATCCGCGCGGCTTCCCAAGGGGGTCTCCAGAATGTTTTTCCCAATAAGGGTGGAGTCTTGGCCAACGAGAAGGTGATGGAGGGGGGTTGTGCGGTAATCAATTTCCAGGCTGCCGGTGATGGAAGAGCGGGATGGAAGGACTTTGGGGCCGAAAATGGTGAGGTAGCCGATGCCAGCGATGGCGAGGGGAATGCCAACGGGGGCGACGGCGAACATGGACATGGGCTCAATACCCATTTCCTTCAGGGAGCCATTTACGAGGAGGTTGGTGGATGTGCCGATAAGGGTGCAGCAGCCACCGAGAACGGAGGAGTAGGAGAGGGGGATGAGGAGCTTGGAGGCAGGGATGTCCTTTGACCGGGCGAAGCCGAGAACGACAGGGAGAAGGATGGCGACGATGGCGGTATTGTTCATCCACGCGCTGAAGAATGCGGCGACGATAGTGAATGCAAAGATGGAAGAGCGGGTGCCGCCGGTCACTTTTTTCCGCAGGAGACGCCCGATCTGATCGACCGCTCCGGCCTTTTCCAGGGCACCACCTATGACAAAGAGGGCGGCAATGGTGAGTGGCGCTTCATTTCGGAAGACGCTGGACATATCGGCCATATCGACGAGGCCGAGCGCGACGAGAACGCAGAGGATGGAAAGGGCGAGGACGTCCGGTGATGCCCACTCGCGAATGAAAGCCACGAGTGTGACTAGCACGACGAGAAGCGTGAGTATGATTTCGGGAGTCATCGCGGGTTTTTTGGATCAGTCCGGTTGGATGTTCTCCCTAGGTTTGCAGATGTCGGTAGGATTTGTCTCCTAATTTTTCCGATGGTGGGGTTTTGGCAGGCTATGAGTAGCCTGTTAGATTTAGGTTAATCAGGTTTTGCTAAGAAAAAATTCTTAGTGGGACGAGCCGTGATCGTCGGCCGATGCGTGATCGTCATGGGAGCCGTGGTCATGCAGTTTCCTTGTTTCTTTGAAATCATGGCGCTCGCAGGAGCCGAGAAAGATTCCAAAGACGGAGATGAGGATGATTGAAAGGCGCTTCATGGAGATTTTTTTAGCCATACTGTTGGGAAAGGCAATACCGGATCACGGGGCTAAGAATCTTTCTTGAAGAAGCACCCTTGCTGGGCATTGATAGGCGTGACCGGAAAGACCGGGGATAACCAAAACCCATGGCTGAAACTTTTACCGAAACCTCGCTCGAAGCCGAACGGCTAAAACTCGCACTGCTGGCCTCCAATGAGGGTATCTGGGACTGGATGGTGGGTGAGAAGAAAATCTATTATTCTGAGCGGATTCTTGAATTTCTGGACTGTGGTGTGGAAGAGGCTACGAATTTTCTCCTGCCTCCCTATCAGGCGGTTCACCCGCAGGAGAGGGAGTATTTCACCAGGGAATTAGAGGGAGTCATGGAGAAGGGAAAGGGCGATACCCTGGCAGTGGATGCGCGGGTGAGGAAGGCGGATGAAACCTGGATATGGATGCGGATCCGTGGATCCGTGGTCAGGGACGGGGAAGGAAATGCGTTGCGCATCGCCGGGTCGATGATCGACATCAGCTTAAGAAAAGGGGCGGAGGCTCAGATCGAAGAAGAGAGGTATCTTTTAAGAGATCTGATCGATCACGTCCCTCTTCCGATTTATTTCAAGGATCTGGAATCCCGGATCATTCTCGCAAACAGGGGGATGATCGAGTGGCACGGTAAGAAAACGATGGCCGAGTTGGCAGGGAAAAGGGACAGGGATTTGTTTGCCAGTGTTCATTCAGCGAAGGCGGAGGCTGATGAAAAGCGGATCATGGAAACAGGGACTGCGATGACCGGTCAGCTGGAGTGTGAGACGTGGAGGGAAGGAGAGGAGACGTTCGTCCTGACATCAAAGTTTCCATGGAGGGAAAAGGACGGGACGATCAAGGGAACGTTCGGTATTTCGAATGATGTGACTACTCTGGTGAAGGCGCAGCGGCAGGCCACTCAGCTGGCTGAGGAGGTTCAGCAGAAGAATACCGCATATGAAGAGGAACTGATGCTGGCCAGGGAGATTCAGCACGCACTTACCACGGACACGTTCCCCGAAGTGACTTGTTCTGGAGGGAACGAAGTGTCATTTGGGTCTCGTTATCTTCCGATTTCCGGATTGGCTGGGGATTTTTATGAGGTGATTCCACTTCCGGGTGGTAAATACGGTCTTTTTATATGCGATGTGATGGGGCACGGGATTCGCTCGGCACTGATTGTTTCAATGCTGCGTGGGTTGCTTGCTGTTCCGGAAATGAAGAATTCCGGTGCGGCTGATTTCATGAAAAAACTGAACGACGGGATTTCGTCTATTTTAGCGAAGGCTAATGTGACGATGTTCGCCACCGCTTTCTACGGGATACTTGATCCGGAAGGTCTGACTCTGGAGTATGCATGTGCCGGGCACCCGGGACCTGTTGTTGTCGGTCTGGACTCAAACCATCAGATCTGTGCGGAGCGGAAGGAAAAGGGACCGGCGTTGGGGCTTTTCAAGGAGAGGGCATATCCCTCACAGACGATGAAACTTGATGATGTTCGCAGGCTACTGCTCTACACGGATGGTGTGGTGGAAGCCGAGAACGAAGAAGGGGAGCAATTTCTCAACCAACGTTTGCTCAGTCTTGTGAACTACGAAGAAGGGCAAGATCTCGAAGCGTGGCTGGAACACATTATCGAGACGGTTCTGGACTTTTCAGAGGGTCATCATTTCGATGATGATGTCTGTCTCTTGGGGGTCGATATTCGTTCGGTCGGGAGTTGAATTCCGCTTTTCTCACTCGCCGATGAGGTTGTCGAAGGAGTCGGGTGAATTCTCTACAGGGTCTGCCGCCAGAGGTGCGACTGACTGCTTGTAGAGCTCGAGAAAATTGTCATCAGGCAGGGCGCCTGTTCCTGAAATTTCAAGATCGATCCAGCGGTAGCCTTCGCGTACCTCACCGAACATGGTTTTGATTCTTTCGTTGGGAGCCGACTGGATCGTCGCGTCAGGAAGCCCAACACTAAGAGTCCCGCTGATCCGTCCGCCCGGCGCATTTTTCATTGAACCACTGATAGCGATACGCCCCCTTTTGATCATTTTCAGATCAATCAATTCAACCTGAGCCGCCCTCCTGCGAACCGTGGCTGTAACATCTTTCTCGAAAACTGGTGTCTGGTACCACGTATCGTTCAAAGCGTTGGACAGATTGTTGAGAAAAGGGAAATTAACCAGTTCTATTCTCGATTCCAGGATACCACTTATTGCTACTTCAAGAAGCGCTTGTTCGCTGGATTTGGTATTGAATGTGAGAAAATTGGATTCCGGGTTTTCGCTCGTTTCAATTAGCCCATTTATGACCGTGCCAAGATCGGAGCCTAGCAGGTGGGAAAAACTGTAATTAGACAATTCGGCTGAAAGGGTATGATCGGCGTGAGCATCCAGAGGCTTGATCGTTCCTGAAAAATCGATGGAGCTACGCTGTGTCTTTTTCTTTTCGGAAGCAGGAATGTTGAATCGGAGGCTTTGGATCTGAAGCTCTCCATCTCGAACTTTGATATAAGAACGATCCAAAGTAAGTTTCGGCCAGTTCTTGATGTTCAGGGTTCCACCTGTGAGCCGGATTTCTCCCTGTCCTGTGTTCTTACCAGTATAAAACGATGCCTCGGTCTCCCTTAGCATGTTTATCCAGTCTTTTTCACTCGCGAAAAAAATGTTCAGCTTGGGCACAGAATAACGATTGAAATCAATCTGTTTGGTTTCTTCCGACTTCAAAAAGAACTTTTTGGATGCATCTTCCTTGGGGCTCTTTAGAAACAACTGACCACTGCCTGCGACAAGTTCTTCGCCACTGAAGTTATTTCCTAAAAAACTGAGCGGTGAAATTTTCGCAATGCAGGAGGAAACTATCAGCTTTTCAAGGACATTGCCTTCAGGCCATTCAAGAGTGATCTTAGCAGCGTTCGCGGCTGACGGATTAATTCGAAACTGGTTGAGGGAAGCTTTGGCTCCAGTTTCGGTGCCTATTTTTTCTATGAGGCTTTCGCGAAAAGGAAGGCTGTTGGCGTATATGAGCCCAATTCCGGCGGTGAGTCCGATTGCGAAAAGAAAAAGCACAGCTCCGGCGATTTGCAGGATCTGGCTTCTTTGATTTGCCTTGTTCTCAACTTTTTCAGTCTGATTTGTCCGGCGTTTTCTTTTTTTTACCCTGAGCGCCTGTGAACCGTCCGCACGTGTGACGAGTTCGCCTTGGTCATCGGATGGATTCTTGTCCTTCAAACGATCCATCATGTCATCGATGGTATATTTTTCGGGTTCGCTACTGCTATCTGACATTTTTAAAGGAATAGGGAGAGTAATGCTCAACGAGCGCGATAAGGTCTGCCAGTAGGGTCGACCAGTTCAACGTTCACCAGGAACAAAATGGCTGTGGAAGTGTGCTCGCGGACGTTCGAGTTGAAGAAACGTCCGATAACGGGGATGTCGCCGAGGATCGGAGTCTTGTCATTGACGGTGGTGATTTCGTCTTTCATCAAACCACCGATGACCAGCGTGGCACCATCGGCGACAATGAGGTTTGAATTCGTGCTTCTCTTGCTGAAAACTGGCATGAGAATGGCGTTTTCAGTAAGAACGTTGCTAACAAGTGTTCCATCAGCGGCGTTACCGGCAGTGGCAATGGGGCTGCCGTAGTTCACAAATCCATCAAATTCGCTGAGGACGGGATTCAGGGTGATATCGATAAAGCGCTTGTTGGCATCTGCGACTGGCAAAACATCCAATGTGACTCCGATGTCCTTTGTCTCGAAGGCTGTAGGAGTGGCTGGGGTGACGGGAAAGGAATCTCCGACACCTACGTCGACCCCTACATTGTTTCCATTACCGTCGTCTCCCGTGATGACTCCGACGGAATTGGGTAGTTCGGGAGGTTCGTATTCAGTGGGGTAAATGAATTCGCGAACCACCTTGATGGATGCCGCCTGGCCACTTCGTGTGGTGACCGAGGGCTGGATCATTATATCCACTCCCTTTTTCTGTTCGAGCCCTCGCAGAAGAGCTTGGATTGTCGCACCTCCCACAGTGCCGTTCAGTCCGATTATACCGGGTGCGCGATTCGATTCCTGAACACCTGCGCTGGTTCCGGCAGCGATGATGGTATCAATGGTGTTGTCGGCAATCGCAATATCGCCACTGCGGTTGCCCGCAGTGATTGGATTGGTGACCGCTGTGCTCCCTATCGCATTTGCAACATCGGTGATCGCGGAGCCATTGCCAGTTGTACCGCCCGTCAGGTTCAGGTGATCGCCATCGAAGCCGAAGTTGTCCAACAGCCAGTCGAATCCAAGTTCCTCGAGGTCTGTTTGCTGAACCTCAATCATGGTGACGCGCACGGAACAGAGAACCGGCTCGGTGAGTGCTACGGATTCGACGATTTGCTCGATGATATCGAGATTCATCGGAGTGTTGATAATGCGAAGAGTGTTTGTAGCGGCATTGAATGAGGCAGAAGCTCCCTCAGGGAATTCGACTCCCTGTAATTCCAGAGCCTCCCTTGCACCGATGCGCTCCACAAGTAGGCCGCCTGTGTCGGTATCCGTGTTGAAGATGTCTTCGGTAGAAGCGTCTGCGGAGTTTTCCACACCTGCAGTAATGTTGCTCATGAAATCTGGTGGAACTCTGTATGTGCGAGTTTCCAGGACTTCGGAGTTACGGCCAACAGCAATGAAGCTTACCGCGAATTGATCGGTTTTGACGCGGGTGCCTGTGATTTGCGCGATGTAACCAAGAAGCTTGTCGAGAGGAATGTTTTTCAACTCAAGATCGAAAGTCTGGGCGAGAATCTCTTTCGATTTCTCAGCATCGCCGAGGTTCATAGCTATGTTCACACCTCTTTGTTTGGGGTCTAGAGCTACAGTGTCGTTTTCTGCGGCGCGGACCCTGACAAGATCGAGGGCTTCGGTAAGGTTTCCCTGTACGATCCGAAACTCCGGGATCATGATGCGGCTGATCTTTTGTGAGACCGGAACAAAATTGTTTTCCAACCCGAGGCGCGAGGCTCCGGAAAAGACAGGTGCGTCCAATTTTGGTGAGAGTGGCAATTCCCAGCCTCCGTCTATTTCAGCGAACATTTCGGCGCGCGTATGGTCGTAGGATGAACCGTGGTAGCTACTGATTGTTGCGGCCACCTTTTCCATACCACGCCGGGCTGCGGTATTGTATGGATCTAGCCGGAGGACTTCTTTGTAGGCTTCTTGCGCTTGGTTGTATTTACCAAGATCGTAAGCGCCTTCCGCCGTATAGAGCAAACGGCGAACCTGATCGATATCGGCAGCGTGCTCCTTTGTGATGGATGGATTGGTGCGAACGGGGTCGTCCAGATAGCCCATTTGCGTGTTTGCCATGGGATCGTCAGGGGCGACGGTGTCTTCAATGACCTTTTCCATTGTCAGCCGCGCACCAGCGACATCGCCTTTGCGAGCCTGAAGTTTGCTGACTTCAACCGATGCCTGTGCGTATCGCTGGGTGGCGGCATCACGTAAGTCCGCTGTGGCGGGCGAATCCGGGAAGGACTCCCTTGCACCGGAATAGGCAGCAGATGCTTCTTCGAATTTCCCGGCTTTGTAGGCTTCATCGCCTTTTTGAAGGAGCATTTGTCCTTCCTGGACGGCGGCTTGACGGCGGGCGATTTCGCGGGAAGCCAGAGAGCTTCCTTCCTGAGCATGGAGCCCGGTTGCGAGCAATGCCGGCAATGCCAAGGCAAGACAACGAGATGAAATTTCAGAAGAAAGGAAAGCGGGCATTTGGAGGTTTTGAAAACGTATAGTCCCCAGATCCAAAAAGAGTAAGCGCAAAATCAATGAAATTACGACTTTTTGTAAAGTCAGTGATGCCATTGTTCCCCTTGGAGGGGGAGTTCGAGCTGTTGAACGCGTGGCTTTCGCTCAGGTGTATTCAGCTTCGCCATAAGAGTGGCGGTGAACCTTGTGAGTTTTGCGTAGCGAATTTTCCAGCGAAGAGTGGTTAGGTGACATGACTTCATATGAGTAGTGTTCAAAAATACACTATCCAGTCAACGCAATAATTGCGAGGTTATGAATTTACCAGCAGGTCTGCGGATTGTTCCCCATGCTGAAGGGAGACTTCGACTTCGTGGATTCCATTGCGATAGCTAATGATCGAAGTGATCAGGAGGATGAAGACGAAAACTATGTTGATGGCGATTGCTGTCACGAGGAGTGCCTGATCGTCGAATGAGCCAATCTGTTGCATGAACAGTATGACGGGCGGGAGCCAGACGAAGAGCCAGAGGAAGCCGCGGTTCGACATGGATTGGGCGATGCCTGTCATGACCGCACCAACGACAACTGATGCTATAATGAAGAGCACATAGCTGGATACCTTGGCCGGGCCTTTTATCTTGAACAGGTTGACAATGACGGCGGGTAGAAGCAGTGCCGCATGGCATGAGAGAGCTATGGTGTAGAACTCATCGTCGGTGTAGGTGTCGGATCTGAGAAAATACGTGGCTGCTGCGATGAGGCTTAGCACCATGCAAAAAAAGACACCGGAAGCCCAGCCGGGATAGAGGAAGAATCCGGCAAATTTCCCAAGGATGCCATATTGGGAAAATTTTCGGTAAGTGGGTGCGACGAGGGGTGCGAACTCCGTCATGGAGACCGCGAAGATTGGCGCGAGAACAAGTGTGAAGGCGAAAGGCAAGGCGTCCGGATCTGTGAAATCCATCGTACAGAGGACTACGGTGATGAGGGTCGCCCCCAGCGCAACGAGTCGCCGTAGGGTGGCATGGTTCTCCGCGTGTGGGGCGATCAGCGAGGTGCCGGTGGAGAGCATGAAAAAGCCGAAATAGGAGCAAACAAAAAGGTAGATGCTAATACCGATCTGTGAACCGGATGAGTCCAGCGAGCAGAAATCGATAAGTGTTTTGATGTCGCCACCACCGGCGAACATGAAGCCCAGTATAGTAAACATAGCGATTGGCATGGCTATGACGGGGAGGAGGAAACGTAGGATGACAACACTGGAAGCTGAAAGGCAGACCGTCACGGTCGTGAGTGTGGCCGAGGTGAGGAAAATGAGGCTGAGGAGAACGATTTCCCCGAGCAGATTCATACCGCCGAAGAAATAGCGGAGAATGAGGTAGGGGATGATTGTCACCAGTATGAGAGCGGACTGGCTGACGATGGCGAACCATTTCCCCGATACGATGCGCCATGTGGAAAGACGTGTGAGAACCATCATGTCGATGGTGTTTTCCTTCATCTCCGAGGAGATGGCATTGATGCCGCGCATGGGCTGGATGCCGAGAACTGCGATGGCGAAGAAAGTGAAGATGATGGCGGAAATGGTGCTTCCCGCATTGTCAGAGGCGGCGGAGGCACCGGCAGTCAGAAGAATGATGCCGAGAATGATCTGGAGTGCCAGAAACACCCCGATGAAGGATTTTGTGCGCAGTCCCTGGCGGAGCTCCTTTACGAGCATGGGGGATAGGCGATCCGGGAAGTCCGAGAGGTGCATGGGTTCTGGCGTTTACTGTTTTGGGATTTCGGTGGGATCCGCGATCGGTGGCGGAGGTGGATCGAGAATGTCCAGCCAGCCTGCAACCGCCTCGACTTCCGGTATGGAGCGGTAGGTTTCCTTTGCCACCCGCAGGGCGGCGATGGCTTCGCCTTTCTTTTTCTGTTCCCTGAGCATTGCGATGAGCTGGAGATCCTGGCGGAGCTTGTCCCTCCGTTCGGGGTAGAAGGCCTTGGCTTTCTCAAACCACGTCCGGGCGGCGCCAAGATCTTTTTCTTCCCTGTATTCCTGGGCGAGTCCTTCGGCGAGACTTCCCGAGGAGAGTTTCTCCGCCGCTGCGGCGAGTTTTCCCAGACGCTCGGAGTTTTTCCCAGGCCACTGGCGGGCTGCCGCGCGCATGGCTCGGAAGTCCCTGTCCTCGGGGCGGTTCTGACCTGTGCCATCGAGGCGGAGGAAAGGGCGGTACAGTGGATCACCGAGGACGACGCCCTGCCATGAGGTGACCGGCATGGATGCCCATGCGGCTTCTGCCAATGACCAGCCGCGGAGGAGGCGGTCGTGCATGATGCTGAAGTGGTGCGTAAGGTGAAGGTAGGGCTCGTAGACATTGCCAACGGTTGCTGTCGCGCCGCGCATGAGAAGAGGGGCACACCAGTTTTTATTGCCATCGGTGAGCTGCTGTGCGCTGAAGGAATGGAGATGGACGGCAATGGCACCGGGGCGGAAGAGGAAGCGTGTGTTCCGGAACGGCCCGCTTACATTCCAGTCATACCAGCCGTAGTAGATCGCGGTTTCCATCATAGGGAAATTTTTCGGCAAGGTGTCGTTGAAGCGATCCACCAGGGTGGGGATGCCTCTGTTGAGGTTCTGGTTGACGATCTGCTCCATCCACTCGTCCCCTTTGGGGAATTTGTTGGCGATATCGACGTAGGCGCGACCCCAGAGACCGGTTCGCTCCGTTTCGACAGCATCCGTGATCATGCGTTTGCAGATCGCATAGGTGGGAGCGTCGATACGGGCGGTAAGAAACATGAAAGGGAAGTTCGCCTTCGAGAAATTGACCTCACTGCTGTAGAAGGTGTTTTTGAGGATGCCCTTGGCAGGCAGCGTCTCGATGCCGGACATGGCGAGTTCCGAGTCCACCGAGGCTTCGTCCCGGGGAGAGATGGGGTCGCCGGGTGTGGATTTGCCGGGTTCTGGGGCTGGTTTGGGGCCAGGGAGGATTCGCAAAGGCACGCCACGCATGAGGACGATCGCCTGGATGCGGTTGGCGGTTGGCATGAGAAGGTTTTCCTGGTTGCGAGTGCGCGTCCACCATCCCATTTCATCCATGTAATCACGAAGGGGCGCGACGATGAGATCGTCATACTCCTTGCGGCTGATGTCCCTTACGTTGGGAAGCTCGAGCCCTAGCAAGCGGGAGTCAGGCAGGCTGCGGGCGCTCTTATAGGTGAGAGCCAGATTTTTCGACTCCTCGTCGGTACTGTTGTATATTACGAGCACATCCTTCCCAGTGAGTGCCTGGGAGATGGAAAAGCCTGAAAGGGAAAGCAGGGCAATGGCCAGCGCTTGCGTGAGAAGCGATGGAAACGGGCGGAAGCTGCGGAAGATCCGGGGTGCGGCGGATCGGGTTTTTCCGGGTGGGTGAAACGGCCGGGTGATTGGCATGGCGGGGACTTTGGCTGTTGTGCCTAGAAGGTCAAACACTGAAGGCTATCAGGGGCTGACTTTCAGGCCATCGTAGGCGAGGGAAATGCTCGCGGGTAGTTCCGATGTGGTGGACGTGTGGTCTATATCGTGGCTGAGATGGGTGAGGAATGTCTTCTTAGGGTGAAGACTTTCTGAGATCGCGATGGATTCTTTCAGGGAAAGGTGTGTGGGGTGGGGTGTCTCGCGAAGAGCATCTATGATGAGAAGATCGAGATTTCCCATCAGCTTCATGGTGGCCTTCGGGATGGTTTTCACATCCGGGGTATAAGCGATGCGTTTCCCGGTATCTGACTCGAATAGATAGCCGACAGTCTCGACAGAGCCGTGCTCCACAGGAAGCGGTGTGATCATAAATCCGCCGACCTGGAATGATCCGGTGATGATACGGGGATCCGGCTTGATATAGCCCCGGTGGATGTTGTCCTGATGGAACGCCCAGCCGAACATTTTCCTGAGGCTGTCCAGGGTGGAGGCAGTGCCATACATCGGCAGTGGTTCTTCGCGTGACCAGCAGAAGGCGCGGAGTTCATCGAAGCCGACCACGTGGTCGAGGTGTGAATGGGTGTAGAGGACGGCGTCCAGCGAGGTCATTTTCTCGCGAAGAGCCTGCTCGCGGAGATCGGGTCCGGAATCGACGAGGATTTTGGTGTCCCCGAAGGTAATGAAAACGGAGGAGCGGGTCCGGTTGTTACGTGGATCCGTGGAAGCACAGATCTCACACGGACATCCGATTACAGGAACACCGACAGAAGTGCCGGTGCCCAGAAAAGTAACAATGGTATCGTTCTCAGACACGATTTTCTCGTGAAAGGGGATCAGCAGCCGCAGCTGGCTTCGCCGCTTCCACCGCAGCAGCCGCCGCCTTTGTTGTTGGCTTCCTCGATTTCGTCATCGGTAGGGACACGGCCGAGTTCCATGGTCATTCCCACGTATTTTCCGATCTCTGCCTGCATGGTCTCAAGCGTGCGCTGAGCGTCCATGAAGTCGGCAGCCACCTTGTTTTCGAAAAGGGAGTCACGTGCGCTCTCGAAGTCGCGGATTTCCGACGCGCCAAGCTCCACGCCTGCATGTTGCTTCTGGTGGAGTTCCTCACCTTTTTTGTGAACGTCCTGATACTGGAGTTTCGCAGCATCGTCGGCGAGGAAGGACTCGACGTCTTTCTGGAGCTTCAAGAATTTCTCGTCAGCAGCGATCTGCTCACAGAGTTCTTTGGTTTTGGAAATGATGGATGTTCTTTCGGCGAGCATGGACATGAGGGATACGTAGGTGGATATGGGGCCGGGTGCAATCGAGTTTTTTCGGGAAATGGCGACAAGGCCGCTTGTGAACGGGGCGAACCGTGCGAGGATGCACGCATGATGGAACTGTGGCAGGGAGAGGCGGATGCCTTCGCGCTCATGATGCTGGCGATGATCCTGCTGAGTATGGGTGTGATCGTCATGCTGCTGGTCTGCATGGCGCGCAATGCCGGGCGGCGTGACAAGGGCGTGGATGAGCTGCTGGATGAATTGGAGCGTGACCAGGGGCCGGTCAGAAAGCCGGATCCGAAAAAGGGCGAAAAAAGGGAGGATTGGGAAAAAGACGGGGACTGGTGGAAGTAGCGGGGGGGAATTGTCCCTGCAGGTTGAAAGATCGTTTGCAGAGACGGGGAAAGGCGGGACGTTTCGCGTGATTTGATGACACAAACCTTCCATGAAAAGCGCGATACCTGCCTGTGGAGCGCTGGGGCTGGCTCTGACGAGCTGCCAGACAAATCCGAACGAGGCTTCCTCCGGAGAGCTGAAACCCATTTCCCGGAAGGTGGATCTCAAGAGATTCATGGGCGACTGGTATGTCCATGGAAACATCCCGGTTTTCATCGAAAAGGATGCTTACAACGCCAAGGAGTCCTATGAACTGGCGGAGGACGGGACGATCCCGACAACATTCACCTTCAACAAAGGAGCATTGGACGGGCCGCTGAAGACCTACAATCCGAAGGGCTTCGTCTACAACAAAGAGACGAATGCGGAATGGCGGATGCAATTCATCTGGCCGTTCAAGGCATCCTATCTGATCACGTATTTGGCCGATGATTTCGAGACGGTGATCATAGGAGTCCCGAGCAGGAAATATGCCTGGATCATGGCGCGAACCAAGGATCTGACTGAAGAGCGATACGACCAGCTCGTGGCAGAGCTGAAGCGCCAGGGGCACGACCTCTCAAAGCTACGCCGGGTGCCGCACGAGTGAATTTTTTACAGCTGGCTAAGGAAATCGGTGAATGTGACTGAGCTGATTCCAGTGGTAGCGAGGGCGTTCAGAACATCAACCACCCTTTGCTGGGATGCATCGTTGTCCACATTGAGCCGGACTAACGGGGTTTCTCCAGCGCTTTGAAGGGCGGATTTGTAGAGTGAAAGCTGGGAAAGAAGCAGCGGGAGTTCGCGATCTGTCGTAACCGAGTCGAGCTGTTGTTCCGCGGTGCCCGTGCCTGTGAAAATAACACCGCCACTATCCACCCGTATCAAGAGAGGAGGGATCGGTTGCTTTGGTGATGTAATCCCGGGTGAGGGGAGTGCCATCGAAAGATCCTCTTCTTTAGGGGAGATCGTGGAGGTGATCAGGAAATAAATGAGGAGTAGAAAGCAGACATCTATCAGCGATGAAATGTCGAGATTCGGCTCACCAGGTAACGCTGACACAGTATTGGGTTTTCTAGCCATACTTGGGAAACGGCCAGCGAGGGGATTGATTAGGTGAAACTGTGAATCTGTGAATCTGGATTGGAAGCCGGTTGGCAGACACCGCTCTCCGTGATTCGGAGGGTTTGTCTGGTTGGTTTTTGATGTTTTACCGGATCTCCACCCGATTTCTCAATCTTGTTTGGATTTTTCATGTTCCAAAAAGATAAGCGATGTTAGGGAATCGATATCTGTTAGATCATTATACGTGGAATTCCATCTGTTCCAAAAGATCGAGATCTTGAAATGAAATCTGTAACTCCCGTGTTTTCAGTGGATCTGAAATCGAAATTCAATCTCCTTGAGTGAGCCAACAAATTGGATATCCTCTGGAGCTGAACCAATACACTGTTCGCAAAGAAATATGGATCCGAGAATAATAGCTGCAATCATTACCGGAGGGGTTGCCTTCTCAATTCCGCTATTGACTTGGGTCGTAAAGAATCTCTCGTATTCAGCGATCTCTGGAAGAAAGAGACGCGCCCTACAAGGATCCTGGAGAGGAACTACTAAACAAAGTTCAGGGCCAAAGGGAAAACCAATCGAAGTGGACCTAGTGATCGATTTTAAGACCCGATGGAGAAGAGTGAAGGGGATTTCTCGAGTGAAGGGCGGTGGTGACGAGTTGGATGTAACTTTTGTCGGTGGCTATAAAGAGCTAGATCACGTGTTTTTCGAATATCAATCTAAGTCAAAAGACAAAGTTAACTTTGGATCCGTCATTCTTAAGCTGAATGGGTGCGGCAACGAGTTACACGGAAAAATTATCGGGTATGGCAACATGTCAGAGACACTCGTTTCAGGTGATATGACGCTAACGAAAATCTGATGCGAACAAGGCGGAGGAGCCAACGCCGAACCCGCCGTCTGATTAAATCCGGATCTTTTCACCGGCGCGGCTCTCCTATAACGTTAGGCAAAAAAATATGAGCGATAAAGATAAGTCGAAGCCCGACACAAAGAAGGAAACGAAACCGGTCAAGAACCGTGAATCGAATTCCAGTGAGAATTTCTCTAGAAGGCTAATAATCAAAGCGGCGGCTTCGAAGGGGAGTAAGAACACTACCAACAACACTGGACCAAAAAGAAACGAGGGGTCATGAAGCTTTCGGACGCACGCGACAGTTATTACCAGAATACTGGAACGCTCTCTGAACTAACTCGAAAGATGAGCTATTCGGGAATCGCGGTTATTTGGTTGATTAAGACGAACAAGGATCTCGCATCAGCGTATGAATCATGGTGGATATGGATTATTGGCGGTTTCGTGTTGGCATTGACCTGTGACATCCTCCAATACGTTTTTCTAGCAGTCAGCTGGGGACTGTTTAATCACCATAAGCATCAGCAGGGCGTAGAGCTAGACGACGATATCGAAGCTCCATCCTACCTCAATAATGGCGGCCTGTTTTTCTTTATCACGAAGGTCGTAATTGTGATCGTTACGACGTTCTTCTTGCTGTGCGCACTCACAAAAATAATAGCCTAACAAGGCGGAGATGGCGACGGCGGGCAAGCCGTCTGAATAAATTGGGTCTTTTCACCGCCGCGCCATTCCTCTAACGTTAGCCAAGAAATACAGCGATCAACCACCCCCTGCGCCTTGATGAACGAAACATTTCCAGTAATTTATTCCACACCATCGCCCGAAGCCCTGAAAAGGGTCATTCAAGAAGACTATCACCTTGGTTTAGTTACAGATTGCAAGCTCCTCTGCCGTGGCGTGAATGACACCTTTCTGGTCGTCACCCAAGATTCGAAATTCATTTTCCGGATTTACCGCTTGGGGTGGCGTAAGCATTCCGAAATATTATATGAGCTTGAAGCTCTCTTGCACTTAGATGCTCGTAATGTTTCCGTCTCGACGCCAATACTGAGGGAGGATGGCGGGCTTGTGGGGGTGATCAAGGCACCTGAAGGCCCGCGCCACGTGGTGCTTTTTACCTATGCACCCGGAAAAGAGCCCACCTATGATATTGAAACTGGATCTGCGCTCTACGGCAGAGCGGTAGCCAGAGTGCATGCCCAGAGTGAGACATTCAGGGGCTCTCACGAGCGTTTCCGCCTCGACATGGATCACTTACTGGACACTCCAGTTCGCTCGATACAACCTTTTTTGTCTCACCGAAAGGACGACTGGGAGTATGTTAAGCGGCTGGCCAGTAAGCTAAGAAGACAGCTTGATGCTCTTCCTCTGGATCGCCTCGAACGGGGCTTTTGCCACGGAGATTTCCATAGTGGGAACGGTCACTTGGAAGGTAACGATGAAATGATCTTTTTTGACTTCGACTGTTGTGGGTTCGGATGGCGGGCGTATGATATTGCCGTCTTTCGCTGGAATGCGCGTCTCAATGGGAAGGACAAGGATCGTTGGCCGCTATTTCTTCGTGGCTATCGGAACGAGCGACCATTGACCGATACAGACGTCCAGGCAACGGACATCTTTGTCGCGGTTCGCCATCTGTGGCTTCTGAACCTGCATATCTGTATCGGTCGGGACGCTGGATATGGTTTTCTGAATGATCGGTATTTTGACCGCGGTCTGGAATTCCTTCGTAAGTGGGAGATTGAATTCTTAGGAGAAGATGCTGATGGGCAGGGAACTGAATTAACAGCTGTCAGCGAACCATGAAGAACGGCTAACAAGGCGGAGATGGCGACGCCGAGGAAGCCGTTTGATTAAATTGGGAGTTGACCCCGGCGCGCCATTCCTATGACGTTGATATGGCTGATTGTTTGTCAAGAGGATGTAGTTCGAGTGATGCATGACGCGT
>JBPOGC010000033.1:0-21781 GCA_051251795.1 Luteolibacter sp. | reverse complement strand
TTGCCTCAAGCTTCGTTGCTCCTTGGTCACTGGTCTCGACCAGCTCCGGCGTCGCGCCTTGCCTGACACAAAAATCTCTCGCAGCACTCATTCGGCATTTTTCAGACAGCCTCTTAGATCTTGCCGATGGAATCGCGACAGTTTTGACAGTCACAAGTCTTGGGGTGCGACATTTTCGCAGAAACCACGTGCTGCGAGCCTCGCTTGGGAATCGGCTTTGAGGATTTCCGTGATACTTGGTTTTTGGATTGCAGTGTGGCTTGTCATCGCGTCTTCCACGCATTGCCAGATCTGAGGAAATTTGATTTTACCGGAACGGAAGGCATCCACTGCTACTTCGTTGGCGGCGTTGTAGACGGCGGGGAGGGTGCCTCCGGTGAGGCCTGCGGTGCGGGCTAGGTTTAGGGCGGGGAAGTCTTCGGTGCGGGGTGCTGAGAATTCGAGCTTGGAGAGTGTTGCGAAATCGATGGGCTTTAGGTTTCCTTTTTTTCTGACCGGGTAGGTAAGGGCGTATTGGATTGGGAAACACATGTCCGTGTTGGAGAGCTGGGCGAGGACGGAGCCGTCCGTGAACTCTACCATGGAGTGGACGATGGACTGGGGATGGATGATGGCTTCGATGCGATCCATGCCGATACCGAAGAGCCAGCGGGCTTCGATCATTTCGAGGCCTTTGTTGAAGAGGGTGGCGGAGTCCATGGTGATCTTTGGCCCCATGTCCCAGGTGGGGTGGTTCATGGCCATTTCCGGGGTAACGCTCCAGAGGTCTGCGGCGGTGGTTTCGCGGAATGGGCCTCCGGAGGCTGTGAGGATGAGGCGGGAGATTTCTTTTTCACCGCCTTTGTGGCCTTCGAGGCATTGGAAGATGGCGTTGTGCTCGGAATCGACAGGAAGGATGCGGATTCCTTTCTCCGTGGCTTTTTCTGTGATGATTTCACCAGCCATGACGAGAATTTCCTTTGAGGCGATTGCGAGGTCTTTTCCTGCATCGATGGCGGCGAGGGCGGGCTGGAGGCCTGCGGTGCCGACGATGGCGATGAGGACGACGTCTGCCTCAACGAGTTGTGAGAGGGTTTCCAGTCCTTGTGGGCCGGTGTGAATCTCTACAGAGGCTGGGAGCAGGGAGCGGAGTTGCTTTTCCTTTGTCTCGTCATAGATGGCCACGTGGCGGACGCCTTTTGAGATAGCCTGGGCGGCGAGGGTTTCTACGCTGGAGTGGGCGGCGAGGGCGACGATCTCGATCTCGTCCGGGAGACTGGCGGCGACTTTCAGAGTGGATACGCCGATGGAGCCGGTGGAGCCAAGTAGGACTACCCGGCGTTTCATGAGATTGCGGGAAGGAACCAGACGAGGTAGAAGTAGAGGGCGGGGGCGGTGAAGCAGATGCTATCGATGAGATCGAGGCCACCGCCGATGCCGGGTAGCATGTTTCCGGAGTCTTTTGCGTGGAGTGAGCGCTTCACGACGCTTTCCGCGAGGTCTCCGATGACGGCGAGAATGGCGAGCAGGAAGCCGAGGGCGATGACGTGTGGCCAGGACTGCAGGGCGGTGAGTTTGTCCGGAATGAGGGCGTAGAATCCACAAGCGGCGAGTTGGGCGAAAAAGATGGCACCGACGAATCCTTCCCAGGTTTTTCCGGGCGAGATGTGTGGGATCATCTTGTTCTTTCCGATCAGGGAGCCGGTGATGTAGGCACCCATGTCGGTGAATTTCGTGACGGCCAGAAGCCAGAGGAGGACGAAGGCTCCGGGGATGGCGCCCTCACCGGGCAGGGCAAAGGAGATGCGGGCGGCGAAGGTGAAAAGGTAGGCGACGTATAGGAAGCCGAGGGCATTCGCCGCGACGGCGAGAAGAGCTTCGATCCCCTTGATGGAGTAGCGGAGCTGGAGGGTGAACGGGCCGGTGACGGCTAGGAAGATGAAGGCTGCATCAAGGATGCCCGGGATGTCTTTCCCTCCCTGTAGGAAATAGTAGGAGGAAGCACCGCAGTAGAGAAGGGCGAGGATGAGGCCGAAGCGGGGAAAGCATTTTACGTCCGCGACACGGAGCATTTTAAAATACTCGATGGTGGAGATGATCGCCAGGACGGCAATGAGGCCGAGGTAGGCGGCGGGGATCATGCTCCAGAAAATGGCAGCGACGACGACCCAGAGGAAGAGAGTGCTGGAAGTCCTGCGTAGGAAGACCAAGGTGCGGTTGGCAGGAGGTGTAGGCGTTTTAGTATCCACGGCGTGGTGCTATGGAAGCCGTAGGATTGGCGGCTGGCAAACCTTTCTGAAAAATACCAGAGGCAGACCTAGAAATTTAGTGGATTATTTTTTCAGATCGCAGAAACTAATCTTCGGCGGCGATGTGAAAACTCGTGCGTGCGAGCACCGAAAGTCCGGTGCGTTTGTACCCAAATAAAATAACCAAAAATATGAAAATCAAATCACTCATCGCCCTTGGCGCTGTATCTGTATTCGCAATTGGCAGTCTTCACGCTGAAGACGGCGATACAAAAGCTGATAAAAAAGCCGCCAAAAAGGCGAAAATACTCGAGAAGTATGACATCGACAAAGATGGCAAGCTGAACGCCGAGGAAAAGGAAGCCATGAAGGCTGAGATGGGCGAGAAGAAGGGCAAAAAAGGTAAGAAGAAGGACAAGGAGGAAGAGGAAGCAGAGTAAGATTTTCCAACTTTCTTATATCCCAAGCGTTCATCCTGAGAGGGGTGGGCGCTTTTTTTCAGTAAACTGGCGAAAAAATCGGTCTCAGCCTCTCGGATGAAACTTTCGGTGGATGTCCTTGAGTCCCTTTGTGCTGACGTGTGTGTAAATCTGTGTTGTGGAAATATCGGCATGTCCAAGAAGCTCCTGGATCACCCGGAGATCAGCTCCGCCCTCGAGGAGGTGGGTCGCAAACGAGTGGCGTAGCAGGTGGGGGTAAACGGTTTCGTCGATCCCGGCCATAGCGGCTCGTTTCTTGACGATCTGGCGCACGCGTTCCGGAGTTAGTGGCGCACCGCGTATTCCAATGAAAATGTGTGTGGAGGTCTTGGTCTTTACGAGCTTTGGCCTTTCATTGTCCAAATAGTGGACGATGGCTGTCTGCGCTTTTTGCCCGAAGCGGACAAGGCGCGTCTTGTTCCCCTTCCCGGTAACGCGCAAAAATCCTTCCTCCAGGTCGAGCGAGTCAAGCCGGGCTCCGCAAAGCTCAGCGAGACGGAGGCCGGCGGAATAGAAAAGCTCCAGAATCGCCCGATCCCTTTTGCCGAGAAAATCATCAGTTGAGATGCTTTCGATCCATTTCCCGACTTCCTCTGCGGAAAGGGTGGAGGGCAGGCGCAGATCGTCCTTCGCGGAGACGAGGGGCTCCGCCGCATCCATGGGTACCACGCCGCGCTCTGCCAGCCATCGGAAGAAAATTTTCAAATGGACTGTAGTGAGCCGCACTGACGATGAGCCAAGCCCACTCTGCTTCCGGTCGCGGAGGAAGTCCGCCAGATCGCTGGTTCCGATTTCTTCAAGCGGCATATTTTTGCTCTCCAACCAGCTTTCCAGGCTATTGAGCGACTGGATGACAGATTGTTGGTAGGCATCGGAGAGGCCGCGCTCTACCGCTAGGAAGCGAATGAAGCCGCTGGTGTGTTTATTGATTTCCAATTTTCAGATCCCTATTTTTTTGGCTAAAAAAGCAGTATTCCGGAAGGTTTTGTAAAAAATCGACCACAAAGTTCAAATTTCGTTCAAAAAAAGTTTGTGTTTTTCTGTTAGAAGTCTAATTTTGCAGATATTAAAGGCTCTGCGATATTTAATCTTTCTTGACTAAATAGCCGCAATCCATAGAAGCGCAACAGATTCTAACAGGTTCATACCACACAATGAAATCAAACGCACCATGCATACGACTCGACTCCGGTCTTGCCATTGGCTACGCGGCTCCTCTTGCCAGGTTTGAAAAACCCGTGAGGCTCACAGGAGGGACACATTTCCTGCTTGCCAGAAACGGTCGTGGGAAATCCACCTTGCTTCGCACAATCGCAGGCAGCCTGAAGAAGGTTTCCGGGGATCTCTCCTCCGAGGGTTTCATGCAGTACTTGCCGGAGGACATGCGCTTCGACGGTGAGCTGACTCCGAAAACAATTTTTAAAAGTCTGATTCCAAAGCGTTCGCAGAAGGCCGCTTTCGAATTGGCTGAGCAAATCGAGCTGGATGTCAACAAGCTCTATGGAAAGCTTTCGACTGGCAACCGCCGGAAGACAGCGCTGATCACAGCGGAGCATTCGGTGAAAAGCGACCGTGGCAACATTCTTCTACTGGACGAGCCATTCAGCGGCCTCGATGCCTTTGCGCGGGAGACTTTTGAGAAAATGTGGGCTGAGTCCGAAGACAACGTGCTTCGCCTGGTTTCCTGCCATCCCGACTACGACTCGATGTCCATGCCGAGCGTGCTGCTCATCGAGGGCGAGACAGTCAGCCACCACAGTGCGGATGGACAGACCTGGTCTTCATTGAAATCACTTTTGAACTGAACAACGAAATCAACGGCAGAACACCATGCGTCTCTTTAAACTGACCTTTTCAACAATCCTTCATCGTAAGGCTTGGGCGATCTGTCTTTTTGCAGTGCTCATCCTTCCGTTCATCCTTCCGATGATCTCCAGTGCTTCGGAGAAACCCATCCTGATCCAGCCCGCCCGCATTCAGGCGGCCTGGGGCACGCTGTTCGTATGTACGATGGTCTGGGGTTTTTTCGCAGCATCCCGTCTTGGTGAATCAAATACGAAATCCGGGACTGGGGAATACTTCCGCACTACCGGGCTTTCGGCCACGCGCCAGCTTTTTGAAATCTGGCTGGCCGTCTTCACCTTCATTGTTCCGCTCGCTTTCGTGGCACTGGCAGTCTCGCTCTTCGGCGCGATGCCGGGTGACAGTGGTGAGCAATCCATGTGGTGGACTCTGAATTTCCAGTATCTTACACTCTTCCTTTTAGCCATCGCTCCTCTGCTGGCATTGGCCACCGCCCTCGCTTCGCGTTTTGGAGGGATCACAGGATTCATAGTCACATTTTTCATCACGGTCTACGGTCTCTATGGCGTAGGTTATCTCGACAACATGTTGAAGCTGGAGGCGAACTCCGCTCTTCAGGCGCTCTGGCTCTACTCCCCGCAGTATCGCTTCGCGGATCTGACCCAGCGACTCTACTTCAAAACAGGAGCGCTCAGCGCTGATGTCTTCAGCAACATGATTCTCTACTTCACAGCCATCCTTGCGATTTGCGTAGGAGTCTCCCGTCTCTGTTTCAAAACAAGCGCGACCGCATAACAACCTTCTCAATTCCCCAACACCGCTTATGAAATCGATTTCAAACATCATCTCCATCGCCCTCATCGGGTGCGGTGCCGTTGGTTTTGCGATCAGTTCGAAACCACTTTTGGAAAACAATGATGAGAATGTTCCTTTGAATGTTCTCGGCATCAACCGCAGTCCTTACGGCGAGGTTTTCGCCATGGCAATGCAGGGGCCTATCGATACGTATTTCCATGCCGCGCAAAGAGGAGCGGAGCATGTCTGTGACGATCCGGAGAATTGCGAACATCACAAACCCTCAATCAGCGAAGATCTTGTAGCTCCTGGAAACAAGGGGTTCAACGATGGGCTTCGTATGTTTGTGGAAGGCTTGGGCGAGGGGCTGGAGGAAAGGACAAATCCAAAAGCTGCAAGTGCAGCTCACAAATTCTTCCTGCGCAGGGGAGTGGAAGACAAACTCCGCTTCGCATACAATCTGGATCCTTCCCACTATGGGAATTATGTTTCCTATCATTTTTTCCTGACCGAACCACAACTCGGCACACGGCCGGAACTTACCCCAAGGGCTGCGAAACTCGCCTTTGATACAATCAACTACTGCTTCAGCAAGCGTGACGATCCACGACATGCTCTCACTGCGGCTGCGGCGGGTGAAAACGTTCTTGAGCTGATGCTCAATGACAGGCAGTTCCATCCTGACGCTCCAAAATACACGACCCGGCAAATGCGTGAAGCCCTGGAGATCATTGACCGGGCTATCGGACTTTATTCCCACCTTTCCCATGAGTGGACGGAGAAGGATCTTTGGAAAAACCTTTCCGACCTTCGCCTAGCTGAAATTGATGACCGTTTTCAGTTTGTCCTCAGAATGCGGGACACTCACGAGCAGGCCATTCGTCGTTTTGAGGGGCACCCCTCGAACCAAAGAGTCGCGAACTGAATTTTCATAACCTGATGCCCACAATACAGCCACCACCAGTTCCGCATGCGGCTGTCGCCCCGGCTCCCGCAGCCCCGGCGTTCCTGCCTGGCATGTCCGGTCGTGATTTGCTGGAGATCATATTCCGGGTGTGCAGGGAAATGCGAGTCTCCGACATTCAGATGCGATCTGAGCGACCGGTGTACATTCATACGAACAAAGGTATGCAGACCCTTGGCTCCCTCGGCATTCTTTCAGCTATCCACATGGATGAGATTCTGAAGGAACTCATTCGCAACCGGGAGTCCGGATCGCACGGGTTCGGCACTTCGCAGTCCATGGGCGAGCGTGTCGACGACAAGATCCAACTCGCCATCGATGAGTTTTCCTCAAACATGGTCTCTGACTTTTCCTGTGACGGTATTCCCATGGGGGGCAATGGAGAGTGCTCCGGGCGTCTCCGTATACAGGCTCATCTTTCTTCCTCGGGGCTCGGGGTGACTTGCCGTATCCTCAACGATTTCATCCCAGGTCTCGATGTTCTGGGAATCGACCCTGATACAACTGACACACTCAGGCATGCGGTTCTGAAACGTGCTGGGCTTTGCCTCGTGACCGGGCCGACAGGTTCGGGCAAGTCCACGACACTCGCTTCTCTTATTGACTGGTTGAGGCAGAACCATCCCAAGCACATCGTAACCGTTGAAGATCCCATTGAGTACCAATACCCGGACGATATGGAAGACCCCGTCTATCCAGGGCACCGGATTCCTTCCCCATCCATCGTTACTCAGCAAGAAGTCGGACGCGATGTGCGGAACTATAAGCAAGGCCTGAAGGATGTTTTACGGAAAGCTCCGCATGTGATTTTGCTTGGCGAGATTCGTGACCGTGAGGCGATGGAGACCTGCATGGAAGCCGCACAAACAGGCCACCTTGTTCTTTCCACGCTACACACCACTGGAGCGGTGAAAACCATAGGACGTATCCTGGAGCTATATCCTAGAGAAAGCCATTCATCCGTGCTCTCCCGCCTCTCGGAAATCCTGATTTTCATCCACTCACAAGGTCTGTTGAACGGCACACAGCGCCGGGTTCTTACCTATGAGTTCCTGCAGAACAATGATGATGCCGTGTCGTCCGCTATTACCAACTACGATGGCGGTGCCCGCTCGCTGGAAGATGTGATCCGGCGTGCCGGAAACGTCCAATGGGATGCGAACCTCGAGCGCCTGCTCCGCAACGGACTGATCACCCACGAGACCTTTGAGTCCGCCAAAATGGACAAGACCCAGGACGATACACTCTAACCACTTTCACCCGAAACCAATTTCCACGGCTCCGGATTTATCGGGGCTGTTGAAAAAACAAAGCAAACAAAACAATACATGAAACTGACACACACCCAGAACATGAAAGCATCCAAGTCCGGCATGACTCTCCTCGAGCTCACCGTCGTAATTCTGGTCTTGCTCTCACTTATCTCCATCCTCTTCATCGGCGCACGTGCGTGGAAAAAAGGATCGGATCGCGCTGCTAACATCCTCAACCTTCGTAACACACAGCAAGCTGTTCGTGGACACGCGAACATCCGTGGATTGGATGTTGCTGACGGAGTTACTGAAGACGATATCTTCGGCACGGCCGATGACGGCGTGGGCGCTTACATGGCAAAGCCAGCAGCTCCTGCTACCACAATCTCCTACGCAGGTGGAACTGTAGTTCCTGCCGTTGGCACACTCTGGATGACCGCTACCTACACTGGTACTGGATCCACAGACTACGCGCCTGACGCGGCGTCTTACTCCCAATGGTAAGCAATTATTCAGGAGCAATGTAAATTGCCTCCGTCAATACTCAACGATCCGTCCCTTTGGGGCGGGTCGTTATCTCGTTGGCAATCTTGTCGATGGTTTCCTCCGGCGGTCATTACCTCTATTCCCACATCCCTTTGTCCAGTCTCCAACATCCGACATCGCTGAATATTTTTCAGCAGTTCAGGCAAGCTCGCACAGTCTTGAAAGAGACCAGTCGTGCTACCTCAGACGCTTGGTATCAGGAGGCGTTGGATCTGGATTTTCAATTTCATATACGACTCGATGGCGTTTCCATCGTTACATTTTTCTACAACCGCTCAACCGGAGAATGGCAGAAGGGGATACCCATTTCGGAGGCAAATCTCTTTGACCTGGAGCAAAGCAAGGCCTTGGGTGAAGCTCTCTTGGGCAGAGCCCGTGAAGTGAAAGCTCTTGCTCTTGGCGTGGTCGTTCATGTGGCGGACGAGTTCGCGACCGCAGAGTTGGATCCGGAACTGAACAACCCGGCGGCACTCAATGATCTTCGTGAGAAAGCCTACACGTTTCCTTCCAAAATTCTGGCGGACTCCAACGTTCCGCCTGACCAAGCGTCCTGGCGCGTGCTCCCTTATCCCGCCACCGGCAGCAATGCCATCGGGACAACAATCAGCCTTTCAAGACGACTCGATCCATTTCTTACATTTCTCAGGGAAACGGGTGAGGCTAAGAACTTCCCGATAGTCACGCACACACTGAGCGCACCGCTGGTAGTCTTATCTAAACTTCCTAAGATCCTGCCTGGAAGATCGGGGAAACCCTTTGTTGCCATCCTGCAATATCCTTGGCTGACCGCCTTGGGGTTTTTCAACGAACACTCAGATCTTAGACTGATCCGGACTTTGCAACATCGTGGGCTACCTCGTCCTGCGAATTTTCGTCATCCTCTTTCAACCACTAACGCGTCGCTGGAGTTCATCGATCCTGACTTGATCGTAATTCCTCTTGGTTCCGATGTTGATCATACGCTCGGAGAAGATCTCGCAAAAACCTTTCCTGAAAGTAGAGTGGAGACTTGCGTTTTTCCTGGGAATGAAACACTCGAAATATGGCAGCCTGAGCCAGTCCTATCGATTGAGCCTCACGTTGAAGAAGAGGGGCAAAGCCATACCTTTGGCGCTCTCATTGAGGAAAGATGGTTTCTTCAGGATTTCCTTTCCGCTCCCAGTGAAGTAAACGAACTCTATCCTTCCAAGGGAGAAATGCGCCTTTTGCGGTTTCTTAAGCTGGGGCGTATCGCTTTGGTTCTAATCACCTTGATAGTTAGCACCTTGATGGTAGCTACGATTCTCAAAACAATGCGCAAAGAAGAATGGGCTTTCAATGCGGCAGAGGCCGATAATGTGCGGCAACGAGTGGATAGGCTCAAGGCGGAGCGAGTAAAGATGGAACACTGGGGCAACATGCTGGCAGACAGGTCTAAGGCATGGGTGTCCATGGAAGCTCTTGCCCGCCTTTTTCCCGAGGATTCGGGGATACTGGTAAAAAACTTTGTCAACACAGTGAGACCCGACACGCTGCCAGGCCAGGCAAAGGTTGGATTTATCAGGGAATGGAAGATCAGTGGTATGGCTCGTGATAAAGCTTTGAAATATCTGAACGGCATCAATACACGCGAAGGGATTTCGGAGCATTTTGCCAAAATCTCGGAAATCACGGGAAACACGTCTTTCGACCCGACACCCGACACCAGGAGCTTGGTGGTGAACGTGAAGACTCAAGAGAATAGCGGGTTTAAACCACGGCCTGCCGATCAGATCGTTGGCTCGGACGAATCAACTTACCCATTCGGCTTTACCCTGACAATTACGCAACGTTTTGAATCGGCGGATCCGCTTGCCGTTTTCGCATCCAAAGCTCCCTAAGCAACTTCATGTATAAGAACTCCATCCTCCTCTTTGGAATTGTCATTCCTATTGTGCTTTCCGCGTTGGTTCTCGGTGCTAGCGCGTTCGTGCGGGGAAAAGTCATTTCATCATATGAAAACAAGGTAACTCATTATGCGGGTTACAAGCAGAACAAGATCGGGGCATTCCAGGTCGAGGCTGAGCTAAGCAAGGAGCGTGAGCATCTCGAGAGGTGGCAGAAGCTATTACAACAAGAAACATTTTCACTGGTAACTACGAATCTTCGCCAGATCGCAAAGGACTTGCCACCAAAAGAATTCCAACAGACGGCCTTCGAAAGACTTCCAAATGCAGGTGGGATCGGATCCGTTTCAGCGCAGAATTCATCAGGACTCAAGTTCAACTTCAGAGGAACCTTCCGGACGGTTCAACATGTCTTCTTGGAGTTGGAGACAATGATGCCGAATTTACAACTATCCGAACTCCGAATCGATCCGAACAATTCTCCGGATTCATCCCTTCTGGATTTCCAGGTCGTTTATTCGGCGTGGGAAAATTAGCCAACGTATGACTCAAAAAACGAAAACATCCCGCTGCCTTTTTCAAGTCATCGCCCTAAGGGCATGTCTCGTTTTGCTTTTTGGAATGGGCGGAGCGCTATCGCAAAGCGCGGAATTTTTCAAAGCGGGTATAAAAACAAAGACCGAGTTGAAGGAAGAAGCCGAAGCTGGAAAACCTGAAGAAGTGAAAGAGTCGGCAGTGCCTGTGGACGACCTGCCTTCCCGTTTTGCTGGGCAGGATCTGGATACCTACATTGCCCCCCGTGCGGCAATGTTTTCCATGAAGGATCGGGAGATAGGTCCCTTCGGGCTCTATCAAAATCCCGATAAAAAGCTCGAGCGAAAGATTACTGCCGCGGCTCGGCCTAGCGGTAAAGCGACTGTTCTTCCATCGACACCGTTGATTGAGATTATCGATCGGATCGCGGTCACAACAATCATGCCGGGCGAAAAAAAGTTCCTCGTGGAAAGCCGGACATTTTCCGAAGGGGATGAGTTTCCCTTGGTCTACAGAGGTAAGCGTCTTTCGATCAAAGTCGTGAAAGTGACCGGAAGACAGATCCACTTTCGCAACCAGCAGAACGGGGACACGGCTGTCTTCGAGCTGAAAATGCTACCGCCCGGGATGGTATCCGGCACAAGCAACTCCAGGCCTCCCGGAGTGGTGGAGGATGGTAAGAACGCACCACTTAACCTTAGCCCCGACAGCAATTTCAATTCTACTTCAACACCCTAATTCATGAGACATCTCAAATACATAACGACAACCCTATTTCTCTTCTGGGGTATGATTGCGATTAGCCCGGGACAGGGTAACCTGCTTAGTGATGTGACTGCCGAGCTTGAAGAAAACCTGCCACCTACTGCAGATGGAGATTTTGGTTCCCCTCCTGCTGATGACAGTGAACTGGAAGATCTGCCGGCGATTGGTGAACTTCCTCCGAATAACCCTGGCGATCCAGATGTAAGTGAACCAGGAGCTATTCCCTTTGCGCCTCTGGAAGACCAAAAACGCGAAATGGAAGAGACGGCAGAGGGATACATCATCAAGGATGCTGCTCTGAATGATATTTTCCAGTTTCTCGCCCGTTCAGCCGGCAAGCAATATTTCCACAATCTGAAGATCAACGGGCCGGACTACACAGTCACGGGTCACTTGGATGACGGAAATCCGATCAACCAAATGGAAGAGCTGGCCTTCATGTACGGTCTTTCCCTACATACGAAAGGCAACACCATCTATGCTTTGACCCAGGCGCAGCTGAGTCAGCTCCCGAGTTCGGAATATCACTACCAACTCAAATATCTCCGACCATCTGACATTGAACAGATCAAAGAGTTGATCAAACCTATGCTGACCCCTGGAACAGGAATCGTAAACTTTGAGCCGAAAACCAATACAGTTATCATCATCGACACGCCGACACGTATAGAGGCGACCCAGCGTCTTCTTCATGGGATCGATAAAGCAAAAGGCCAGATCATAGTGGAGACAAAAATTCTCCGTGTGAATTCCAGTGTCGGGGAGAAAATAGGTGTCAACTGGACCGAAAACCTTGGAAATAACGGCGTACCCTTTGAGATAACAAGCCAGTTAGGAAATCTCTTTGGACTGCCAACAACGTTTATTGGTGATGTAGATGGTAATCCAGACGTAAGCACTTCTTCTCCCGGGACATTTGCCGCAACCAAAAGTGGTAGTATTATTTTAACCCCAGTCCAGCTCACGGGACTTTTGAAAGCTCTCAATACTGGTGGCGTAGCGAATCAAGTCTCAAACCCCACACTTATCACTGAGGATAACGAGCAAGCGACAATCTCGATCATCGATCGGATTCCGATCATCACCACGACAACAACGCCTGGAGGATCGGACGGTCAGGCAACAGTGACTGAGGAAGTTCGCTACAAGATTGATGCGTCCGACAAGGCGATTACTGAAGATCCCGACAACCACCGTGAAATCGGCATTTCGATTGTTGTAACACCTACATTGCTGCCGGATGGAACCGTTCGTATGAAAATGCGTCCTCGATCCGCGCAGATTACCGATCAGGTTATTGGCACGGCTGGAAACACATATCCGAGGGTCACAGAATCCATGGTCGAAACAATCGCCCGTATCCCGGATGGCAGCTCGCTTATTGTCGGTGGCTTCTATGGGGAAGTTCAGAGCAAGGACAAGACCAAGGTTCCAATTCTTGGAGACATTCCTTTGGTTCGCTTTTTCTTCAAAAGCAAAGAGGCTCTCAAGGAGCAGACATCGCTGGTCTTCATCGTCACACCGACGTCCTACGATCCGACAAGTAGCATGGCCACAAAACGCACCTCTGATATGATTCGAGGAAAGACCGAGCTGCCATGCGACTACGATTCGATTGATCCCTACAATCCCGGCCCGGCTCACGAGCCAAATCTCAGAAGGACTCTTCGTGGGATGGAGCCGAAAGAAGCCCCGTATTATCCCAAAGAAAGCGAGCTCAGCACCTCTACCTCCAGCCGTGGCACCAGCCCTAGGTTTAACAGCGTGAGACGTAGATAATATTTCAAGATCCCACCCCAATTATGAACTCCATGGTTCCTATGCTAGACTCAGCCACATCAGAAAATATGCCGGACGGGGCGCTGGTGGAGCTTTGTTATGTCAAGACGGCAGAAGCATTGAGCATCACAAATGCAGCAACCAATCCCCAGATTCTGGAAGCTCTTCAGATAGTGCGCGATGGGCAGCATAAGGGCAGACCAAAGGATCTTATCGAGACTTTGGCGCGCTCCATGGGAACGGATGAGGAACATCTCGGTCCAGTGATCACGGCACTAAGTGACGCGGTGGCTTCAACGCTGAATCCAATACCCCCTTCCATTCCTTTCGCCAGCAAGCTCATCGCTCCCTCGGCCTTTTACGAATCCTTTGATACGATTCACACACTCGGGAAGCTTTTGCTTTGTCCGGTGATCTTCGCGGAGGACACGGAAGCGATCGGAACCGCTTCGATCAATCCTATGGCAGCAGTGATTCTTGGTGATCAGATTTACCAGATCGTTTCAAAGCGCTTCGGAATCCAGCCTTTCCTGACAACGGCACGCATGGAATACGAGCCCTGGGCTTTCCTCTGTCGCAAGCACTTTGAACTTTAACAAAAAACACCTCATCTTACTGTGATCGAATTCGACGGCATGTCCTTCAATGAGCTGATCAGCCGGCGTATCATGACCGAGCTTTCCGGACATGATCCGGGCTTTTCTGACCTTGACCAGGATCAGGTGCCGAACCGTGTGACTAGATTCTGCTTCATGGCAGCGGTCGCGAAGATCAACGGCTTGGCATTTTTCCCGAAAGTCGCGGAATTCTGCGACGCTGCGCTTCACACTTATTGCGATGCCACGGTGATGACCCGTGGCTTTTTCGCGCCGCTCTGTCTTTCCGGACAAAAGCAGCTGATCGTGGCCACAGCGAATCCATGGAGTCCTCTGGCGGAGGAATACCTTGCGCCGCGCTTTCCCGATCTCGAGATCGTTAAGGTAGTGACGCTTGCCTCTGAAATCGCCCGTGCCATTGAGTCAGTTGCCACCAGCAGCGGGCCGAACAGGACGGATCTTGAAGCGATCGACGTGGAGGATCTCGATGACGGGATCCACGACTTTGATGTGACAACGGATCATGTCGAGCCGATGGCACAGCTTGTTGCGACCGTCATGTCAGATGCGGTAAGGACGAGAGCTTCCGACATTCATTTCAAAGTGGAGAAGGAGACCTTTTACTATGCTTTCCGCGTGGATGGTGACATAGGCAGGAAAGTCGAGATCCCGATGAAGCTGAAGGACAGGCTGGATGCCTTCCTGCTGAACCTGATGAAACTCCCTACTGAAATCCGGAACACTGCTCCGGGTATTTCCGGACGTTTCACGATTTCATATTTCCACAGACCCATCGATATTCGTTACGAGAGACATCGTACTTACCGGGGTTATCACGTGACTATGCGTTTGCTCGACAAGAGCAATATCAATGTGACCCTGGGAAAGGGGACTCTAGCGTTTGATGACGAGACAATGTTCGCCCTGAACAAGGTGATGAAAATCCCTGCGGGAATCATTGTCATGTCCGGACCCACGGGTTCGGGTAAATCCACCACGCTGAATGCGATTCTCCGCGAGCTGAACCGTCCGGAGGTGAATATTCTAACGCTGGAGAACCCGGTGGAGGATGAGGTGCCAGGCATCACACACTGTGACTTGAAGAGCCCGAAAGAGTTCAAGCCAATGATCGCCTCTTTCATGCGGTCCGATCCGGATATCATCCTCATGGGCGAGGTGCGGGATCTGGAGTCCGCGGAACTTGCCATTGAGGCGGCAGTCACGGGTCACAAGGTTCTCACCACCATTCACACCCCGCGGGCTTCGCAGATTATCGAGCGTTTCGAACAGCTCGGCATCGAGCGATGGAAGATCGCACAGACACTGAAGGCGGCTTGCGCGCAGCGCCTGGTCAAACTCCTCTGCCCTTACTGCAAGGAAGCGACGACCGGAATTTCCGAACTGGATCGCAAGACCTTTGTCTTGGATGAATCGTTTGCCAAAATCTCCGTATTCAAGGCGTCCGATGGTGGCTGCACCGAGTGTCGGAATACCGGTTACTCCGGACGGACGGCTATTCTGGAAATTATCCCGATTACCCCGAAAGTTTCCGACCAGCTATCAAAAGGGGAGCTGACCCCCTATGAGCTTGAAGTAAAAGTGGCGGAGGAAGGTATTTTGCCGAACCTGCGCCGTAGTGGCCTTCGCCTTCTCCGCGAGGGAAAAACAGATATCGCCGCCGTCAGTAAGGTGATCGACATGACTTATACCGATGACTAGTGCAACCGCCCAACCGAACACTCCGGGATACAACGGCCCGAAGCCACCTCCGACAAACGTAAAGGCCTCTTCTGAAAAGAAGCAGATCACTTTTTTCAACGGTTCTGGAAAGCCGAAGGAGTTCACTAAAAAGGAGCAGGTCGACATGTTCCGGGGAATCGGTTCGATGCTGCGCGCGCAGATCAATACAGCGGACGCGATCAAATACTATTCAAAAGGGCTCCCGAACAAAGTGATGATCGATGCCCTCACTAAAATCCGTGAGGATATTATCTCCGGTGTGAACGTCCACGAAGCTTTCCGCAGGTCGAAGCGCTTTAGCGAAACGATCGTGGGCCTGATTCAGGCTGGTTCGGATTCCGGGCAGCTGCACGAAGCCTTCCGGTCTCTCGCGGATCGAATTACCAAGGAGTTGCAATTCACCAAGGCCATTAAAAAAGCGACGATCATGCCGGGGTGTATCATCGGGGTGCTCCTAGGTGCGTTCATCGTTTCCCAGGTGAAAATCGTTCCCCAGGTGGAAGAGATGCTTGCCGGTGTCGGGCAGACGGCGGATGGCATTACTGCGATTTCATTTAAAATCAGTCACTTCACACAGAAGGTCTGGCATATCTTTGTGCTCTCGATCATTGTACTCGGGATCACGATTTGGAAATCCACCCATGTCCGAGGAATCATTCTAGGGGTCGCGATGTCGAAGTGGCGCCTGTTCAGGCTGCTGATCATGTCGTTGCGCCAGATGACTTTCATTTCCACGATCAGGCTTCTCCACTCAAACGGGATCAACCTTGCGAAATCAATCCGTGTCTCCGCGAACAGTGTGATGGGAACCCCTTTCTATAAAGAGCTTCGTGATGCCGCTGATAAATATGAGAACTCCGGTGTCCCGCTTTCCACAGCGTTCGCAAAATATACCTCAGTGGACTCACAGGTGATTCACATGCTTTCGATCGGTGAAAAGTCCGCTTCTCTCGACGCGCAGCTGGACATGCTCACCGTCATGTACGAGGAGGATGCTGAGAACCACATGGAAGCGTTCGCTGCGATCATCAGCTTTATTGTTCTGATTGGCGCAGTGTTCCTGATTGGCGCTGTTTTTGTGGGAACATTCCTTCCGATTTTCCTCATGGGGCCGAAGATGATGCAGGGCGGAATCTAACGTGTCGGCCGATCTAACAACGGTAATTTCCTAATTATGCAACTCACACGTATCGATCGTTGGCTGAAGGAGACGTTTGTATACGAGATACAGATCTATACTCTGCGGGAGGCTCCGGCTCCGCCTGGAAAGATTCGGCATATTGATTTGCCGGAAAAGTCGGGTCGTCGATTCAAGCACCTCTACACCACAAACGATCCTGTTGCAGCGGAGAAACTTCTGATCAAACTAAAGGAAGAGAACCAGATGTTCACCACAAAGGTAGTGGACAAAGATGGTTGGTGGGTTCAATTCATCGCGCCTGAGGGGCGGTCTCCTACCTGGTATGTCGTGTCGGCGTTTTTGTTCATGGCACTTGCCACACCTTTGGTCATTTGGATCAGAAGCTTACTGGCAGATCCGGAGTTCATCCAGAATGTGAAGGACGCGTTCGAGACATTGAAAGGATAGTATGGTTCGGGCTCTTGGCTTTCGATTGACGGAAACGGGAAGTCCGCGCATCGTTCTCCGCAGTGATGACAGCTACGAAACGCGTCTTGTTTGTATGTACGGGAAACACCTGTCGCAGTCCGATGGCGGAGGCGATGTTCCGGAAATCAGTGCTGGGGAAACCTGAATATTCAGTGAAATCTGCCGGTGTCGCCGCATCGGATGGATCCCCTGCGAGCCGGGAAACGCAACAGATCGTCCAGTTGGTCGGAGCTTCGCTGGAAGGGTTTCGCAGCAGCCCTGTTACGGCTGAACTTTTGAAAGACGCCACCCACGTCTTCACCATGACCAGGGGGCATTTGGAAATGCTTGAGCACCGGTTCCCGGATTTTTCCGATAAATATTATCTGGCCTGCGAGTTCGCGGACATCGAAGGCAGGGGCTTTGGCGCGGATGTGCCTGATCCCATAGGTATGGGAAGAGCTGCCTATCAGGATGTGGCAAAGACGCTGGATGCTGCCATCCCCGCGATCATCGCCTACATCGACCAGACAAGCGGTAAGGAATAATTCCCTTAGACCATTCCCAGTTTCATCCTGCCTTCCTCGGTGATCATGTCCTGGTTCCATGCGGGATCCCACACGAGGTCGACCTGTGCTTCATCGATGCCATCGATGGTCATCACTTTCGCCTGGGCGTCGGCTGCGATCACGGGACCCATGCCGCAACCTGGAGCGGTAAGGGTCATTTTCACCTGCACGATTTTCTTGTCATCGACTTGCTGGATGGAGCAGTCGTAAACAAGGCCGAGGTTGACAATGTCCACTGGGATTTCCGGGTCATAGACCCCTTTGAGTTGCTCCCAGACCTGCTCCTCGAGGGGGGCGTCTTTCAATTGAACGGCTTTCTCCAGTTTCTTCTTTTCCTCTTCGGGGTCGACTCCCAGAGCGTCCGCATCCTGGGAGGAAACACGGGCGAGGCCTTGTGAAGTGGCGACGGTGTAAGTGCCACCGAGGCGCTGTGTGATGAAGACTGCTGTTCCGGCAGGAAGCGTCATGGTGTCACCGCTGGGGATCTGAACTGCTTCCACCTCGCGGGTTAGTTTGATTTCGTCGTGCATGCTGTGACTAAATGCCAGCCCGGGCTCTCCTGCAAGGCGGATTCGACGAGTCAGAGGTGCCTTTTGTTGAAAGGAAGTGACAGCTTTGCGCCAGAGTACTAAGCTCGTGCAGAGATATGTGGCAAATAATCGTAGATCATTGGCGGGATGGGATTGAAGTCCTCATCCTGGCATTTTGCATTTACCAGCTCTACAGGAGCTTCCGTGCGACGCGGGGAGCGCAGATTTTGGTGGGACTGGGTTTTATTTTTGTGGGTCTTGCCCTCGTTACGCGTATTTTTGAATTTGAGGTGATCGGCTGGTTGATCACTCGCTCCGCGTATGTCCTTGCGTTTGCGATGTTAGTGATTTTCCAGCCGGAGTTGCGCAATGCTCTGGCCCGGCTGGGAAGCAGCCAGTTCTTTTCGTTTTCCAGCAAGCGTCGTTTGGCCTTGGTGGAGCGGCTTGCCGATTCGGTTGTCATGCTTTCGAAGAAGCGGATCGGTGCGCTCTTTGCGATTCAGCGGGGCATCACTTTGAAGGAGCAACTTGAAACGGGAGTTGTGCTGGACGCTCAATTTACACCTGAGCTGGCGATGAGTGTCTTCTATCCGAAATCCCCTTTGCACGACGGTGGTATGATCATCGCGGATGACAGGGTTGCTGGCGCTGCTTGCGTTTTTCCTGTCACAGAGCGGGAAATGCGAGACCGCTCCACAGGGTTGCGGCATAGAGCTGCAATCGGACTCACGGAACGAACCGATTCCATTGCAGTTGTGGTGAGCGAGGAAACCGGTAGTATCTCGATCTGTGAAAACGGTCAGCTGAAGCGGAACCTGACTGAAAAACAATTCCGCGAAATTCTCTCTGACATCTTCATCTCAGGAAATCCATCCCATGAAACTGAATCTGACGAAAAACCCGATCGCAAAACTGATGTGTCTGCTTCTGGCGATAGCGATCTGGTTTCTGATTAAATCGAACCTGGGTACGTTGCCAGATAACATGACTCCCTGGGAAAAGGCTCCCAAAGCGATCCCTGTGGACGAAGGGGTTCTCGAGTAATCAACGGCTTCTGAAGATCTTCACGGCTACGAAGTCCGCGTTCGGGAGAATCTTTTTTTCGACTTTCACCGATACCGAGCTCAGCGGGTATTCTTGCAAAAGAAACTCGGCAGTATCCGTCGCCAGAGTCTCGATAAGGTGCCGTGGCTTTGCGGATGCGAGATCCGCCAGCTTTGAAGCAACATCCGCGTAGTCGACTGTGTGTTCGACTTTATCCTGCAGGCCTGTGAAGCCTTGCGAAGATTGCATCCAGACGCTGATCCAGAGTTTCTGAGGTGTGGCGCGTTCCCCGTCGGGCACTCCAATATGGGTTTCCACCTCCAATCTGCGAATCTCGATTTCGTCGTCTTTCATGGTAGAAGGTTTTCTTTGTTCACGCGATCCAAGAGAATTCTAGTGGCTTGGTTGAGATCAAGTTTGCCGGCCTCTTCCGGAGTGCACCATACAAATTCTTCTGCTTCATCGTTGAGAGTGACATGGTGAGTTTCAGCCTGGGCCACATAGTTCAGAAGCAGAAAATGCTCACTGCGGAAAAACTCCGGGGAGTCGATGCAGTCCTGCACCATCACGAAGTGAATGTCTGAGAGGCTTAGTGCGGTTTCTTCGAGGATTTCACGTTTCAGGGCGGTTTCACTGCTTTCCCCTCGCTCGATCTTGCCGCCGGGGATGCCCCATTTGTCGCTCCACTTGTGGGTGCGGATCATGAGGATTTTCCCGGCGCCGTCATGGATCAGGGCACCAACAGTCGCGACGGGGCGATCCGCTTTCCGCTTGTCGAGGACGTTCACCAAAACCCCTAGATCCGGGACGGTGATGTCCGGGCGGACTCCTGCGAGAACCTCTGCGTGATGGTAGCCGGTCAGGACGGCGATGGAGGAAATTCCGCCATGACGTGCGGTTTCGATATCGTGGGTCATATCGCCGACGAAGGCGGTCTCGTTTTTATCGAGGGAATGGGTGTCGAGGATTTCATCGATAAGCTCACGTTTGTCGAGGACACCGGCATAGGTCTCCTCAAAGAAATCCTTCATGCCGAATTCATTGAGCTGTCTGGAGAAGGCGATGGCATCCATCGATGTGAGGACGAACATTCGCATTCCACGGGCCTTGGCCCATTCGAGTTTCTCGCGGGCGTGGGGGAGTACTGTGACGATGCTGGTTGCCCCGTCGAAGGCGGGACGGAAATGTGCCTCCAGTTCCTCAAGTGTTACATCCGGAAGGATTTCCGCATAGAACTCACGGTAGGGAAGGCGGAAATTACGACGGAAGCCTTCCCTGTCGTAGGGGGCGATCCCGTATTTTTCGAGAACGGCGTTTGTGGCCTCGATGACCGGCCCCATGTCGTCCACGAGGGTTCCAGACCAGTCGAATATCAGATTTTTGAACATGAATGTTTTAGACTACCCCAGGTTGAATTTCACGGATTTGATTTTTTCCGCGCCGAAGCGCTCTTTGATTTTCCTTAGAAGATCCGGCTTCATTTGCTCCAGGTGAAAACGCATGGCGGGTTGGGTGACGCGGAGGACGAGGTGCCCTTCTTTGACTGAAACCGGCTCGGTGTGAGCGCCGATGAATTCCCCGGCAACCTCTTTCCAGACTCGCTTAACCTCGTCTTCATTGAGACTTTCGGCAAAAAATTGCTTTTTGAGAATCCCGTCAACCCAATTGGATGCCTCGGAAATGTTCCTTCCGAGATTCATTGGCTTGTCACAGCCAAGCCATTCGCTGAGGAGCTCCTCGTGTATGCTTTTGCGATCCTTCGGCTGCTTTTTCCGGGGCGCAGGCATTGGGATCAGTCGTCTCCGTCTTCGCCGATAGCCTCGACAGGGCAGCCTTCCATGGCTTCGCGGCTTTGCTCGATCTCCTCGTCGGTCTCGGGCTGTTTGAAAACGTAGGAATAGCCCTCGTCTTCAGCGCGGGTGAAGTTGTTCGGCGCGGTCTCACGGCACAGATCACAATCGATGCACTGGCTGTCGACATAAAATTTTCCGCCGATGTTTTCTTCGTTCTTGTCTTCTTTATCTGCCATGGTTCCGAATGTTTTCCGCTCCTTGGATGCATTGGGAAGCGGTAGGATGCAACTTCAATTTAACGAACACGGGCGATGAGCCATGAAAGCAAATCATCGATCGGGACGCGCTCCTGCTCCATGGAGTCGCGGTGACGCAGGGTGACCGTGCCTTTCAGATCCGGGTTTTCCTCGCCGAGGGTCTCGAAATCTATGGTGAGGCAGAAGGGTGTGCCGATCTCGTCCTGGCGACGGTAACGGCGGCCTACGGCTCCGGTTTCATCGTAGAAAACGTTCATCCAAGGTTGGAGTTCCTTTTGGATTTCCTTGGCGATGCGGACTTGTTCTTCGTTTTTCTTGAGAAGTGGGAAGATGGCAACCTTGATCGGTGCCATGGAGGGCATGAAGCGCATGACCGTGCGGATGTCCGCTTTACCGTCTTTTCCGAGATCCTCTTCGTCGAATGCCTCGCAGATGAGTGCAAGGACGGTGCGGTCGCAGCCAGCGGATGGTTCGACAACGTGTGGCAGGTAGCGCTCCTTCGTTTCCTCGTCGAAGTATTCCAGAGGTCTGCCGGAGCCCTTCGCGTGGACGCCGAGATCGTAATCCGTGCGGTAGGCGACACCTTCCAGCTCCTGGATGCCGAAGGGGAACTCGTATTCGATATCGTAGGTTTTCTTCGCGTAGAAGGCACG